>NZ_CP145896.1:0-61940 GCF_049568665.1 Haladaptatus sp. SPP-AMP-3 | reverse complement strand
ACAACCACCTCGTAACCCGTGTAACACGGGTTAGACGAGTTATGCGAGTTTGTCGGGTTACGATGGTTATTCAGGTTATCCATATACGGCATATTATTCGCGTTGGCTATAAAATTACGGGTTAGATATACGAATGAAGGCGTGAATCAGACGGGTTGTTTGAGAGTTAGTATGCTATACTAACCAGCATAGTAGCCCAACGAAATGAGCACCACCTGTTGCACTCAACAAGACGGTACTACTCGACATATGGATGCTTTTAGCACAATATCTGATAAATAGCAACAGTAGAAAACAAACAAGTCGCCAGAGGGAACGAGAGGCTTGTTTTAGGGCTCACCCAATGCTCTTCGGAATTTCTGTACGAATGAACGACTGGCAATATCGGCCAACCTCCCTGACTCCCCATCCTCGTTTTGGGTAACAACTTCACGAGCAACATTATCGTCAATACCGCCCAGTTCGTACTTGCGGTAACTCCCGCCGGATTTACCCTCGTTGCTTTCCTTATAAGCAAGAAAGTCGCGGACTAAGAGATCGGAGACACGTCGACGAAAACTCCGAAGAGAAAGAGTATCAGTGTCTGCTGCTTCTGCCACCAGGGAATAGGCCTTGTAAATATCCTTGCTACGGAGAGGCGGATAGCCAGCATCCTCAAGTTTCATCACTGCCATCATCGTCAGTTTGCCCTGAATTGGGAGTTGTCGTATTTCGTCTGCTGTCCGTCCTTGTTCCTCGCGCTGACGAGCTTCACGGACATCTTGCTCAGAGATAGTGTCGCCATCGCGCTCACGACATGACTTCCCAGAGAGGTACATAAGAGAGAGTGCATCGCGAGCACTGCCAGATTCCTGCGCAACAAGGGCCGCAATCAGTGGGATGACATCGTCGCCCAGAACGCCGTAGTCTGTTACCCCTGCTTCATCATGATACTCAACCCCCACGATACCTTTCGTAGCACGTTGATACAGGATCTTGCGCAAGTCGTTTGCATCATAAGGCGGAAACAGGATCTCCTCATCACACAAGCTATCCTGGACACGGGCGGACAGACCACGCTTGAACGAGAAACTGTTACAAATGCCGACAACACCGATTTTCGTTTTCTCTGGGGGGACGTTTCCATTATCATTACACCGAGGCAACGAATAAAGGATCTCGTCATCGGACCCGATCGAGTCGATCTCGTCAAGAACAATAACGCAGTGGGTTGCATCTAATTCACGGAGATGGCGATAAAGCGTATTATAAACGTCACCAGCAGGAACACCAGTCGTCGGAAAACGGTTAGCCTCTGTCCGGAATTTATTGATGAGATTAGCCGCAACCTGATAAGAGGTGTTGAGCTGCTTGCATTCGAGGGTTATTACTCTGACAGAGATCTCATCACCATTGACCGAGAGGTCGTTTGCATCCTCGATCAATCGATCCATCACAAGTTCTGTCCCTTTTGTTTTCCCTACGCCCGTTTTGCCATAGAGAAACACGTTCCGGGGTCGTTTTCCTCGGACAATCGGCTTGAACGTTTGTAGATATTCGTTTAGCTCCTCATCACGAGCTACCATCTCCTCAGGAGTATAGGAATCTCGGAAGACATCTTCATCCAAAAATATTGGATCGTCTGCGGATAGATGGCCTAATCCCATGCGTGTCGTATCAGTCTAATTCTATATAAATCCCCCTGACCGTAGTGACAGGAGTATCGTGAGTTACAGCCGTTGCATAGTCCACCCCACTTTGGCAGGAGTTGTGAACTATGATCGCCACACGGTCAGCGAGTAGTCATCGATAGTCAGACACCCCACTTTGTCATGAGTAAACGGCCGCGAGAAGCGTTCTTAGACACGTCTTATACGATATGGATCCCCCACACCCCCCACTTTGTCATGAGTAACGTTGTGCGAAGGGGGGTTTCTTCAGCGGATACGATACTACTTTTGCCGGGGAAAATTATTTATCCCGATAGCACAAACAATACCCGTAGTATATATAATCCAACTCAATTTGCTAGAATGATCAACTCTAGGTTTTGTTTTCGGTTACTTTCTCTCGGTTTACTCATGACAAAGTGGGGTGGGGGGTGATCGTCAGTCCGTGGAACTCTGGAACGAATGTTACGATGATCGTGTCTCTCACCGGTCTCGTCCATACGGGCTTGCAAGAAAACAAAGGAAATCCGGTGTGTGCTCACCGACTCTCGTTTATTTTGTCCCGAGGATTTACATCAGCAGTCCTCATATTGATTCCATCTATGATCTCGAATCGGAGGTCGCCACTCACACCACTTGCGCAAGACGCCCTCGATGCACTGGCGAACGCACTGCCAAGTGAGGGAGAACTCACCTACAAGGACGCCTACGCTGTCTTGGCACAGGAAGAAGATTTGCAGCAGCCTGCTGCCGAGGATATCATTGAACGACTCTACATGCGGGGCCATCTGTATGAAGTCGATGGGAAGCTCCGGTTGACTGATTACTGATTACAAAATTGAGCAACTATCGGAGCATTCTGACTGATACAATCGGTTTCGTCTGTGGGTTACTACAATCAGCATTTGTGTTACCGGTACGCGTTTTATGCATCCGTCCGATGCTCTAACTGCGCTCTCACAACTGGTCAAGACAATTTCCCGACGCCATCATCCGACGCTCAAGGATTGGCTGGTTGTGAGAGCCCTGCCTACGGCTTTCCTTACCTTTCTCCGAGTGAGCGTTGGTGACAACTGTGTTTTCGGAAAATCCAATCGGAAACGATTCAACAGGGCCACTGACGACCGGTACTTCGAGATCTGATTGAGACTCATCTCGGTGAGAACGTTCTGGAGAGAGACGTACTGATTCACTCCAAACTGACGATAGCAGAACCTCGAGTCTTACTTCATAGTTGGTGGCCAGCACGACCAGTACTCACACTGATTTCCATCGATATTTCATCTATTGGAATATTCGGAAGCGACCCTGGCTTGCCTAAGGGACTCTCGGTGGTCGTGTTTACCTGTAATGAGCCAAATCAGCCAAATCACGACGGGATGGGACGAGTATCGACGAGCACTTCGATCGACCGATCAGGAAGTCTTCGATCGACTCTTCGAGTATGCCCAGTTGCATACCGATCCCAGCACGGTTCACAAGCCATTGTTCGTTGAGACCCCCATTCTCATCTCGATGTTGCTCGAACAGCAACTGCAAATCGACGATTTGGAGGAGCGACTCGATCACATAGAGGACGATTTGAACGATTGAGGGTGAGGCGATGGTGTACAAAATCGACTACGTCGATGGTGACGTGCTCAGATGGTCGGTGACCGAGACGGGGGTGGAGTGTAGAGTGGATGAATCGTATACGCCAACGATCTACGTGTCGGTGCATGACGATGGGGAGTTTTCGCTGGCACGTGCTGCACTCCGTGATCATCCTGCCGTTGTTCGGGTTGCTGTTGTTGATGAACGCGTAAGCTTCCGCCACGACCTGGAGCAGGTACTTCGGGTGGATGTGGTTGACCTCAAGGCGGTGAATTCGGTGGCACGAATGGTGAGTAAGTGGGGTTCTCCGGGTGAGTATCGATGCTACAACGTCGACTTCTCGCGGGAGTTCCGGTACTGTCTCGAAGAGGAGATTGACCCACTCCCGACCCGCGAACTCTCACAGATGCAGATTGCTGTGTCGGAGACAGAACTCGCGAGTGAGAGAGTTACCGAACTCACAATCGACGATGAGACAGTGACTGGGAGTGGGGTAGACGTGTTAACCACGCTGTCGAGTCGGGTTGAGTCGGTCGACCCCGACGTGCTCTTCCTGAATACGAGTGATCTCATTCCAGTCCTGTTCCAGCAGGCCGATCGGCTCGACGTCGAGTTCCAGCTGGGCCGACAGCCAGGATGGCAGCAATTGGCGGGTGAATCAACCTACGAAAGCTACGGACAAGTCGGGCACTCACCCGCACGGTACAATCTTCCTGGACGAGTTATCATCGACGGCTCGAATACGTTCATGTGGAATCAGACGAATCTCGACGGCTGTCTGTATCTCGTCGAACAATCGGGCAAACCACTGCAAGAGTTGGTGTGGTCGTCGATCGGGAACATTCTGACCGGGATTCAGATCCAGGAAGCTCGTGAACGGGATGTTTTGGTCCCGTGGCGCTCGTGGCGTCACGAGAAATTCAAAACGATGCGCCAGCTGCACGACGCCGACCGGGGTGGGTTCACCTTCGCGCCGAACGTCGGGCTGCACGAGGACGTCCACGAACTCGACTTCTCATCGTTGTATCCGAATATCATCGTCACCCGTAACGTGAGTCCGGAGAAGATCCGATGTGAATGTCACTCTGGGAGGGAGGACGTGCCAGGCATCGGGTATTCGATTTGTGACGAGCGTGGGTATCTTCCGGACGTACTTGAACCGTTGATCGAGGATCGGGATGCGATCAAAGCCGAGATTCGCGAGACTGAGGACGAGGAACATCGCGACGAGTTGGAAGGCCAATCGAGTGCGATTAAGTGGATTTTGGTCTCGTGTTTCGGGTATCAGGGCTTCTCGAATGCGAAGTTCGGGCGCATCGAGTGCCACGAAGCGATCAACGCGTTTGCTCGGGAGATTCTGTTGGAAACGAAAGCGGTGCTCGAGGAGAACGGGTGGCGGATTGTGCATGGTATCGTCGATAGCGTGTGGGTGACGCCGATCGAAGACGAGGAACAGACATCGCTGTCCGAGCTTGTCTCGGAGATTTCTAAGCAGATGGCAATTCGGCTTGAGCATGAAGCGCACTACGATTGGATAGCGTTCGTGCCGTTGCGTGATTCGGATGCTGGTGCGTTGACGAAGTACTTTGGGAAGGTCGCTGGCAAAGATGAGTACAAGTATCGGGGCATCGAGTGTCGCCAGCGAAGTACGCCCCCGTATATCGATGAAGCGCAGAAAGCGTTGATTCGAGCGCTGGATGAGTACCGCGACCCGAAAGAGGTTTGTGAAGAATTGCGGTCGTGGGTCGATCGACTTGAACGTGGGGCAGTTGATCCGAGTGAGTTAGTGATCACGAATCGGGTTTCGAAAAAGCGGGAGGACTACACGCAATCAACCCGGAGTGTGGCGGCATTAGAGCGAGCGACTGATTTGGGGTTGGCACGTGCGCCTGGGCAAAGTGTGTCGTATGTGGTGGTTGATGATTCGAAGGACTCGCGAGAGCGGTTGCTGTTGGCGAGTGAGGAATTGGGTGAGTATGATGTCGGGTTCTATCGGGAGCTGTTGATTCGTGCAGCCGCGAGTGTGGTGTCGCCGTTGGGGTGGCGTGAGAAACGCATTGAGCAATTGCTTTCGAGTCATAGCGAAACCAGCCTCAAATCGTATCTCTAACGATCACAAGTTTCGAGGATGGATTGTTGCCACCTGCTCCTCCATAGAACCAAAAATCACTGTTAGGTTGGTAATCACCATCGATGACAGACTTAGACGGTTGGGCTGATTGTAGGGAACGTATATGGCAACCGATTCTGAGGTGGTATTATATTGCCGTAGGTAAGAACCAGAAATCACGAACGACTTGACGAGAGACACTCCCCGAGCCATTGGTAGAAGCTGAATGCTTTGGGTTCTCGGTCGTTAATTCGTGCATGGATCGATTCGAAGACTACGCACAGACCCAAGAACCAGGATAGGAAGACGTTGATCTCAGTGTGGGAGATTATCCAGAGCCAATTCGGTAGTGTGATTGCGGAGTCTGTGACGAAGATCAGGTATACGAAGATTGGGATGACGACTGAAAGGATTATTGTCGCCACGTTTGCCACGAGTGTAGGCTCTAAGTCTTCGGGATGTAACCGTTCTTTTTCCCGTTTCAGTCGATCTTGCCGCTGTTCCAAAATTTCGATCTCGGCTTTTTTCTCTCGTAGGTTTTCATTTGCTTCTTCTAGTTTCTGCTGCTCATGTACATTGAGTCCCAAGACAGAGTTTGTTACCCTGTCTCCCATATCTTTGAAAGGTTCGTCAAATTTCGGCATGGTGAAGCTATTACCTGCCAACTCATTTCGAAGAGGACCAAATGGACCGGTCTCACGGGGACTGGTTGTTGATGTCCAGGAAGAATTCGAGGACGGATTTTTATCTACTATCTCGTTATACTGAACTTCTAATTCCTTTTTAGTCTTCTCGTCTAACCCATCTATACTGTGGGTCTTCTCATATTTCCCGACGAATTCGTCAAGTTCGAGTGGGTCTTTTCTCAGGCTCTTAGCTTTCTTTACGATCTCTGAGTCATCATCATCTTCTGTAGATTGTTCCGCGTCGTTTGCTTCACCATTTTCTCCATTGTCTATTTCTCTCAGTCTATCAGTCAGGCTGGTAGTAACTGCGTCAGCATTCGGATCCCAGCCTTTCCCCTCGTATTTGGAGGCAAAGGGCGGAATGATATCGTTCAATATCCGGTTTTCGATATCATCCATCCGCTTTTTCAGGAAATCTCTATGGTAGTAGCTGATTGAACTGTCTTCTAGATCTTCGGCAGATTCGCAGTCATGGAAATCAATGAGTTTCTGGTAGAGTTCGTCGACAGATAGTTGCTCAATTGGTTTAGAGATCTCGGACGGGATTTCGCTTTCGATGAAATCGTTAACCTGCTTTGTCGCTTTCTCTTTGTAGTCTGTTTCGCGTTTATCAACCAGACTGTCGACAGTGTTCTGGTAATCATCTCGTCGATTCCTAAGCCCCTCCAAGTCTTCTTCTATCCGGTCAAGTTCGTTTATTGTGTGTCTTCGATCAGATTTAATTTGGACGTAGTTATTGACGAGGAGGGCGGTAAGTATAGCTACGAAGACGCTGGCGGAGCCAGCTAGGGCACCGTAGAATGCACCACTCATCAGATAATTATGGGTTTGAAATTGTTTAGCAATTAGTTTTCCGTATTCATTTCAGCCCCTACGAATATTTTTAGCTCAATATGGGATCTAGGACTTGAGCAACTAGTTTAGCGTGAGAGGATGTTTCTGTCCTCCCACCACGACTAATGTATACTCTCTATCTTGCGTGCCACTCATAACAGGTGATTAGTGGATAATGTTCAACCGCTAGCTCGTCAGCTCGAAACACTTTGCCACGTTCTCAACCAAGCCGTCGAAGACTGTCACTAGCGGGAATAGTCGATTATACCGTTGTAATAGAGGGGGATCGCGATAGCGACCCCCTCCGTTTCGCAGAAATAGACGCAGAAATAGACGCACTCCACCGTACCCAACCGATTACTACCACCATGTTTCACCGGCAATGCGGTGTGAATCTCTTGTGGTGGTGTGGTTCGAGCGGGGGTTCGCAGAACCCCCGTGATTATAACGTTATAATCCGCTCCGTCCGTGGTTAGTTCCCTCCCGCGTTCGCTTCGTGGGCGCGCATCCATCCGGCTAAGTCGGGATGTGCGAACGTGATTTCGATGTGGTGGCCGCCAACACCCATTGCGTCGTCCACACACAGCGTTCGGGATTCCTTGTAGGTCACGCCGGGAACGCGTTCGGCCATTTCCTCCATCACGCGATAGCCGTCGTTCTTGTACGCACAGCCATAGTGCGTTGCGACTTCCCGATAGCCCAACCGTGCGACCATCACGTCGTTCGTCTTGGCGACGTTCTTCGCGTGTTCGAGGACGTTGAGATATTTGTCCTCGACTTGCTGGCTCTCTGCGCGCTTTTCGCGGAAGTTCATGAGTTCGGTGTTTTGCTCCGAACGCTGAATCGTCTCGAAGAGCTGACGGCCTGCATTGGTTGCTTCCGCGGCGAGGTTTGGTGACTCGTCGTCAACACTCTCTTCGGTCTCGTAATCTCGCACGAGATTGATTATACGCGAGACCGACGCCCGAACTCGTGCATTCTTCTCCTCTATTTCGGCGAGGTCGTCAATATCCGATTCCATGGACTCGGTTGTGTCTTCGAGACTACCGAATTGCTGTCGGTCCTGGGCACGTTCTTTCGTCGCCTCCTCGCGATAGTCCTCGAGATCATCGATTCGCTCGTCTTTCTCGGCAACTTGTTGCTCAAGGTCGTCAACACGGTCAGTGAGCGACTGAACGTGCTTGGCGAGGTCGGTGACTGAGACGTTTTCGAGCGCATTGGACGCTCCGGACGGAGTGGTGTTACTCATTGACAGCCACCTCCGCTGTGACCGTCGTGTCCTCTGTTGGCGTCGAGGGTCGTGGGAAATGCGCGATGGTGGTGTGCGTGCCGATACAACGAGCAGTCGTGTCTCTGGCGGTGTGGGTGTACTCAAGAACAGTCATGGGTGCGTCGGGCTGACTGGTGCAGTGGAAAGTGGCTTGCTGTAGTTCGTCCTGTGCCGTCGTGGTGATCGGTGGAGCGGTTAGAACGAGATGCGGGCCGCAGCGTGTCGGTGGGTTCGTTGCTTTGACGGTGAGGATCGTCCGTGGCAACTCCGGGGTCGTGATGCGAACGCGGTCACTCGGTTCGAGGTGTGCAACGAGCGAGCCGGCATCGCGTGGATTCAATGGCGTTGGTGCATACCCACTCACGCTTGCTCACCTCCCGTCGGATTGACGATGCACTCGACAGTGGCGTAGGTGCGCAACCAAGCGTACTTGCCCGAGGGGGTGCGTCCGTAATGATCTAACTCGGTATCGGTGTGCTCGTACTCGTCGTAATAGCAGTACTGCAGCCGGTACAGATCATTCGACGGCGTGGCAACGTACAGAACGTGCTCACCGGGCTCGGGGCCACGACAGGAGAGTTGAGGTTCCGAATGATCACACTGATAGACGATACCCGTGAGCGTGCGCTTCTGCGTGTGGATCTGAATCGGGTCTGTACACGCCAGCGCGAGGATCGTTCGCTGATCGGTCATTGCTCAGCCTCCCGTTTTTCGCGAAGGCGTTGACAGAGCTGGCAGGGTGCGTACTGATCGTCTTGTGCCTCTGTGCGAGTGCAATAGGCGAGTGGGTTGTCGGTCTGCAGCGTACAGAGCGAATGATTGCCCGCGTCGAGTTCGTGATAGGCAAACGCGCCGCCTGCAGGCTGATCGACGATAGCGACCGTCTCATCGCCAGGATAGGGGTCACCAGCGATGCGCTGGTCGCGTTCGGCGTCGGTGAGATCGCTGGTGAACCGGCTGTCACAGTAATGGGAGTCGGTGATTTGCACTGCGTAGGTACCACAATGGGGACAGCGTTCGAATGTGTTCTCGATCTCCTCGGCGGTGATCGAGGTGGACGTGCGGGTCATCGTCCACCACCGCAGATGGCTGTCGCTTGCTGGGAAGGGCGTTCTGTAGGGAACATCTACGCGTGCACCTCGGTTGCAGTGGCGTGGGTGGTGGCGTCGATGTCGTAGCACTGTTTGAGGATGTGCTGGTAGTGTGTGCGGGTTTCGGCGTGGGTTTCGCCCGGCGGTGTCGAGGGGAGGTTGGGATTGCCCGTTTTGGTGGTAGCGACCGAGCGGTAGGTGTCGGTGTCCTCGGGAATCTGGAAGCCCGCCTCGTCGTACTCGATCGGGCACCGTCGTTCGAAGAAACGTTGGCAGTCCGGTGTGGCGTAGATGCAGTACAGGTAGGGGTCTTGGCCCGTGGTCTTGGTTCGGGTTTGAAAGCCTACGCGGAGTTCGACGAGGTACGCGCGGGTGATCGGCTCGTCGGTAATGGGCGTGGGTTGGTCCGGATCCTGGGTGGCGGTGTCGGGGGTGGGTTCGAGGCGTTTGACGGGGTGGAAGGTTTTTGCGCCGAATTGGGCCTCGAGTGAGAGTAATCCGCCGTTGGGTTTCTCGTCGAAGGACGCCATTAGTCCTGTCCTCCGAGAACGGGTGGTTGGTAGTCGATGCGTTTTTCTACGGAAGGGGTATTGCTAGTCATGCTTCTGTGGCACGCAGAAGCGCGGTCGGTGTGCCAGCACCGGCCTTTTCAGGCGAACCACACTTCTGACTTGTAGTGTGAGATCTATCCTCTTAGTATTTACGTTGTAAATACAAATGTAGACTGTAACAGAAACGACTATGATTGAACAAATAGATATTATAACCATCGCCCAAGAATGACTATTCATAGAATGGCCAACGAAGAAAACTTCGACGAGCTTCACTGGAAGATTATCGAGATTCTTCGCGAAGGTCGTGGAACACCAAGCTATCTCGCGACTCGAACAGGAGAAAGTCGACAACTCATCTCAAAACGCCTTCGTGATCTTCAGATGGCGGACGTCGTTCAGCAGATTCACCGCGGATTATATGAACTCGCCCCCGAAGAAGTCCCAGACCGAAGCTGATAGCTTGATTTGGCGAGATTAGAGATTTGAATTACTGTCTATTCTCCTTTTGAGAACGCCACAGACTGCCAATACGTCATCTTAATCAATGACATGACTTGCAAATTGATGGTCTGCATGTGCCCGCACCACGTCCACACAACTCCTACTGTAAACACATGGTTGTTGTTGAAAACGCAACTAAAGGAGGAACACTCGACGTATTCCCTTTGAGGACAAAGACTGTTCCAAGCAAGAAGATTGTAACTGGGTAGGGATGATCCATGATTGCTCCCTTATCAGGAAGTGTTTATAGGCTCGAATCCCGGCGAGACGCCATAGACGTCGGCCAATTGGGCTTGGTGTATGGCGCTGGAACTCCCCTTGGCGGGGATTCGGTCGAAGAGGTCGGCCTGCCTCTCAACGTACGAATATTCAGTGAGATTCTTGCTGGGTGAGACGTTAACCTCTTGGCAATGCTCGGACATCTGCGCCTCGTATTGAAGTACCGGCTGACAAAACATCAATTCGGCGCGATACGAGCTTTCAAAAACGAATTTCGACGGCTTCTCTAGCTGTTTTGACCGATACTCTGTACTGATTTTCTCGCGGATTATTCAGCGATAGCGAGCAAGTCTTCGATACGTTGTTGATCTAATGTTTCCTTCTCGTTGTAAATGTCGGTAAAGTCCACTTCGATAGCGTCGAAGTGTTTTCGAGCGCACTTGATTTTTATCCGTTCGGCGGGCCGAAGATCCTCATTGGATATGTCGAACTTCGTCTCGCGAATCAGATATAACGTAGTAGCGTCAGCACTGTCGCCATCCCAATCGGTCCGTTGGTGGACGATGCCCCAATCGGGGTTGTAATCGCCGTAGGGCGTCGGGATGGTGTACTTCGGCGGGAGCTTCATGAACATCACTACCGATTCATCCGTATCGATACGCTTGGCGAATTGCTTCTCGCCAAGACTGTCGAAGATAATTTCGTCGTATACGCCATTTTCGACAGAAACCGTATCGTCTGCGTACGTTTGGATTTCAGTAAGGATCTCTATTGCGTATTGCTCGTCGGTGCGTTCGTACTGTAGTGAATCGACCACATGGTTGGATTTCACAGCATTGATGAGCTGTTTCGCCTCGGCGACGAAGTCATGCGGATTGTCGCTGAGCGATTCAAAGCAGTCAGCTTCGAGCAGGATACAGGCGATGGTTTCACGGGTGAGATTCGTTGCCTCGGCGAGGTCGCCGATAACATCGGGCACTTCGATGGTTCGGTCGAATTCCTCGATACCACTCTTTTGAACGCGTGACTCGACTTCGTATTCGTCAGTAAGCGCTAACTCTGCCATGTCTAGTCGCATCCGCGACGCATTCACTGTTATATTATCTAGACGGTCAGCGGCCGTTTCGATGAGGGCGTCAGTGTCGATTTGCGTGCGATAGCGGGTTTGGGGTGCAATTAGTTTCCAAAGATTGGCAAACGCTTCACTGTGATCGATAACCTCTTGTTTCGGTTTTACCGTCTTGCGCTGTCGCCGTTCTCGAGTTTTCTCACCAAGGTTGCCGCTATATCCTTCGTCTTCATATTCCTCTTGAAGAGCAGCCGCGTACTCGGCATAGCTTTCGTTGGCAATGACAGTAAGCGTGTTGCGATCATCCCCTTCATCAAGACGGGTTCCGTCCTGTCTGACTGGTAGGCGAACTCCTCGACCTAGTTCTTGCCGCTTTTTCGTCTGACTGACCGTGTTATTGAGGGTGCAAATTTGGAACACGTTAGGGTTATCCCAGCCTTCCTGTAGTGCACTGTGCGAGAAAATGAATTGCGTAGGTTCATCAAACGATAACAGCTGCTCCTTGTCGCGCATGATTAGTTCGTACGATTCAACATCATTGCGAATCGACCATGCTTGAGTCTTGATTTTGCCCTGCCGCGTCTTCGCAAAGTATGCACCGCTAGCCTCTTCGGGTGAGAGATCGCCGAAGAGGTCCTCAAACTTGTCTTCATGCTTTAAGTCGTTGAACACTTCACAGAACGCTTTCCAGAGGTGACCCGACTCTTCTCCCGACTTCCCACGGAAATTCGCCACTTGGTCAATGAAAAATAGGCTTAATACCTTGATACCCTGATCGTGAAAGCGACGTGCCTTCTCGAAGTGTTCGCGGACGGTCTCACGAATCTGGCGATGTTGGATGACCTCTATGTCATCGTCGGTCTGCTCGCCGGTTGAAAGCGTGACGCCGTTGCTGAACTCTACCACCCCATCTCGGACATCAATGAATTCGACTACGAGGTCACGATAAGATGAAACATTCTTACTCGCCCGATATAAGTTGTCACCCGTTCGGACCGTTTTTTTACCTTTCTTTGTCCCGCTACTCAGGTTCTTGTGCAGTTCGAGTCTCGCTTTTGGTCCCTGTGAGTCGGTGTCTACTTCAAGTACCTTGATGTACGTTTTGTTAAAATCTTCCTCGGCAGTGACTGACAAGACTTCGATTTGTTTCACCAGTCCGAGGTCGTGGGCATCGACGGGCGTCAGACGGTATATTAGATTCTGCACGGTTCGATGAGTTGCCGAGTACCGCAGTGTGAAGAGCGGATTCAATTGCTTGATAGCGTCACGGCTATTCTCGCTTTCCATGTTCTGAGGTTCGTCCATGATGACGACAGGTTGGGCACTACTGATTCGATCAACTGGCCGATCGCCGCTTAGAGCATCCTGGTGCTGGAACATGATATTGTCTTCTCCGCGGTTAATGCTTTGAAGGGTCATCACCATCACCTCAATTTGGTTGGAAGTGCCGAATCGAATCACGTCACCCAGTGATGACGAGTCGTACTCACAATGGTTGAATGGCGGGTTTCCGTACAGCTTGTCGAAGTGCTTAGCTGTCTGCTCTATTGATTTGAGGACACCTTCGCGAATCGCGATACTGGGCACAAGGATGATGAACTTTTTCCAGCCATACTGTTGGAAGAGTTCGTGGATAGTTCGCAAATAGACGTAGGTCTTACCTGTCCCAGTTTCCATCTCTACGCTGAACTCGCGCAAAGCATCGTCGGGCCGAAGCGACACGGACGCCTCAATACCGTTGCGTTCTTGAACCGTAGTTAGGTGGTCGAGAACCTCGTCATCGTTGTAGTGCAAGTGGTTGGATATGGCGAGGTTCTCGCCATGACCGAATGGCACTTCTCTGTGTGTGTCCGGATGACCATCGAACAGGTCGACAATTGACTGGACAGCAGTGGTCTGGTGGTCGAGGTTAGGGTCGAAGTCAAATTCCATGATTAGACGGTCTTGAGCGTGTATTTACGGGCAGCGTTGTCCTTTTGCGTGTCAGAAAGTGCGGCATCGAGGCAGATAAGCGGTGTATCGGCGGAAAGCGAAAGCCCGTCAATGGTGTCGAACGTCAAGTCAGTGTTGAACGAGATGTATACCTCGCGGCCGTCTTCAGCAACGTGCATCCACTTATCGGGGTCATCGTCATCGACCTGTTCAATATCGGCGTTTGGTGTGAAGCCTTCAGTAAGTAGCACTTCAATGAGAGCAGCATCTTCGTCTTCCACGCCGACCCAATCGTCGTCAATCGCTGACTGGACAGCCGCTTTTGTCTCCTCAGCTCCAACTGTCGGCTGCCATCGCCTGAAATTCGACTTTGAAAGCTGAAACACCTTGAGGCCAGAGTCGAATACATCTGATTCCGTTTCTGCGATGTGGTCAGCGGCGAGTTTAATACGGGTACGACAGATCTCCGAAAGGATCTCAAAGCCTTTACGGGGCTCGTCGAGCTTCTCATCAAGCTGGACGAGGACGAACTTTACGGGTTCATCGTGCTGTTCGCGCGCGTTGTGTTCCATCACTGCATGCCCGGTGGTACCCGAACCTGCAAAGAAATCCAATACGATATCACCGGGGTCAACTGTGTGATCCACGAGCTTTCGGACCAATCCAACCGATTTTGGGTGATCATAGGCCTTGAACCCGAAGAGATCCTTTATTTCCTTGGTTCCGCGGCTTGTCAGCCCAGTCTGAAGAATGGTGCGACCCATTGATTCTTTAACGGATTCTATATCCATGTCTGTGTTCGTAGGTTCTATCAGAGATGAAAGCGGAAGGGTATCGCTGATTTCGTTTTTGAATAGCTTTCGACGCGGCACGCCATCCGGTGAGTCCGGGAAGAGAATGCGACCCTCATCAATTAACGTTTGCATTGTGTCCTTCTTGTACTTCCACGTCCCTAGGAACTCATTACCCGTCTCGGGGTCAGTGATCGGGTAGTGGAGATTAGGGCGTTCCTTTTTCCCTTTTGGATTTGTGAGGATAACGCTCTGCCACGGTCCCCGTGGATCGTCATCGGGGTTATCGTAAGCGTCGAACGTTTTCTTTTCCCCTTTCATCTCGAATTCATTACTCTTTTGATAAACTACTACGTATTCGTGGTCGAATGACACGCCACCCGAGTTCCGGGCGTCGGGGTTACGCCGCTTCCAGACGAGTGTCGCAACGTAATTGTCCTCTCCGAATATCTCATTCATGAGCATCCGCAGATTGTGATATTCATTGTAGTCAATGCTCACGAAGATTGCTCCGTCGTCGCGGAGTAGACTACGAGCCATGAACAACCGTGGATACATCATCGACAGCCAGTTGCTGTGGTACCGCCCATTGGTCTTGGGATTAGGAACCATGCGATTGCCATCTTCATCACGTTGGCCGGTTTCACGCTCGTACTCCGCCCGAGAAGTGTAGTAGTTATCGTTGTAGATGAAATCGTTGCCTGTATTGTACGGCGGATCGATATACACCATCTTCACTCGACGATGGTAGGCCTTTTGCAGCGTTTTCATTGCTTCAAGATTTTCACCCTCAATCAGAATGTTCTCCGTGTCATTATATTGGAGACTACGTTCGTAGTCGGGTTTTAGCGTCTGTTTGGGTGCCCGCCGTGCTTCGTCGAGTGCTCCCTGCTTCCCCGCCCAGCGGAACTCATAACGATCTCCTGGGAGTTCCTTCTGTCCAAGAATTTGGGCAAGTTTGGTGGGATCTAATTCGCCCTCCGAAAACGCACTCGGCACAAGCTGCCGAATCTGATCGAGAATATCTGTGACACTTTCCTCTTTTTCAAGCTTCTCCAGGCTACCTCGCCCTTCCTCGTCGGGAACTTCCTTCATTATTGAGAGGATATTAACGACGAGTCTTAACCTTGGTGAAAATCGTGGACCTCGTTGGGTGATCTATCGGTTAGTCGAGATTCGATGGTTTGATTGCCAGTTAGTCACGTGTTCACAATAGACGACTTATTTCCTCTCATATTGAATTTATCCACATACTCCGACACTAGCAGATATCAATTGTATCGTAGCTGCGATTGATACTAGGTCTATTGAAATCAGGCAGTAATTTCGATACTCTCATAGTTTCTAAATGTTCCAGTTTCATTTTTCATTTAACAGTCTTCTATTACACTATAACAATACTATTAACGATCATAGTAACTCACTTCAACACTATTTTCGTAACATTAATTGTAACTAAGTAACATCTCTTTCCATAATGGTTAATGAGAAATTCGAACCAAACGACCGCCAAGACGCTATTCTAGAGGTACTCAAAGCGGGGAGAGACGAAACACGGCCCTGGGGCTATGCCAATCCAAAACGCCTCGAAGAACAGCTCGATACCCGTAGACAGTACATCAACCGTGACCTTCGCGGACTTGTCAATGCTGGATGGGTCGAAAAGGTCAATCGAGGTCTCTACCGCTTCGTCGCTGACGCACGCGAGGACTAACTAATCGATGAACGAATCTGAGATCACAGCGTACGTCGAACGGTCCCAATCTCTCATCGACCAAGCACCGCAAATGGATGAAGAAAATACGAAGGTGAAACTCACCCAACCGCTCATCGATCTTCTCGGGTGGGATATGTTCTCGTCGGAAGTAGAACTCGAATATCCGATGCAGATCGGTCGGGGGAATACCCGTGCAGATTATGCCCTTCTCATTGAAACTGCTCCCGTCGTGTTCATCGAAGCGAAAGGCTGTGACAGTACACTCACTGACGCCGATCGAAGTCAGTTGACGAGCTACATGCGACAGAAAGGGGTTGATTGGGGGCTCCTCACGACTGGCAGTCAATTTGAGATCTTCCGCCGTCGGAAAGACAGCTCTCGTCCTGATGAGGTCTCACTAGCACAGTTTTCAATTGCTGAACTCAAAGACAATTGGCACGTCTTAGAACTCCTCTCAAAGGAGCTCGTTAAGACTGGCGAAGCAGACACGATTGCCCATCGTATTGAAGCACGACAGCATGCCGTCGAAACACTCCAACAGCAAAAAGAAAGCCTCGCTGAACGAGTGACGCAGCTCGTAATTGCAGAAATTGATGATTCACTAGCGCAGGAAATCGAACCAAAGTCAAAGGAGTACATTGATTCGCTGATTCACACGCTCGCAAACGGCGATGAAGCAGATCTCCCGGTCGTCGAAAATGGGGGCGAAATTGTGACTACTTCGGATGACGTCGTCTCTGATACTTCTTCCACAGTCGAGACAGAGTATATCGTCCATCTTTCTGCAAACGGGGATCGCGTGTGGTCATGCTCTAAGGAAAATCAATCCGATGCGATGGCAGAAACAGTTGATCTCCTGATCCAAGAGTATGATCTCATCGATCAGTTAGAGTCGTTTCCCTATGTTCCTGGCTCCAAAAATGCGATCCTCAATTCAGAGCCGACTCATCCAACCGGAGAGCCAATGCGCCAAACAAAGGGTCTATCGGATGATTACTATCTGTATGTCGCGTTGAATCAGAAGAGCAAGAAACGGTATCTGACGAAATTCTCCGAGCTGTGTGGTCTGACTGCCGAGTTTGACGGCGGCTGGTGAAGATATACCCCACCCAAGTTCATTTGTTTCTCGCCAGCGTCATTCCGATCTCCTTTGGATCTCTCCGCTACCAGTTTATATCGGGATTTACATCACAAACATCCTCAGTATTGGCCAGGGAATGGTTGGCCATCGAATCACACAGATGTTCGGTACCGATAAAAACTTACCACACAGAATACCGAGTATCGATGGAGGACGTGCCCCAACCAGCGAGCGACCCCTACCAACCAGGCGACGACGTACAGGTCTACGTCTCAGAAACTGATCCCGACAGCGAACACCATGGGAAAGAAGGCACCATCACGGACGTCTTGCAGGACACTCTCGGAGACGAGACTGGGCGCGAACTGGACTCCTATAGCTACCGCATCGAAACCGATGGTGAAGAAATCGATGTCTGGTTCCGGCATCGTGACTTGGTACCGGTATCACAGTAATCAATCACCGATACTCCACTGCAATGGCCGATAACGAACGCAAACCAACGTGGCCACAAATCCGAGATGCACTCGAAGATAACGAGGATTGCCTGTGCAGTGCGTGGCTCACGGGAAGTTTTGTGAACCCGACGAAGGAAATCACCCAAGAGAGCGACGTTGATGTTGTCCTTTCATTCGAGAGCGTCGATGCCATGGACGAATTCGACTATGACGGACGCTATCCGGAGACGATTGTGGCCGGTGGTATCACCCTCTCCGAAGTCAGGAGTACCGGCGAAAGCTCGATGTCCCGCCGTTCGATCCGAGAGTAGGTGCAGCGTCGGCGGATCTTTGGTACGTGACCGAAGATCCAGAAATACTGTACAGGCTGCGTACCGCTGGAATCGAGCAGTGGGGTCACCTTCGGTCGCTTCTGGAGATCAGTGGTGTCGACGGACTCCTGCCCGAGAATGCTCACGAGCGTGTTCGTCAGCACGGGACTGCACTGGAAGCGTTCGTCGAAGCCTACACGGTTGGGCGAGAGAAACCCGTCGATCGTGAGGTACTCAAAACCAGTGGCGCTGTCAGTGACAAGTTCATAGATGAGGCCAGTAACTTGGCGGACCGTGTCGCTGGCAAACCTGAGTCGATACTGGATGGACTCTCGAATGAGGTCAACTATTTCCGAGAGGAAAACGTAAAAATACTCCGTGAGTACCTCCGCGAGGAAGGGTACCTCGGCCCGATGCCAACACGGCCGGACGAACAAATTTACGCATTGGTCGTCGACATCTACTGTCAAAGCGGCTTGAGTCCAGAAACCGCAACAGAGGCCGCATCTGGGCTCTTGGGTCGAATCTCGGCGGCCCCAGACCCAAGCGTAGTTGAGGACTGACTATTCCTATGACGCAATGGATTTTTACGTTGCTTGAATCATGTTTACTCAATGAGTCGATTCCTGAACTCCTTTGAAGTTGGACTTTCGGATACTAGTGCTGAACTGTACGAAATAAACCCCGAACCGGAAGCAGAGGGAGAAGCCTTGTTCTCTCTGTTGAACGCGCATGCTGAACGGTTGCGAGATACTGTCGGGGGGCGGGCACATTGGTACCGGTTGGACGGCACGTGGTGCGTTGGAGTTGTCGGTGCACATGATCATCGGAAAACAGTCGAGTCTGTGAACCGTCAAGATCTCCACCGTCACGGTAAGGTTCAACTCGATTTTTCACGGGACAGAGATTTCAAACTGATACAGCGGGCGATTTTCGATGCACTAGAATCGCAGATCGAACGGTTGGACGACTACTGGTTCGATAACAGGCGTTACAGGAGGCGAGTGTACGCAGAGAATTCGGAGTGGAACCTCCGTGGATTCGATGTCTATCCTGGAGTGAAGCTCCGGCTGGACGCTCGCAGTGGACTGACACTCACACTCGACCCGACACTCGGGACGCACAGTTCGAAGACGCTGGCTGATTACCTTGCCGATGATTCGTGGTCTCGTGGTAGAATTGAGGCCGAGTTAGACGACCAGTTTGTCTTCGAGAGGCCAGACAGAGCGACAGTCACGCTCGTCGATATTCTAGAAGATTCTGTGTCAGAAGTGGAAGCTAACGACGGCAGGTCGGTTCTGAAGTTCGCTCGCCAAGAGTACGGTGATCGCTATGCTGAACGAATCGATGAGTCTGAACCGGCAGTACTCGTCAGTTTCGGTAGGGGTGACCTCTATCCTGCTGCTCCGTCGTTACTCCGTTATGCCCCGACTGACAAGCGCCCGGACGAGGTGAGTCAGCTGGCAGCCTTCGAGCCTGAGGAACGGTGGCAACGAACCCAGGAGTTTCTCGATGTTGTCCGAAGATTCGAGATCGGTGACGTGGACGTTACGGTTGACACTGACCCGATGAGGCGGGAAGTGTCACGGTACGGTTACCCAACTCTCTGGTTCGGTCGTGACGAGGCGGTAAAGATGGCTGTCGGGCTGGAGAACCAGACGAGACCGGGTCAGAAAATCACTGAGGAATACTGGAATCCGATCAAGAGCGGCTACCTTGAGAAGTTCGGTCCACGCCGGACGTTCGGTGACCTGATCGAAACGGCGCTCGTGTTTCCAGACGAGGAGGACGAGGCAGCGTTCAAGGCGTATGAATCGATCAGGGATTACGCTGAGGAGAACTTGGGTCTACGATTGAGCGAGCGCCCGGCCGCGTTCGCATACGACGTTGAGGGCGATGTTGCGGAACTCCGGGAGGACCGTGAGCATTTTGATATCACTCTCGGATTTCTCCAGGGGTTCGACGAAGAGAGCTACTACAGATTGATCGATATACTGGATGGCCATCCGCTCCAGGTCGTCACACAGACTGGGATCGAAGATAGAAAAGGTCACAACGAGGACGTGGTGGAGAACGCCGCTGTCGGACTTGCAGCGAAGTTGGGCGTCGTACCCTTCACTGTCGAGGGGCAACTCTCGACGCAGGCATACTTAGGATTCAACGCTGACGGAGGCGACCGCGGTACTGCAAGTGCTGTCATGCTATCCGGGATGACGAACGAGATTATTTATCGAACGGAAAATCAAAATCCGACCAACCGGAGTAGTGTGACTGATCGGAGCCAGGCGAAGAAGATCGTCCGCGACGCACTACGCGATGTCGTAGACGACGACGGTTCCGACATTGACAAGTTCGAGTCACTGACGATCCATAGAAACGGGTTCTTCGGCAACGAAGAGATTGAAGGAATCGAAGAGACCATTGAACGTCTCCGAGACACTGAATATCTCGCCGACGACTTCGAATGGGCTGGCATCGAGGTGACCCACAGAAGCCCACATCGGCTGTACGCTGACGAGGGAATGCCGGAGATGGGTGCACACGCTCGGCTTGACGATGATACAGTTGTCGTCGTCACATCGGACACGGAACAACTACCACAGGGGTCGCCGCAGACACTTCGCTGTCACGTCAAGGCGGCGGAAGGTGATGTCGACGCGTTCCAAGCTGGCCGCGACGTATTCTTCCTCTCGGAACTCAACTGGGGGTCACCCTCGAAAGGGACGAAAGACCCGATCACAGTCTCACTTACGCGAGAGATGAACCGACGACTCGGTCACAGTTGGGTGTCAAACCTTCGTTACCCGCCGTTCTGAGGTAGGTATGACGACAGCCATTCCCGGTTTGCCTTGAGGCGGTGTCGTCGCTCCGGCCGGTCAGCTGGATCGATTCCATCTTTGATATCGGTAATAAGCGCGTCGAGGTCGTGGTCGATGGCCTCTGGTACCTCATCGAGAAGGAAACTGACTAAATTGTCGTCATCGTAGGTGTCGTAGTCCGGCGGTTTTCCCGCTTGGAGTGCGCTAAGGTGGCGGTCATACGCGATTGCATCGTCTCGGATACTGTTGGCGATTTCCGGGAATTTTCGTTCGGCTAACTCCCAAATGACATCAACACGGAGCGCTCCTGGTGGGTGCGGATCCCCATCTTCACCACGTTCAAACTCGAAGGATCCGTGGTTACTCAACCGTCTAACCACCGCACAATAGTACGCAGGACCGTAAGCGAGGAGACCACAGATGTCACAGAAGAACTCTTCGAACCAGTTCCTCCAGGTATCGCCAAACACGCCGTCTCGGCTCACTGTCTTGTTCCTCTCGTTGACTTCACGTCGGAATCGTGACCGTAGTCTCGGGTGTTCGTCTAGCAGGGAATGTGCCATCTCGTGTGCTAGGAATGGGTCGTAGCGCCGGTCATCTCCTTCGCGGGGCAGGATCAAGGCGTAGTTCAACTTCTCGCCGCCTGTAGACGGCAGCTCTTCGTCTATCGGATCGAAGGCGTACCCGTTGCGAATCACCGGGATTACCATTGGATCAACATCGAACACACACTTCAGTTCCTCACAGACTTCAGCGGCGTGTTCGAGTTGGGTCGAGCGGTGCCCGGTGCTTTGGTGTTGGTAGAGGTCAAGATACACGGCCTCCGTCTCAAGGACGTTCAGCTCTCGTGCCAAGCGATCGACTGCGCGGATGTGATTCTCGTACAGATCGTTCGTCACGTCGGCCTCCGGTGCCTGATCGTACGACCTGTGGAAGTCATCTCGGGTTTCCTCGACAGTTTCGAATCTGTTCGAGATGGAGTCGAATATGTCGTCTTCAGCCTCGATATCAACGTCAACGCGATTAAACAGATCACGAATCGAGTTTCGTTTCGCCCGAAGCGACTTTACGCGGGCATCAATGAGTGCCGTTGGCAACGTTCCCTCGCATTCGGTCGACAGTCGCCTGCGACGTTTTAGTGGCGACTGTGGAGATAGCTTCAAGCCAATTCTTCGCGTCTTGCAGTCCGCGGTGGAACTCCATGCCGTCACTCGCAGCCGCAAGTTCGGCAGCAGCAGCGTCAAGATTCTCGATCATCCGTCGAGTCGAACCCCTCTGTTGCTCGGAGACGTTCTCCGCGACGGCCAGCTCAAACGGATCCAGCCCAGACTCGCCGTCCAGAGCGTCGCGGACGGTTGTCAAGAGATCCTGCCCGTCTTCGAGTTTCGCACGTAACTCCTCGTCATCACGACCGAGTTCGATCCCCTCGGATCGTGCTTTAAGCACAGATATGGCTACAAGCGCGTCGTCTGCACGCTCGCCGAAGCGCCGGTTCGCCTCGTATCGACGCTTCGCTCGCCACTTGCTCATAACGTTCGTAACTAATCCGTCGGCAGGCAAATAGTTTTTTGCATTTCAGGCATCGGTTTCGTCGGTGTTAACAGTAGGGACGAATGACGCGAAAGAGAGCTTAGCGTCGAGTCAGTGGCTCACCTTCGCTAGCCGACCGCAGCTGCGACAGCCTCGTTTCTAAATCGTCCTGGAGATCTTCAAGATCAAACACGTCGAACTCCTGCCGTCGCTTTGTGTCCGCGTCAGTGAAGTACAGTACGGTCTCCACGGTACGGTTTGGATCGCTCTGTGCGAGTGCGACGGCGTATACCTCTAACTGCGGCCAGTGTTTCTCAGCGAGGTCGTCAACGGAGCGCGTACTCGTCTCGTCGGTCTTGTAGTCAAGGACGACGAATCGTTCGTCAGTTACGAGCAGCAGATCTATCTCACCGACGACCCGTCCGGCGTCGAATCGGGCGATCACAGATACCTCTTCGTGAATCGTATTAGGGTCGTACGACTTGACCAATGCTTCTCGGGTGCTAAGTCCACGCTCGGCGTACTCAACTATCAGATCGAGATCCTCCGTTGTGGGGTCGCCGAGTCCGCTCGCCCGGCGGTTGGCGACGGCTCGCCAATCCTCGCGTGGTGGACGGTGCTCCAGCAGTTCGTGAACCACAGTCCCGACGTGATTCTCGGCGAGTCCCTCCTCGTCCGGGTCAGCGTTGGTGTCTGCCACCACGTCGCCCTCGATGGTAGATGTGGGATCTGGTGCGACCGTTTCGGCGAAGGTAGTCGCGGTCGTCTCAACCGGTGGCTGCGAGATGTCCGCCTCTGGGACGTTCACGCACGGGATTCTCTCGTCCACCAGCCCGTCACGTTCGCTGTCATCGTCTGTTCGAACTGCACGCCAATCTTCGAGAGGTGCGGGCGGAACCCGAACGGTGTAATTGGCCTCGTCAAGTTCTGTCTCGTAGACACCGTCGTCACTGAGGGCATCGAGGGTGTCGGCTACCTCTGGGTAATCGTCGTCCGGGTTGAGTGTTCCGTCACCGAGGAGCACAGGTTGGAGCCAGTCTCGCCAGCGTTTCCCGTCGCCGTGGGGCTTTGATTCGGACAGTGTGAGTGGTTCTGCGTCGTCATCGAGTTCGTGGAGTCCACACAACAGGAGACAATCGCGGGCCCGCGTGGCGGCGACGTAGAGAAGTCGCTTCTGTTCGGCGCGCTCCCTGCACCTCCCGCGGCGCTTCAGTTCCGACCGCGCGAGGGTATCTACCGACTCGTACGGGTCGTTCGGCGACGGAGCTTTCAATCCGAGAATTGGTTCTGTCTCCTCTTCAACGGGGATCTCCTCCAAATACACTTTCCCGTCATCGTCGACACTGCTGCCGAAATTGAACTCCCGTCCCACCTCGGGAACGACGACAATGGGAAACTCCAGTCCTTTCGCAGAGTGGATGGTCCGGAGTCGCACGCCGTCAGCGTCTTCCGGAACATCCGCCTGTGACGCGTGGGTATCGACCTCTCGTCGGTCGCGGATTCGCGTCAGTAGTTCTGCTAGGGTTGGTCTCCCACCATCGGCCCAAGACCGAACCTGTTCGCGGAATTGTTCGACGTTTTCCACGGCTTGCTGCGGCCTATCGCCTGCCCCGATGGCGCCGAGATAGCCCGTCTCTGCAAGTATACCGGAGAGAAGCTGTCCCCATAACGGTGCGGCAGTCGCGTCACCAACAGTTGCCTGTTCCCGCCATTCTTCGATTCGCTCTGCGGCATCTCCGAGATTTCCTCCTCTATCTTGAATCGTTGTCCACAGCGACCCTTCGCTCGCGGCCGGGTGAGCAATCTCGTCGTCAGTGAATCCGAACAGCGGCGACCGCAGGAGACCATACAGCGCCACGTCGTCGTCGGGGGTCGCAAGCACTTCGAAGAGCCCGATGAGAGTCCGGATCTCCGGTGTATCCCAGAACCCTGTGCCAGAGGCGACGGTGTAAGGCACGTCCCAGACGTTGAGCGCGCGCTCAAACTTTGGCAGTCGAGTCCGCGCACGGAAGAGGATCGTCACATCCTCTGGACGTGCTTTGCGAGTTTTCTCAGTGTCTGTGTCGTACACTTCTGGAGGGTCTGCGAATAGTCGCGTCAGTCGCGCCGCCAGTGCGTGCGCCTCGCGGTCGGCCGCATCGCCGAAGACGGGTGTGTCCGCGAGAAAGCCCGTCTCGTGAAGTCTTTGCTCGTCCTCATTCGGGATGAGGAGGTACTCGACCGACCCCGCCACCTCTGCTCCTGCCGTACGTTGCCCGTTGAGAGACTGAGATGCGGCTTCGAATGGTTTTCGCTGCTCTTCGAACGGCGTGAACACGCGCTCGAATATCTCGTTGTTGAACTTTCGCGGCGCTGTGACAGTACGGAAATTTGTCGTTAGTTCGAGTTCTGCGGAGTCCGTTTCGTACTCATCGTCCCGCTTAGTCGCTGTGTCGCTGTTCGCTTCTGCGAGAGCTTCTCGCGCCGTTCCGAAGGTGGTAACGTCAGCACCACGGAAGCGGTAGATGCTCTGTTTCTCGTCACCGACGAGGAACAGATTTGCGTCGAACGTATCGGAGCCTGTCGTTGGATCGTTGCCTCCGGCAATCAGGCGAATAAGCGCCCACTGGGACGGGTCGGTATCCTGCATCTCGTCGATCATCACGTACTTGAACTTCGACTGGACGGCATCGCGGAAATCATCGTTTACCGTCAAGAGTGTAATAGTATCCTCAATCAGGTCGTCGAAGTCAACCGCGTTCTGCTTGTCCTTCCGGTCGGTGTACCGTTCGGCGACCGTCTCAAATACACGGGCGAGTGCCGGAGCATATCGACTACCATTGTAATCTGATCCCAGTCCCCCGACGAACTCCCGCTCATCAGGATCAAGTACATCAATTAACGTGTCGGCTGCGTCTTTCAATCGCTGCCAACTCTCGCCGTGCGCTTTCCATCTCTTTTTCGCACCTTTGTATCGATATTCCTGACTGTACACCGTTCCGCCACCAGTCGTCACTCGGTCACACAGTCGGTCAAGCGCCATTTGCCAGTCGCGTCCTTCCGCGGTCCCGTCCGCAACACCCGTATCCCACAGGACACTATTGACTGTGTGAATGAAGTCCGCACCGTCGTCCTCGTCAGGATTGATCCCGAGGGCCTCGGTATCAATATCTGAAATCGTTTTGAATGCTTGCTGCACCCTATCGTCAGTCAGTAGTTCGCGGGCTGTCTCGGTGTCGACGGGGTAGACCGATCGCCAGACTGTATCCAGGTACTCATCAGGAGCTGCTTCACACCACCGATCAGCCCAGTCGGTACTCATCGGACGACTTTCCAACAGTCCGATGAGAACGGTCTCAAGCCCAGAGCGACTCCATAATCGGGTGAGTAGCCGGAGATCTCCACGCCGCTCGTGATCATCTACCAGCATCGAATCAATACTCTCCCGGACCACGTCGCGGGCGAGCATACCTGCCTCCGCTTCGTCGAGTGTCTCCACGTCTGGGTGGATACCCGCCTCGATCGAGAATTCCGAACGGAGACGCGCACACGCCTCGTGGATCGTGTGGACGTAGCAATCTTCAACCTCGTTTGCGACGGTTCGCCACCGCTCGTAATCGGGGATATCGTCACCCCTGACATCTTTCTCGTCGCAATTGCTGGTCACCGCCTCGTTCAGGCGCTCGGCAACGGCCTCACGGACACGTTCACGGATCTCGGCTGCCGCATCGGTCGTGAACGTGATTGTCAGAATCTGAGACGGGTCCGTGTCGTTTTCTAAGAGTTCAACGTAACGACTTGTTAGTGTCGTTGTCTTCCCGGTCCCTGCACCGGCCGTGACAGCAACGTGATCATCAAATTCGAGTGCTGCCTTTTGATTCTCGGTGAGTTCGAACTCGTCGTCCGTATCGTTTGCGTCGTCTGCCGCCATCTCCTCCAGATCCTTATGCTCGCTCACGCCTCGTCACCCCCGAGGCCGTCGTAGAAGCTGCCAGGCCGAGCCCGTTGTGGGACATAATACTCCTCTTCGTCTACGGCTGCGACGCGCTCACGGCGACGATGATGGCGTACATCGCACACGTCGCGGAACTGGCAGTGTTTGCACTTTGCTTCGTCGGCTTCCAGCGTCGTAGTGTGGAACCCACCGTTACCGATGCTGTCGCTGATGTCCGAGATGCGCTCGGGGACGACACTATCGAGGAAGCGTTCGAGATCATCACGGTCGCCATCCTTCCGCCAGATTGTCTTCTGAAGACTCCGTTTCCGAGTCACATCTGTTGGTGGCTCGACGGTGTAGAACTCTCCGTCGATATATCGTAAGTCTTCGCCATATTGCTTCTTGAGTTCCTGTTGCGCTGCAATAGTGTACACAGGCAATTGGAACCCGACTCCGTCGAACGTGAGTTTCGTAGTCGGGTCACTGGTTTTGTAATCGTGAACTATGCCAACGACGCCGTCGTTGTCCTTGACTGTAACACGATCAATACGGCCATGAACCGTTATTTCTCTCCCATCAGGTACTGTAACGCGGATTTCACCGTCGCCCGCGCCGAAGTCAAGCGGCTCCTCAACCACGAGGACGGCGTCGTCGGCGTCTAATTCGTGTTCGAGAAACCGGACGAACAGCCCGCGGTCTTGGCCCTTGTGCGGATAATCGCCGCCATAGTGGGCGTTCTCAGATGGCGTCGCTAGGCCGGCGAGCAACTGTTCGAGCCATCGGTCGCCGAACGCACCGTCCGTTGGCGCGTCGATAGCGTCCAGTTCCATGCGGACGCTCTTTAGCAATCGTTCCTCTAAGTCCGCCCGCTCGTAGTCGGCGAGGTTGACAGGGCCATTTGTATCGGAGAGCAGATCCTCGTAGAACGATTCGAGGCTGTCGTGGACGAGGGAGCCGCGATCGAGTGGTGTTGGTTCTAGGGGGAACTCTTCTGGCTCCTCGAATCCCAAGACCCGTTCGGCGTAGTAACGGAATCCACATCGCGCGTAGTCGCGCAACTGTGTCGGACTGAGAGCCTTCGTCTCGTGGAGTGCGGCAACCGTCTCCGGTTCCAATTGGGCGTCGTGGGAAGTCAGTTCCGTCTTCGCACGATTCTTCACACACTCGACTCCTTGTCGAACCGTCTCAGCAGTCCGCAAGAGGATCATCCGCTCGTCGATAGCTTGGGAGAGTGCAGTTTCCCGTTCTCGATCGTTGAGTCCAGCGAGTTCTCGTTGGAGGTCCGCTGCACTGGCGACACTTCGGTCAACCATCTTCGCCTTAAGTCCCGTGACGCGGGAAAATTCAGTTAACACTGGCGAAGGAAGGTGTTCGTCACCGTTGACTCCTGTCTCTGGTGTGGTGATATGGACCGTCTCGGCCGCCCCGACGAGCACTGCAAACTGATAACGGGCGCGAGCACTCCTGTCGACTGTGTCCACGCCTGGGAGTGCATCGAAAACTCGTTCGAAGAACTCCGGTCGGGTCCGATTTGGTGGGAACGCTGCCCGAGTGAGACCAACGAGATGGAGGTGGTCGTACGACAGCCCGAGAGCGTCCTGTGGGCCTACTACCCTGACGACACCCTTCTGGCTGCGTGTCCGCTGTGGGACGCGCTGCCCATCTAGTGAGTCAGCCACACACTGCGCTGGATCTGCCGACTTCCTGTATCCGAATCCACATTCTCCAGCGGCTGATTCAACCGTCTCGACGGCGTCAAGGGTGCGTTCAACTGTTTCTCGAGCGGTCAATTCGATCCCCGCACCGCCATCCGCAAGTCGTTCCGCGTTCGATTCTAATTCGACCGCGTCGAAGAGCTCGCGGAGAGCATTAATAGTCTTCTCCTGTGATGCGGACGCAACCGTTTCAACATCTTGGCAGAAGTGATCTATCGCCGTTGTGGAATCATCGTCTAGTTCGCTCTGGAGCCTATCGAGGTCTGTAGTCGGGAGCCGGTCGGTCAGGTTCAGAATCGTGGCCGTATCGACCGTTTCATCGTCGTCGCCCAGCGTCACTGCGGGGCTGCTTGCCAGTGCTGCCACATCTCGTTGTGTCGGCTCTGAGAGACAGCAGTCAACGAGCCTCAGCACTGCCCGCCCAACTTGTGTCTGCTGTATCGGTGGCCGACCCACGTTGGCGGCATGGACACCTACTTCGTCAAAGGCTTCAGCGAGTTGGCTGCGGTACGATAGTAATTCGGGTACGACGACAAGCACGTCCTCAGGGTCTGCGCCATCGGCGAGTTGCTGCCGGACACGTCGAGCGACCTGCCGTGCCTCACGGATCGGTGTCGGAGTGGAATGCCAGTGTAACCCCGAAGGTGGTGTCTCATCCTCTTCGGCCGTCGGTGTTCGGGTGAAAATCTGCCCGGCGGCAACGGCAAGTTTGCTTCCGTAGCTGTCTTCCTTTGATTCTGCAGGGACATGCACACACTCGTCAGCCAGTGACCGGTATATCTCGACCGTATCGGCGGTGTATTCATTTGCTCCAATCAGACTCTCGGGCGGAGAGTCACCGCTCTCAGGCGTTGCCGTTAGTGGAAGGCTTATGAAAATCTCAGTGGTTTCCGCGAGTCGCTGAAGGAGTGCAATTTCATTTTGTGAGAGGCTAGAATAATTAGAGACAACGACCACGTCAGCCTTGACTGTGTTCTCTAATTCGGTTTGAGACGACAGGACAGTTTGGTATGTGTCGGATATACTGTATGTTTCGCTCGCGCATGCAGTCCGGAGTGTAGCGAATGATTCAGCAGTTCGGCCGACTACATTCGCCGCTCGGTTCCTGAGGTGGTCGTTCACGAGCGACCAAATCTCCGCAGTATCATCATAGCCCTCACCCGCGAGTTCCGCCAGAAGCTCACGGATGTCTCGATTGTAGGCCTGTGCTTCGGCAAAGTGGGCCTCATCACCGACTTCTCGTAGCGCTTGGCCGATCAACTGTCGCCGCAAAGTAGTGTCGAGACGTGTCCCTGGCCCGACGAGTCGTTCGTAATACTCACACGCCAAATCGTCGAAGTCAGTTACACGGATCCGTAGCGGATCCTTGGCTGCCGCCCACGCATCAGCGATTGCAGGATGTCTATAGTCGTTCGCTTCGAGAAATACCACCGCTTCCGGCTGATTGCCCGCAACGGTACTTACCCGCTCGAACACCGCCTCTTGGAGAGCTTCGAACCCACTCCCGCTAAGAAACGTAACTGTCACGCATCTTTGTTTTTTCGGCAGGCTTATAATTCTACTCAAGACTCAAGTGGGTAGAAGAGACTGTAAACCACTATTGAAATAATTCTCCTGTAGATTATGACATTCTATGACTGGAAAGAGGAAGGGCTTGCTGACGAGCATACCGTCCTTGATTTCAAACTCGGCTTACAGTACGGGCTGCTACGCGAATCCTGAGCCCGGATACAGCGGAGACTCCAATACGTCGAATCCTCAACGCTAACTGAACTCCGGCACTGCTAGTTTAGCACCTCCTCAACCGGCGTTTTTCCATCGAGGAATTGATGCGGTTTCTGATGGATGTAGTAATACACAAACTGCTCAAACCACTCGCGTGTGCTCGACTGACTGCCGACCCAAGAGTGGGATTCTCCTCGCACTCCTAACCAAACTCACTTTGGGAAGTGAATATCCGCAGGAACCCGAATCAGCCCAAGCGTCGTAAAATCCCGATCAAAAGCAAAGATATGCTCAATCTCATATTCACTGGCAAGGACCGCACTTGTGTGGTCAACGAACGAAATCTGCTGGTCGTCATAGCGCTCGAACTCATCACACGCCGCAGCAAACACGCCCTCTCCAACGGGAAGTATATTGAAACTCTCCGAACGGCGAATTGTCTGAAGCACATCGACCGCTGTCTTGTGGTTGACTTTCCGAGTGGTGAGCGTGGCTAACTCCGAGAGCACATACCGACTCGTGAACAACGGCTGATACGGAATCGCTTCACGGCGAAGCGCATCGAATACGGACTGGGCGGTCTCATGCCGTCCAGCACGTGCATTCACCCACGCAAAGAATGCCCCCGTATCGATAAACAGGGGCTGTGGTTGTTCACTCATCGCCACCGTAGAGGATATCGTCGATCTCGTCCTCCTCGACAGGTTCACCAGCGGCTGGCTTCAGCGACCAAAACGGATCGTCTGCATTGATTCCGCTCGGTTCCGCTGTATCCTCGTCGATCCACCAAATGACTGCCCCTGCACCAACCTTCCGACGTTCGATCAGTCCCTGCTCATGCAGCTGGACGAGTTTCTGACGGGCTGCTTCTGACGAGCAATTCAGTCGCTCGCTCAGTTCCTTTGCCGTGACGACCGGGTCACTGGCTTCACGGATCGCCCGAAGGACGGCGTCGAGGGTGAGTGTCTGGACGTAGCGACCAGTATCTCGGTTCCGTTCTCGGCTCATATCTGTCTGTAGTATTTCGACTGGTGTAAGCCTATTGGTGCGAAGCAAGAGGACAAGCTTTATTACCATTTGGTGCGTAGCAATTGGTAAGGAAGAACGGTGCCCTCGGGCGTGTGTAGAAACGCGCCGGGTGTACCAGCACCCGGCACTGGTCTTCCTGAATGAGGTCCAGAAGACCATGTCAACGAAAACGCCTAGTGAACTTGAAGCTGACGAGACGGCACAGAAACGCGCACAGTGGGAACAATTCTCCTTCGACGTCAATGTCCCCGGAATGGTCGACGTCACCAACGAGAGCCACGTGAACCCCGCAGACCACCAGTACACTGTCTCCATCGACGACGTGACCGAGGAACTGATGGCCTGCACGTGTCCGCACCACGTCCACCGCAACGCTTACTGCAAACACATGGCCGCCGTCGAAAATGCAACCGACGACGGGACGCTCGACGCATTCCCGTCCGAGGACGACGACGAGACCGAACCAGACAACTGCGACTGTGACGGCCTTGGTGACTTCCCGTGCTGGCCGTGCGTGCGAACAGGACGAAAGGAACTGCCGAACTAACCCCGTCTTCCTTTTTTATTAATGTCACGCCAAACAACGCTTTCCGATGTTGCCCAGCGAACGCTGACTGAGTGCGCGGATACGACCGAACGCGATGACACACCGACACCTGAACGCGATCTGCTCAACCGAGCGAAAGCACACGCGGCGGACGTCGCCGTTGAGCATTTCCCCGATTTGCCGATTGATGAGATTGTGTGGGAGGTGTCCCACCGACGACAGCGGTCGGCAGGAGCGACGAAATACGACCCTGCGAACGGCGAGATAACGATCTCGCTCGCTTGGGACGCTTTTGAGCAACACGGCTGGAAGCAATTCAGTTCGACGGTGCGCCACGAACTAATCCACGCATGGCAGTATCACGAGTTCGGCGAGGCAGATCACGGGCGAACGTTCGACCGGTGGATCGATGCCCTCGACACCACCCAGCACTGCGAACGCTTCACCACGCCAACGTGGTGGCTTGTCTGTGAGGACTGCGGCGGTCGGATTGCCCGGTATCGACGCTCGAAAACAGTACGGAACCCCGAGCAGTACAGTTGTAGCAAGTGCGGCGGTGCAATTCGTGTGGAAGGGGGCAACGGCTACTGACCGAATTCTCGCTTAAGTAGTTCTCGCGATAAGGAGTAGATACGAGGAAGATTTTCTCGAGTTGCAGTATTCTGCGTGAGTCTGTTCTATCGCTCTTGCTTCGGATGTTGTGCGTGCACAAGTTAGTAGATCATACTAACCTCCAGTCAGAACATTGTAAGCCGACCACCGCGATTGGAATAATGTTAATCCGGTTGTAGCGGCTATGGAACTGTATGTCTACAGTTCCATCCTATCCATCCTTGACGAAAATAGCCCATCGTCACATCATAGACGCCATCAATCAATATGAAAATAGGAGCCGAGCTGTCATGGATCATCTTGAACAGACATTGGGAGCAGATCGTAGTTTTGGGAAAGGCTACATGGTTTCATTTCCATCTCAACACGACGGCGATCATCTCGTAACGGACGATCCTTCGTTAACCGAGCAGAGTCGATTTGTCCTGAAGCTTTGCTTTCGTTGTATCGACGGTCGAGCACATCAGGACTGTTTTGTTGATCAGGAAGTCTGGGTATGGGAAGAAGCGATACGTCGAGGAGATAGTCGGTTCTTTGCTCCAATTATTGCAGCAGACAGGACTGGGGGGTGGGAAGTAATGCAACAGGCCGCACCATTGGGAACGTTGCCTGGACTACATGGACTTCGGAATGATGGTCGAATGCATGCTTATCAGATGCGCCGACATTTTCAAAGGGTACTCAGAAGCCGAGGTTGGGAACCACATGACGTTGAAGTCATGGCGCTCAACGATCGTCCGGTGGTAATCGACTACGAAGATGTCTACCATCAAGATGTCTTTAGTGGGCTCTACATGCAGTCATTTAAGGGATTTCCTGGCGGGATGAACTATACGCCCCGATCGAAACATGCGTTTTCTGAATGGAGTATCGAGCGTAATTAACGATGTTGTTACCATCGAGACTTTTGTACGCTGTCGCCGAAGATGACCAATAAAACGTGCCCGATCGGTGGACAGTCGGCCGGCAAAAACCAGACGGGGTGCCCACCCAGCTGAAACACACCGGATTTCATCTGCTTTTTCACCGGCTAGACAGTCAGCCCCAGGTCCTGACAGTCCCTTGGTGACACCAGAGTTCCGCTGTAAACAGCGCTTGCTCGACAGTCCCACCGTCACTAAACCTATCACTCTTATGCTAATACACAGAGGACAGTCCACTGGGCTCTAACCTGCTTATCTTCTGTGCTGCTCAGTTGTGGACAGTCCAATATGCTGCCCTGTACCGGTTCAGGCGCGGTGCCCTAACGTCCTGTGGACAGTCTGGTAGTGCTTTGCTGCCACTCACTTGCGCGTTCTGCGGAAGACGGTTGCTCTCATATTGGCACCCCAGTATGGCGCCCATGTGGCACCCCACCTCTGCCGTCACACGGGCATTCCGTGAGTACGTGCTGCTGGCACCCCAGTTAGTGTACCAAGACTGGTTGACCGCGTGTCGCTAATCGGCACCCCTCTCCAGTACGGATACTGGCACTCCTCACATTCAATTCGTGGTTTTCTCATGGCCTGGCAGGGCAGACTGTCCACTTTTCTCGTTCTATCACTGGCTCAAGGGTAATCACAGCCACACTCGCTTGTACTGGCCGTCATTTTACTCTGCTGCTGTCGCTGTGCTGTTGCTGTAATGTTGCAGCCTCCCCGCGGTACGGTTTCTTGCTGTGCGGCACATCGCCCGGTGTTACTCATGGCGGCTTGCCGCCAGTGATGTATCGCTGTTCCTGCTGGTAATGCACTCTCCAGCGCCTCCGTTGTTCGCACTGTCGGACTGCCCCCTTTTCGTTGTTCAGTCATATTCCTCTGGGTCCGGCACGGTTTGACTGTCCCACGGTCTCACCATTGGTTCTTCTCCTCGCGTGTCCTCGACTGGACTGTCCCCTCGTCCGCACTCACTTCGTTCTCGTGTGGCGTGACCACCGCGTCTTTCCTCCGGCTCTCCGCCTGTTGGGGTGCCCTATTCACACCACTCTAACTGAATTTTCTCGTGTGACAGTCTGGGGTGCCCTCTTGCCAGTCTCTGGCTCAGTATTCTTTCCTGTCGATGATTGTTTCCACCCTCTGACATGCTATTCTGGTAGCTTGCATTTGTTTCTCAACCGCCACTGCGAGATCGGGACCAGGTCGCCTGAAGGACCCAGTGTCTCACTAATCTCATTGTTATTTCGCTTCCGTCCCATGAGTGATTCCCCTCTATTATTGTCGGGAGGGGGAATTTGATGTACAATTGCCGGTAAAATTTTGACGGTCGTCGTGGTAGTGAGAGTATGGACGAACCCAAGTCATGGGATGTTTTGATCGACGAACTCCGTGGCAACCGCGCCGAACTCCTGTTAGCGATTAACGATAATTATCCGGCCGAGACACCGAAGAGTGAGCTTACTGACACCGTCAACTCCGTGAATTATCACCTCGACATTCTCGAAGAGTGGGGCCTGATCGAAGTCGTGGCTCACGAGCAGCAGGGCGGCCGAATCCCCGCGCGTGTATTCTCTCTTACCGACCACGGACGTGAGGCAGTCGAGGACTTGTTAGCACGGACGGGTGCTCGCCCGATACCGTCGGCTGTTGAGCAGCATATCGAGTCGCTGCGGAGTGACGTCGAAGACGCAAAGGCCGAAGCGCAGGCGGCACAAGACCGAGTCGAGGGACTCAAGGAAGTAGTGCAAGAGCTCGCGGCAGAAGTCGAAGCACAGGCTCAGGCGAAGTAGATATTCACAAAGAGGCCGGTGACGATGAGTGCGATAGCTACGGCGGCCATCCCAGGGATGACGAGTTGGAGGACACCAAAGATGATGAAAAGCATCGGGAGCCCTACGGCGAACCGCTTGATGGTCTGAACGATTTTCTGGCTGAACGTGAGGTTCGTGGAACTCATCTCATTCGTCAGTCTCGTTGGATTCATATTCGTCGAACCGCTCTAAAAGTCCTTCGCCGTGTTTTGACCGTGATTCGAGATCTTTTTTGATGAATTCTTGAAGCCGATCGCCGACTTTGGGGTAACTTCGAGGGACGGTTTGTTTCCAATCTTGCCACGTATCTTCCTCGTCGTCGGGTATCTCGAGCGGGTAGGTGATCATTCGTTCGTCAGGTGTTTCCGAGTTAGCCATAAGTATCTTCGTGGTTACCTCCACTATTGATAGCTTACTAAAGGTTAGCCATCATTACCATATGATAGCTAACATTTTGATAGGCTACCATGGGTTAGCTATTAGTATTCTCAGGTTATCTTCGAGGATGAGGTCGCCATCTCGAACGCACTCGGCCACGGGATAACCGCGGATTTGACTCGGGTGTCCATCGCGTCGAATAGCCTCAAAGGCGTGTTGCTGATCGGAATGGTCTTCGTCTTGTTTTGGAACGTCTGGATTTTCCTCGTCATCATCAGCCTCGTCAGCCTGCGATTCATCGGGCTCACCGCGCTGACCCCATGGATACCGTTTTTCTTCGCGTTGAAGTCACTCCCTGTCCGCGGATTGGGAATGGTCGGCGACGGTCTCACGAAGTTGTGGTTCATGCTCTCGCTGATTACACTCCCTGTCTCGATCGCCCTGTCAGTGGGTTTCTCGCCGATGACGACGGATATCTTCAAAACCTACGGCGTGAGTGGCCTCCAGCTCATCGCGATGCAGCTCGGGACGGCCGTTGCGTGTCTCGTGATGCCGTACGTGATGTACCAGAAAGGCGGGCAAGCACTCGCCTCTGTGGGAGTTATTGGGTCGGCACCCACCGCCGACGGCATGAAAGAGTCGTATGCGAACCAGCGTGAGCGAGCGGCAGAAGTCAAAGAGAACACGCGTCAGCGAGTGAATGGAGTTCGTGACACCCATCGCGGGTTGCGTGGTGCCGACCCCGTCGGCGACGGTGGCACCGGTTATTCGACGGGACAGGCCGGACGCCAGACCTTCCAGACGTACACCCAGCCGATCAGCCAACGGATTCAGAACATCCGTGGCGGCAGTAGCATCGACCCTGAAACTGGTGGCGAAATCCAGCACGGACTCGAGCGCCACTTCCCGGAGAACGACGAGTTAGAACAACTCCGGCAGGACCGACTGAACGAAATCCGAAACAAATTGCAGGATTAACTCATGAGTGACGACAACAGTGATTCCGGCGGCCGTATCGCCCTTGAAACGATTATCCCACAGGAAACGACCGGGAGCGTCTTCGCGACGGTACTCGGGCTTTCCATCGGGGAGCTAGCTCTGATTGTCCTCCCGACCGCTCTCTTAGCGTACATCGAACTGACCTACATTTCGGTGCCGGTGATGTGGTTTTTCATCTCGGTGGGGGGACTGGCGGGCGGGTTGTACTTCGCCGTCAAACGAACGCCGTGGTACGCGACACCGCTCGAGACGATATCGAAGAAGTTCGACTACCTTCGATCGAGATTCCGAATGCCGCTCGTGGGCCCGAACGCGGCGGACGTTCCCGGTGTGACGAGCGTGCATCCCGAGTATGATGCACTCGAGACTGACGATGGGACACTCTTCACGCACGTCTCGGTCGACCTGCAGAACGTCTCGGAACACGATCGAGCGGAGTGGATTCTCGACGCCGCAAGCCTCGCGAACGGTATCAACAAACACATCGCACAGGCCGAGTCAGATGGCTTCGATGTGAAGATTCACCTGCCACAGACGCCTCCGCGCGATATCTCACAGACGGACGCTCTCGACGAAGCGGCCTTCGATGAGACGCTTCCCCAAGCGGCCCGTGAGTATGCGAGTTCGCAAGCGGAGCACTACGTCGAGTGGCTGGCGACGTCGGGCATGATGGAACGGACGTGCACGATCGTCGTCTGGATTGCCCCCCACGAAGTTGAGACACCGACCGCCGATTCGGGATACATCGCACAACTCGCCGATCTCTTTGGCTCCGGTGTCTTCACGTCAGGAGATACGACGAAAGACAACCAAGCCGTCGCCCTCGACCGCCGGGTTGAGACAGTACAGAAAGCCGTTTCGAGTGTGTCGAACGGGACGCGCCTCTCTGCTGATGAGAGCGTGGCCTATCTCCGACAGTTCTGGTTGGACGAACAGACGCCGTTCAGCTACTCCGAGGTCACCTCTGACGCGCCAATACCAGATACAGCATACGTGAGTGACGACCCCGACGAGACGGACACTGACAACCAGAACGGATGGCAAGAGAAACTCCAGCCGGTGCGGGACTGGCTCACACAACAGACGTCCTCGAGCGCGCGTGAGCGTGCCATCTATGGTCCGGCGAACGTCGACGAGCAGGTCAACAGTGTGGGTGTCAACGACGACTTTTACACGAGCAGCCTGTGGGTTGTCGGCTGGCCGTCGTCGCCCTCTCCCGGCTTCCTGACCGATGCTCTCACTGTTCCGGGTGTCCGACTCGACGCGTCGCTCTACGTCCACGCAACGGACTACCGCGAGAAGATGAACGAACTCGCCACCGACCAGGAGTGGCTCTCGGCGATGGGGATCGAGAAAGAAGGGAAGCAGGCAAAAGCCGACGACGCAGACGTTGCGGCGACACAGAAGATTATCCTTCGTGATCACATGCGCGATAACGGTGTCGAGTGTTCTGAAGTGTCGATGGTCGTCACGATGCGCGCTGACACCCGAGAAAAAGCACTCAAGATTCGCAAGCACGTGAAGGCGGAGTTCCTTGGGCCGAACGATATCGTGGCGACCGAGGCGGACGACCGCCAACTCGCCGCGATGAAAACCACGAGCCCAACGCCCGGGGACGCGTTCGACGATGCCTCACAGAACGACACGCGGTTCGAAATGCCCTCCGACACGCTGGGAGCCATGTTCCCGATGGCGGGCGGCTATCAAACACATGAATCGGGAACCATCTACGGGATGGCGCTCGCACGCTCCGGTGCACCACTCGGCTTGCTGCAGGTAGACCGCCGAACGCTCTCCGTCCCGCATCGCTTTTGGGTCGGCCGGTCGGGATCTGGCAAGTCGTTCAACATCAAGGATTTGCTGATTGCCGATATGCTCCGCAAGCGCAACCTCCGAACGATTATCGTCGATATCGCCCGCGGGTTCGATGGCGTGGTTGAGACGTTCGATGGTGGGAAGGTGAAGGTTGGAGAGACGAAGATTAACCCGTTCGAAGTCCGTGCACCTGACGAACACGGGGAGGGCTTCACGGCTGACCTCTCCTCGAAGATCAACCTCATCGCCGATATGTTCTACCTCTACCTGCAGGAGAACGCGACGGATCCCGAAGAACTCCGTGCAACGTTGGTTGACCTAATTCGGAAAACGTACTCACAGGCGGGCATCACCGACGACCCACAGACGCATTCAAAGGAAAAGTCGCCAACGATGGTTGACTTCTTCAGTGTCCTTGGCGACGCGGCGAACAACCCAGAGGACTACACAACGGAAGGAACGGACGTCGAAGTTGAGGACATGATCGAGCACGCGGGGACGCTGCTCACAGCGCTTCGACCGTTCAAGCCGACACCCGACGACGAACCCGACGCCGCATTCGAATGGATGAGCGGCGAGTCGGACGTTGACCTCTCTTCTCGCGTGCTCTACTTCGATATGCAGAAGTTCGAGGGAAAACCCGCCGTCGAGAAGGGGATGGCGATGGCTTACATTCTCTCCATTGCTCCGGAAGTGGCGAAACAGACGAACAACTACGTGGATGTCGTCATCGACGAAGCGCACGATCTCTTCCGTGAAGCGGCACAGGCTGGCCGTCTTGAGTCGATGGTTCGTGCCGGTCGGAATGCCGGGTTGATGTTCGACTTCGTTTCGCAGGCAGACGACGACTTCAACGAGGACGCGGCGAAGCGAATCGCCAAACAGTGTGCCATCAGTGGGTGGCAGAATTTCGGGAAGATGGGGCTGTCTAACCCTGAACCGTTTGGGCTCACGGACATGCAGGCCGGACAGCTTGCTGGTGGGTTGGCCGCCGGTGACGATAAACGGACGACCTACAGCGAGTGTCTCGTCGATGTTGACGGCGACGTCTATCGGGTGCGTAAGCGCGTGAGTGACTACGCGAAGGCCATCCTCGACTACCGTGAGTCCGACGACGGCGACTTTGACGCCTATCTCGAGCGGGAATTGAGCGACGATGCCAGTGACGACCAGGAGGACAGTGAGACGGACGACACGGAACGGACCGACGAGATCGACGAGGAAGAGAGCAGCAGCGAACCACAGTCATTTGCACCGAAACCGATGGAGGCCGACTAATGACAACCGAAATCAGCGAACTCACCGAACGGCTCCGACAGAACCGCAAGCGAAAGAAGATCAGCGACGTTGAAGCGTTCGAACTCGGGGAGAAAGAACGCGGAATCATCGACCGAGAGAGCGAGCAGCTCGACAAACCCGTCTACAAGGTGCGTCCCTACCGCGGTGAGGGTGGGGTTCGCGAGGCGATCACGCTGTTGAACGGGATGCACGAGACAGCCGGGAGCCCCGAAACACACGCGTTCGAAATCGTGTATGATGAAGAGATTCTCGATTTCCGATTCGTCCCGGGATCGGGAATCATCGGGAAGAATCTTCGCGACCAATTGTTCGAGGACTATCCCGACTCAACCGTCGAGCAACTCCCCGAGGCGTTCCCGACATGGGATGAAGACGAGTACGTCGCTGGGGCGCGGATGCATTTCTTCAAGAGCACGGAGTACCCGATCCGGCACATCGATATCGACGGGTTCGGTGACGAAGATGGTGGTCGGAAGAACGTCCGGGATCCGTTCAAAAATATTCTGACAAAGGTCACAGGCGGAAGTACTGACGTGATGCTACAGGTCGTCTTTCGGCCCTCCCAACAGGGGTTCAGGTACCGCGGGAAGATGGCGAAGGTCGCCGACCGAATGCGAGCGCCGAACACACGCTTCCTGACCGATTACCCCGCGACTGACGTCGAGAAACAGGCAGCGGACATCATCGAGAACCAACAGAATGAGTCGATGTATGAGATCGAGATCCGCGTTCTAGCGGCTTCGAGCACGAAAGAGGCGGCCGAAGGCCGGGTTCACTCGGTGGTGCATGCGCTCGACGAGTTCTATGAATCGCACAATAGACAGGGATTCTACGGTACGCCAGTCGGGAATACGACGTTCAAGTCCGCTCGGAGCGACATGCATTCGTTCCTATCAGCGACGGCCAGCCGGTTGTTCGAGGACTACACATCGATGAAATGCACAGCGTCGGAACTGGCGGGTGTCGTCCATCTCTCCGGCGACGTGAACAATCCGCATATCGACTATTCCGAGTCACGCGCCGGGATTCCCGTCCCGATCGGGACACCACGCTTTGACTTCGCCCGTGCGGGGTTAGACGAGACGGCCACGCCATTAGAACGGCAAGTCGCGATGTTTAACGCGAGCGCCGCCGGAAAGCCGTACTGGATCGGCACCGGGGCACGGAAAGGTACCGAAGCAGGCATCCACGAGAATGTGTTCAAACGCCACGTGTTCGTTCCCGGTTCGACAGGATACGGGAAGACAACGTTGTTGAAGAATCTCTTCCGGCAGATGATGGACCGCGGTGTCGGTGGGATGTTCTACGACCCGAAGGGTGACGATGCAGAAGACGTCGTTTCACTCGTGCCCGAGGGTCGGGAGGACGACGTAATCTACATCGAACTCGGGGGGAACCGCGACAAACAAGTCGGTTTCAACTTCCTTGAAGTGCCGTCAAGTGCCGATCCAGACACGCCCGCGTACAAAGAGGCGGTTGAAGCGTTGGCCGACGACCTAGAGGCACTCATCTCCCTCGCTGGCGGTGAAGAGGACTACTGGGGGCCACGGATGAAGCGCGTCGTCCGGAACATGGTTCGGGGCATGGCAAAGGCAGGGTACGACTGTACGCTGTTGGATATGTATTTCGCCCTGGTCAGTCAGGAGCGCCGCGAGCAGTACGCACAGATGCTTGAGGACGAACGGATTGACTGGATTGTCGAGTACGCCCGTGAGCAACTGGCGGACATGGATGATTCGGACCTCGAACCTCTGGTTGGACGGCTCCAACAGTGGATCGAGAACCCGATTACGCGGGAACTCGTGTCTTATCCGAAGTCAACGTTCTCCGTCGAGGACGCAATTCGTGATGGGAAAATCATCATCGTCGAGGACAACACGACCTCCGAGACAGTGGGAACGATGGTTGCAACCGCACTCATTCGGCGTATCTGGGTGGCGGTTCGCGAACAGTCACGGATGGGTGAGAAACCGCCGATGTTCTACTCCATTCTCGACGAGTTCGACAAAATCATTTCGGCCAACTCGAATATCGCCCGTATTCTCTCGCTGGCCCGGTCGAAGAACCTCTCCATCATTGGGGCGTGTCAGGATCTCTCGAATCAGTTGGACGGCAAAGAGCAGATTCAGAACGCGATTCTCGGACAATGTGGGACGATTCTCAATTTCAACCCACAGCGACCGGGAGAGGCGCGTCTTATGGCGAAACGTCACAGTGAGGATATCGGACAACAGGACTTGGCCAACCTCGGTAAGTACCAACTCTACATGCGAACGGACAATGAGCACGGGGAACCCACCAAGACCTACAAGGTCGGCACGTTCCCTCCGATCGACGAAGTGGAGGACGTCGCCCGGACAGCCGAGGACAGAGAGGCACTCATCGAACGCTCGCTCGAACAGTACGGTGGTGATCGCCGGACGAGCGAAGATCAGAAACGCGATTCCAAGTTCTACGACTACGATGAGACTGACGACGACTACGAACTCACCGAGGAACGCGAGACGTTAATTCTCAAAGCCGCCTACGACCTCGCACTCACTGACGACGAGAACACGGATGGCTACGTCCGCGACGAACGCGTGTGGGAACAGGCGAAAGACTGGATGGGGTTCGACACCCTTCGCGGCACCCAGTTCTGGGGGATGGTTGACTACATCCCCGACACGCGATTAGACCGAAGCGAACGCGACGGGGACATGTACCTCAAGTGCACGCCGGAAGGCCGGGCATTCTTCCTCGCGACGGGTGTGTCTTCGACGTCGGGAAAAGGTAATCATCGCGAACTCCTGAAAGACGCCTACGACCCGCTCACCCGTGCCGGGTTGGACGTCCGACTACCCATCCAGACGGGAGAGGAAGCTGCCGATGGCATCGCGAAGGTACCGTTCGAGACGACCGTCTCTCTTCGGAACGCCGACGAAGTGCGTGCACAGCTCGAAGACGACTATCCGATCTTGTTCGAACTCACTGACGGGGCGGATGTCGCTCTCGAATCCGAGTCATCCACCGGGAAAACACAACCCTCACAGACACTCGTCAACCTCGGGAAAGCCGTCACGAACGGTCAGAAGTGCGTGTTCCTGTGTCGAGAGAAAACCGCGGATACCGTCGAGGGGACGCTCACGGACCCACCGTTCACGGCGAAAGATGGGTCGTTCTACAATCACTCGGGACATCCGGTACGGATCAACGGGACGACGTTCCCCCGCCCGGATGGGATGACCGAGACGGTCTGGCACGAGCGAAATGACCAGTATGTCCTCGAGGATCAAGACGGGCGTGTCTATGCCCGCTTTGATTCGCGCGACGCCATCTTTACGGACGCCAGTGCCTACCCTGAACGGCGACTCGACGGGGATGGTACGGGCTGTATCACGAGGCCCGTGATTCCCGGAGAGTGGTCTGCCGATGATTACGAGATTCTCATCGTTCCCGAAGACGCCGAGACACCGCAGGACATCGTCGTCCGTCGCGGTGGCGAAGACATACCGCTGGTCGAGTTGAACCGTGCGAAAAAGGGATCGTCGCCGTTCACCGAGCGATTAGACGCGATCTAAGAGCGGCAGGGCGTTGCTATTTACGAACTTTCTTCGGTGGCAGTTTTCCGGCTAGTTAGCGAGTAGTACCGGGAACAAGATCCCACACTTTCTCTGTCGCGACGTACTCGCCATCCTGCTCTTCGATGTATCCTTCAGCAAGGGCCTCGGCTATTGAGTCATCAATATCGCCGTCAAAGCGACCGTGCTGAGTTGCAATCACACCAATGTGGTCGCGATCGATTGTCGCACGGTTCTGCCCACCCGTGTTATGCTCGATAATTCGAGCGACGATTGCGGCATTCTCGCTCATATTGAGTGGTAGTGTCTGAACGTCGTTAAATCGGTGGGCGATATTGGTTAGTATGAGATACTAACCAACAAACGATTGCTTGTAGGCACACACTCTCGATCGACACAATTGACTTTGGGACGCCGAATTATGCGTCTCCGAGGACGTCAATGTGGTCGATTTCACTGCTGTTTATAGAGGTCAATGGAGATGTTCGGTTCATCAAATCTGTTCAACAGTAAAAATCCAAATTCGTCTTAGTCAGCAGCTATCTCGCCAGTGTGGTTGGTTGCGTCTTCCATTGGCTCACCTTCGAACACGACAGGTTTGACGAACACGTTCTTGTGAGCAAGCACTGGCCGCTTTGCACGACCGTTTTGCTCATATTCGACAACTCCAGCCTCGTATAGGATGTCAAGGTCGCGTTTGACGATACTGATGTCTCGATCAACACGGCGACCGAGATCTCGCATTGATTCGAGATCGTCAGTGGCTATCTCGTTGAGTAGCTCCATCCGTTTTTCTGTGAGCACTTCTTCGGCGGTTGAGCGGGAGAGTAGCAACACATCGTCGAAGCCAGCTTCCGCTACTCGCCGAATGAACTTTGTTTTCTGATTCATCCTAATCCGTTCCCGTCCGGCTGCGGTGTTCTGACGATACGCCTTCCCTGGCATCACACGGTTGTTTTCTGATTTTCATGGGTATCTCGACCAACTCCAGTGAAGGGTTGTCCCCTTGGTCTATGATGACGTAGGAGGTCAACAGTTAAATAGCTACGGGATATGTGCTTATGTAGGAGAATTTCAATAATGGCCGGACCCCAGAATTTTGAGGACAACCTTGGGACGTGGCGGGGACGAACGTATCTAATGGCGGTTCGGGGGACACCAGACTATTTCGACCCTGACGACTTTTCTGTGAATGTATACTACAAAGACGCCGCAACAGAGAGTAGTATCGATATCGCTCGTGTTGATACATCTCATGGATATACTCACATGGACCGCCTGTTTCGTGATCCGAAAGACAAGAAGCCCGTTGATTGGGACATTTGGGAGGCCATCGATCACTTCGAAGAGTACTGGCCCCGCTATGCCAAACAGTTTGAGAAAAATTGGGGCTGACACATTTTTGCTACAACTATATACCCCCACAAGAACGGTGATTGCAAAGCAATTACGTATGGATCATAGTGGTACTCCTGGAAAGTGTCTACTACCGCCTTTTGCACTAAGCGGGTGTGGACATCCATGATCAAAGTGGAAAATCCACCACCGATGAACCGAGATAACTGTTGCTCTCGCCTACTCGCTTGCGTAAACCAAAATGCACCCACCACTCTCGCCTTCGACTTGGTACCGCTAAAGCGAAAGATAATCAAAAAGTGAAAAACATTCAAATAGTATCACCTATAATTTATCCATATGCTGATTTGTAGTATTCTACGATTTTACTCCTGTGTAGAAATCGAAGTTACTCTCATTTGTAAAGGCGAACGTGTCTGGATTTCATATTAGACAAATTCGAATTAAATATCATATAGATCTAGAAAGAATTAAATAAAGAGGGTCAGTAAATGATAGTTGCATGTCCGTTGCAATTGACAACGACACCAATGGCTTTGGTAGTAAAGATGCGTTCGATCAAGATTTCGACGATATCGAAACTCCAGAAGAACATGAATTAGGTCATACCGAAACGGCTACTGCATCGTGTTATCTTCCTTGCCACACGGCTTCAAAGCTTCCGTGCTGCGACACCACCAACTAAAAGGTAAGTAGTGCGGATGAAGCGAACGGTTTTCCGTTCGCTTAATTATTGGAAATAAGAAATTCAGACCTATTCATGACATAATATGAAAAGCATATTCACACCAGAAGAACGACAAAAAATCGCTGGAAGATCTAGAACAATTCACGAACGCATCGAGGGGCCCCCAAATATCCAAGGTGAAGATCCCCCAATAAATCCCGATGAAATTTTGGACGAATGGCGTGATCAATTTCCGGAGGGAGAACAATTTCAAACTCGTCTAGAAAAAGAAGGACTCACAGAGGCACATATTCGAAATCAAGTCACTGCAACAAGCTGGCCTCACGACGAATCGCTCCCAAATTGGATTCACAGTCTTGAAGAATTGATTCAGTATATACAAACTAACCGAACCAATTGCTTCCATGCAGTTCCAGAAGAGGCGGCATTCCCGGAATTGATCGCAGTAATTACAGATTATGCCAGGAATCTAATTGATAATGATATAAATTCAAAGATTTCATTGTCGCCAATGATTGAAGGATTACATTCACAGATATTTCTCCTCTGTATTCGTCCACTATACGTTGAATTTAAAAGTTTCGTCGAATATCATGACGAGGATCTAGCACACGCCGATCCAAATGATTTCGAGGAATATCCAACAGAATACTATGATAAATTTATTAATGCAATGTTTAAGCATGGGTTTAAGAATTTGTGCTTAGAATATCCAGTACTTGCCCGCCAACTAATATGTCTTTTAGACAATTGGGTTAATGGTGTAACCGAAATTTATGATCGAATCTATACTGATAGAGAAGCTCTACGAAAACGGTTTGATATCAAAGGCGAAGTTGTAAAACTTGAACCCCTCTCGGATGATGCACATGCAGAAGGTCGGCTTCCCGTCCGGGTGTCGTTTGAGTCTGGGGACGTTATTTACAAGCCAAGAGATGTTGCAGGTGGATTTGCTTTATATTCAATTTTGAGCCAACTTGAAGATCATCTCTCAACCCCATCATTCAGGACACCTAATTATCTTCTCCGAGACAACTATGGATGGATGGAGTCTATTGAATATAAAGATCTATCCAGCAAGAAAGCTGCGACGCGTTATTATGAACGAGCAGGATCCATTGCATGTGTAGCTTATGTTCTTAATTTACCTGATTGCCAGTTTGAGAATGTCATTGCAAGTGGGGAATACCCGATGATTGTGGATGGGGAGACTCTTTTCCATCCATACATTGATATAACAGCCCAGCCAAACTTGCCAGAGATATCTGCTGTCGCTTCTGAATCAGTTCTGCTTACGCTACTTTTCCCTTGGTCAGTTGGTGATCCACGTAAAGCACATGAAGAGAATATTGGTGTATCTCATGCGGGATTTGGTAGTTCAAGCGAAATAAAGTATGGCGAACAGACGCGTCCCTGGGTTAAAGCAGTCAATACTGACGTGATGACTGTTGTAGAGAAACGACCAGAGGTTAACCTGAATGAGAATACGCCCAGTATCGATGGAGAGGACCAACCACCAAGAAACTATTCAGAAGCACTTGTTCATGGGTTTACCGAAACCTACGAAACAATACGCTCACTCCATGCTGATGGTCAATTCTTCACAGAGATTGCCCCTCCAAATCTTATTAAAGAACTCGAAAATCGACTAGTGTATCGAGCAACAGCCCAATATGGATCAATCCTCCGATCAGCGACTGCTCGAGATGCACTCCGAGATGGTGCAAGACTGACTGTTGAATTTGAAGAACTTGCAGTGCCGTTTTTTGACGAACAAAGCGAAGCAAAACGTTACTGGCCGTTGTATAAGGCAGAGCGACGAGCACTAAGAAGGCGTGACATCCCTCGATTCACATCCCGTCCAAACGAACAAGTATTGTTCCATGATGGCAAGTCTCTTGATGTTCAAGCTGATCGATCTGGATACGAAGTCTGTAAGCAACGAATTGAGACGATGGATGAGGAAGACCTGGCCAGGCAAACCTGGCTTATGCAATATGCATTTGACCCTGCTAATTCTGATACAGGTACTCCACCTGAAGCAGACGTGCCAGATGACCAGTTTGAGGCAACAGCAGTAACATTATTCGATGATGTGATCAATGCGGCATATGAGACACCAAATCAGGATCGTTGGGTTTCTATTTCTCCTACTAAATCCGGGCTCGACTTGTATCCCACAGATCCATCTTTGTACCATGGCCGGGGTGGTATTGGGCTGACAGCAGCAGCCCTACATAGGATAACGGGGCAACATACTTACCGAAAGCAGGTTAAGACAACTTTGGAACCAATCGTTAAAAGAATTGAGAGAGAAAAATTCATCGCAAATCTTGGTGGTATGTTAGGAATTGGAAGTGTAGTATATACTCTCTCAGTCATCGCTGATTTACTCAATATAAAGCGATATCGTATAGCTGCAAAAAACGCGATTCAATTAGTGACCGACGAGCATATTACTAAAGATAGAACATTCGACATATTAGAAGGGTCTGCCGGGACAGTACTCGGTCTTCTCGCATATTATGACCGGTACGGAGGTGAAGAAGTGCTGGAACGGGCAATTACCTGTGGCGATCAATTACTTGAAGGACGGACTGCGATCAAAGGTCATCAAGTCTGGAAGACAACAGAGGACAAACCTCCACTCACAGGATTCTCACATGGAGCAAGCGGAATTGCTTATGCGCTTGCAAAGCTTGCAGCGTCTACAGATGAGTGGCGGTTTGCTGACGCATCCCGAGAAGCACTTGACTTTGAAGCGGAATTGTTTGATTCATCACAGATGAACTGGGCTAAGTCTCATGAAGATCAAGACTACGTCGATAAGTGGTGCCATGGTAGATCTGGGATGGCGCTTGCTAGAATTGGTATTAGCGAGTACCTTGACGATGAAACCTTACTTACTGACGCAAGCGAAGTATTAGCCGAAACTGCAACTACAGAACCATCGAATATGGATCATCTTTGCTGTGGCAATTTCGGCCGATCTGAGGTTTTACTTGTTGGGTCACGTCACGGGATCGCAACTCATGAAGATGCTGTTAAATTGGCATCTCGAAGCCTCGCTCGACGTGAGCACCACGGAGCACTTTCTTTGACGGGGCATTCTGCTACATTCTCTAATCCGATGTTCTTCCATGGTCTTTCTGGAGTCGCTTATACGCTTCTTCGATTACAGAATCCCGAAATACTTCCGTCAGTTTTGTTACTAGAATAAATACAGGTCTATATAATCACCACAGCTTAAATTATTGACTTTAAAATAAATATCATTATGTCTGTTATCAAGAAAGTCAGTCATCCAAAATTGCTGATTTTGGAAAATCGACGACGGCTGGCACGCTAAATATGCCGACGAAATGTACAGTGATCAACTCAAAGGTATCCGAGGGGATTACTACTGCTTACGGGGTTAATAAACGACGATTGGTTTGGTATCTTTTTCTTTCCCGGTGTCCGATAGCGATTCCACCTGATTAGATCATCGCTAAAATACCTCTCATTCCTTTCACCGCAGTAAAACAGCAGCTGTCACGGCGCTCTGTTTGTTGCCTGGGCAAGAAATTCCTCAGGGAGTGTATCTATCTCACCAACTTGAACCCGCCAGAGATTGGCATATAGACCCTCAAGGGCTAACAGTTCTTCATGAGACCCCCGTTCGATCAGCTCCCCCTCTTCGAGAACCAAGATCTTATCCGCGTTCCGGACCGTCGACAGCCGGTGCGCGATGGCAAACGTTGTTCGGTCTGCAGTGAGACGCTCGAGACTGTTCTGGATCAGAACCTCCGTTTCATTGTCGACGTGAGAGGTTGCCTCGTCTAGAACGATAATATCTGGATCTTTCAGAACGGAGCGAGCGATAGCGATGCGCTGACGCTGCCCACCAGAAAGCTTCACACCACGCTCGCCGACGCGCGTGTCAAATCCTTGTTCAAGGCTCTCAATAAATTCGTGTGCGTTTGCCATCCTCGCGGCGTCCTCGATAGCGTCGTCATCAGCGTCTAGATCGGCATACGCGATATTCTCTTTTACTGTCCCGTCAAATAGAAACGGATCCTGGCTGACGTAGCCAATGGCGTCACGGAGATATTGCAGAGAGAGGTTCTGGATCTCATGTCCATCGAGGGACACTGTTCCCTCATCCGGATCGTAAAACCGGAGCAAGAGCTTGATCAGGGTCGTTTTCCCGGAACCAGTCGGGCCGACAAGCCCAACCATTTGTCCAGCTGCCACCTCGAAATCAACCTCATTGAGAACTCTCTCCTCGGTGTTGGGATAGCTGAACGAGACAGCGTCAAAGGCAACATCACCGTCGACTTCCTCAAGAATAACGGGGGCCTCGGTCTCGGTGATATTGATGGGGTAGTCTTGGAGTGCGAATACGCGGACGATAGAGGAGCGTGCTTTCTCATACATATCCATGACTTGGCCGATCTGGATGATCGGCTGCGTAAATTGCTGGTTAAACGTGAGGAACGCGACGAGGGTTCCGATTGTGAGGCTGCCCGAGAAGAAGGGCAGTGGCGGTGTCCCCACTGTAATCCAATACCCTCCAACAAGGAGAGTTAATCCAAATCCAATCCAGTTCATGAAGTTGAGCACAGGGAAAAACTTGATACGTGCCGTGAGCATTGCCCACCGGGATTCAAAGTACTCTTCGGAGGATTCCTCGACTCGATCACGTTCGTAATCTTCCTGTGTATAGGACTTGACGACCGAGATACCGTTGACGCTGTTTTCCACTTGGGAGTTGATCTTTCCGACGGACTGGCGGATATCTCCGTATTTGTTTCGGACGCGTTGACCGTACTTGAAACTGTGCCAGATCATGAATGGGACTGGAATCAAGGTGATGGTCGCCAAGGCGGGTTTCAGGCTAAAGAGGACAACAGCGATACCCAGAAACTGCACAGTGATTCGCAAAATCTGGGAGACATAGTTTTGGAGAAAATCCTGGAGTTGATTAACATCGTTGTTTAGGATGCTGAGGATTTGACCAGTCCGCTTATCGGTGAAAAACTCCATCCCTAGGCGTTGGGTTTTCTCGTAGGCATCTACTCGAAGCGTATGTTGAACATGTTCCGAAAAGTAGTGCCAGCCCCAGTCGTTAGCCCACCCGACAAATAATTGGAGGAATTGTGTAACAAGAATAATGCCGACTGTGAAGACGACCTGATTCCATGGTCCCGACGGAATCACGCTTTGGGGAACTAATGGAAGCTGATAGGTCCCTCGGAGAAGGGTACCGTCTAGAACTGGCTTAAGCAAGTAGGTTGGCACAAGTCCAATAAGTGGTGACAGAATCGTCATGAGCAGTGCAATTGCAAGTGGGAGGGGTCGTTCGGACCCATAGTTGCGAAAGAGTCGTCGAACTGGACTCTCGATCTGGTCTTGCTGGTTGGAAAATATTTGTTGGTTGTCCTGAGGTGACTGTGGCATATGGTGGAATTGGATGGCGTCCGTTCTCGCCGACTGACGCGCTTGGTCGGGTTAGCTGGTGATCAGTACACAATCGATATGTACGGGTTCTGTTTGTAGCTTGCAACAGGGTGTTACCCGAAGGTTAATTTCCATATCAAGTTATGAGATAAGAATAAATTGCCAACAATATTTAAAAGTTTTTATCTGGAAATTTGTTGGCAAACACTCTGGAGAAAGTTTTTCTCAATACATCGTCTGTGAACCGAGTGAGTGGTATCAATGACGTAGTTGTGGATCAATTGACGGACCACACAATCAAGCGCATGTGAGAAGGAATTTAATCTACGAGGGAACATACGAACTGCGCCTAGATCGAGGCGTCATTTCTAGTGTGTCGCACTACCGCTTATACTGCCCACAGGAAGTCAATCATCTAAATCGGCCAAATTCGAGGAATCGACCTCGCTGCCGTCTTACGTTCTACTTCGGTTATCAAATCAATCACGCATCTTAAAACGTTCCGAAATCCCAGAAAACAGACGTCTTTCCCCAGAATTGTTCGGGATAGCTGAACCAAATCGGCAATCCCGTGTCTGGTTTGTATTCAGACACGTGATAGAAATGCAGCAATCCTGAATGTTTTTATTACCGTACAGAGAAGTTTTGAAATACCATGTCTGGTCCACCAGGACGCACCCCCCGACCAGCAGAGACCAACACCCGACGCTCATTCAGTGGCCATGGCACCCTCACAACCGTCGAAAAAGATGGCCTTGGCCTCCTCATCGACGACACCGTCTATGCATTTGCCGATATCTCCGTCCCCTGTATTCCATTGCTCTACGTCATTATGGTCACTACCGCAGTCGAATTTGGCGGAATCAAAAGCGCGGCCATGATTGGATGGCTAACAATGGTCCTCGGAACAGCCTTGATCCGTGGTGGCTGGATACAGCCGCTCTTTACTGACATCCCCGGCTGGGTTTCGCTAACTCCACTGCTGATCGGCCTCCGGTTCCTCTATTTCAACCTCGCGTTAGCCGTTATCGCCTATGGCGGTGATTTGCTCGGCAAAACAATCCAACTTCCCTTACTCCCAATGGGGTGGGCAGTCGTGATTGGCGGACTTGCCGTTGGAAGTTTCCCATCGCTCGCTGGAGCAATTGCGACCCGGCGGCACACGTGATCTAATACCAATGACTCTACCGGCCCATCAAGAATTGACCAAAGTCCAGTATGAAATTCACCAATCAATCATTGTATAGGAAATGAACACGACGACTTCGATGTCTGCACGAGTCTAGTAGCACGGTGAAACGCCTCCAGAAGAATTCATAGACATAGTAATAGAAAGTAACAATAATTTTTTGACGTACGCCCCCGAAGTTCGAGACTGAGAGTGTGAGTACCAATGTCATCCTCAACGCCCCGAAAATCAGAGCAGAGATTTCCAACCATCTCAGCTACCGATCCCGTTGGTGACCTGGTGTACGCGGTATTCGATATCTCAATCCCTGCACTGCCAGTCCTCGTTCTCATTCTCAATCTAGAGCCGATTTCTGCGATTGGTGTTAAAAATGCGCTTGTTTTTGGGTGGGGAACCGCCGTTGTCGGTATTGCTCTCTTCTATGGTGAATGGGTGACACCACCAACGCGAACAGAGCCTGGCTGGCTTTCGCTGACACCCTCGTTGTTTGGCGTGAGAATACTCTACTATAATGTGCTGCTGTTAGTGGCGGGGTATTGTGGTGGCTACATTGGGTCGTTTTCCCATTCGATGTATCTCTCAGCACTCGTCGGGATTACCATCAGTACAATTGCGATCAGCTTCTTCCCTTGGGTCGTTGATCACTACTGGTCGTCCTCTTCAAAATGACCTATTGCTAGCTCCAACGCGCCTGATTCAAGCATTCTGGTCATCTACCCGTCGCCATCGAATCGATCAGTCTGAATTGGCGTTCGCGTGATCGAACTCATCCGATTACAGGTGAGGACCGTTGTTCCCTCAGCGATGCCGATTAGCAGTGTTTAGTCCCATCAATTTCGAGCATCCGAGTTGCAAGCCGCTCGGCGTCGATTCTGTCATCTTGTGTTGGTTTCGACACGATCGCAAGCTCACTCTAGAGTGCATCGAGTAAAGCCGTCTCACGAAGCATATGCAGCCAATTCGCTAGTTCGCAGCATAAACAACCACCAGCCAGACCGGATGTGAATACACCGAAGTTATTATAATATACTAACTCTTGTTAGTGCCTGTACCGCCGAGAAACAAAAGTCGCCCACGGCCTATCCACGGTGGCCGCCAACGGTCGTGACCGTTAGCAAGCCCAGTCCGAGGACGTAGGCGACAGTGGCCGGGACGGCAACGAGGAACATTGTGTACAGACTATCCGGTGTCAGCAGCCCACCGAGTGCGAACATTCCAATGACGACCACCCGCCAGTGTTCACGGAAAGTGTCATAGGAAACAATGCCGCCCTCGTTGAATAGGACCATCGTCACAATGACGTCCGCAAGCAAGCCGATCCCGACGGTCGTGGCGAACACAAGCCAGAAGAAGCTCTTGACTCGGTAGTAGATAACCATGTTCGCCTGCTGGGCGTCCCAGACCAGCCACGAGATGATACGCGGTGCGACCTGTGTATAGCCGACGTAGCTCCCCACGAACAGTCCGGCGAACAGCGCGAAGCCCCACACAAAGAATACATTGCGGTTCCCACGGGCGATGCCCCGCTCTTTCATCGCAGGCCACGCGAAGTACAGCAGCACGGGCACCGCTGCGACCGCACCGAGGAGCGTCGAGACCTTCACCTCGAAGATAAGCGCCTCGACCGGGTGGAGCGTGACGATGTTCAACAACTTGGCCGGGTCACCCTGCACGACGCCCTCGGGAACACGCCGTGTGAAGTCCTTGTTGATAGCCTCCATCCCGCCCTTGTAGAGGGCGAGGAACGACCCTGCAAGGACGAGCATGAAGATGCCGACAACCCAGAAGATCTTCGTCGTGATCGACTGGAAGATGAAGGCGATATCGTAGTAGTAGCCGCCAATGTCATCCTCAGTTGTCTCGTCCTCCGAGAACGCATTCATCATGCCCGCGGCCGTACTCTGGACAACATTGCCGTCGTTCTCCGTGGGCTGGCGAGCCACGTCCTCGGCAAGTGGTGCCTCATCCTCGGATTCGTCGGGGGCGCTCTCGCCCGTCTGGACCGCCGTGTCAGCTTCTTCCTCGTTGATCTCGTCGTAGCGGTCGAGGATGGCTTGTGCCTTCTCGGGATTGTCGTGCGACATCGCGGTTCGAGCGTGATCAAGTGACTCGTCGCCGCTCATTGTCTCGAACACTTCAGGTGGTGCCGCGCGCACCCCGGTTGCGTCGAGTTCGTCCACATCGATGGCAGCCGGAGCACTGCTTGGTGAGGTCATGTCAGCACTTGCTTCGAGCGATACGAACAGGTAGTAGAGTACCGCCAGCAGGAGTGTGGCCGCCGCGACGACCAGCGCAGCGACAAGGAGAGCCTGTTCTCGGGGGATACCGAATAGGTTCTCGACGGCCGGGACAAACGGGAGGTGGTACTTCGCCGGCAGGGTGTCGTTGAGCGTCGGAATCAGTTCTCGATTCAGATAGCCGCCTGCACCCTGGGAGATGAGCAGGTACGTGCCGACGCCACCAATGAGGACGATACCGAGGATATTGTTCCATTTCTCGCGTACCGTCCTGCCGAGGCTGACCTCGTCGCTTCCACGTCTGATGGTGACAACAATTTTCGTCAGATAGAGGCTGACCGCGTAGAGGACGAGCAACGGGGCTGCCCACATAATTTGGGTGAACGGGTCCGGCGGTGAGAAGACCGCACCGAAGGTGAAGATGACAATGACGGCGTACTTCCACTTGTCACGGAATGTCTCGTACTGCACGATGCCAGTGTACCCAAGACTGCTCATGGCGAGCGGCATCTCGGCTGCCAGCCCGAATGAGAGCGAGAGAACGAGAACGAACTGCGTCCACGAAACAATACCGTATTTCGGGCTGAATCCGGCATTGACGGCGTTTTTCGCCAAGAAATTGAACATCAGCGGGAAGAACAGAGAATAGCCGTACGCGAGTCCACCAGCAAAGAGACCCGCCCCGAGCAGGACGACGACACCAACCTTCCAGTAGGAAATAGAGGCATCGGGATACCACCCCTGTCGCCGGATCGCGCCTCGAGCCAAGAAGAGCAACACGGGGATTGCGAGGATGACACCCGCCACCATCGCAATTTTGGCTTTTAAGAGGATGACGTCGAACGGCGTCACTGCGACGATGTCGACGTGTTGCATTACCGACTTTGGCATCTCCTGTGTCATCACTCGGCGAAGGAACGGCCACACGACCTCTGAAATCGCATAAAAGGTCCCGATGAATCCGACGACAAAGACGATGAATACTTTCTGGAGATGTGTCTGTGTTGCCGAAAGTATCGAGCCGAGTGTTTCTCGACCGCTTGCGACAGTCTGTGCGGTGTCTTCGTCGATGATACCGCTCCCCGAATTTGACATTCTTTCAGAAGGATACCAGGGTGCCAGTTATCAATTTTCTCGTCACCCAACATGAAGAAAGCCTATAAGAACAGGCGCACTGGCCCGAGTGAATGGCCAACGAATCAGAGGCGACGCTCAACGTCAGTCGTCGTCAGCCTTCTTGACACGCAGCACTCCACCGCGGTTGTCACTACTGTCCTTCCCGGAGTATTTGACCACTTCGAGCGTAGATAGCGTGCTATCCGCTCATTACAAGTCTCTCAGATCACTCCGATTCAGGGTGAGAAAGCGTTGCGCATAGATTGATTCGGGGCTCCCGGGGTGTGTCTACTTCCGCTTATGGATTTAAGCAGAAGTGCCAAACACACCACCACTTCCAGTGTATACCACCGGATTAAAGGCTGTAATCACCAAATTCGAGCGTTTCGAAGTCGATATATTGCATGACGCTATATCAAAATTGAACGAGGACAATAGATGCGTGCCGTGTGGGTTAGTATATTATACAAACTACGGGTTCCACTCGAAATACGTCGCACGCACGTCTGACTGAATCCTATATGAATCCAAGCGTATTCACAGACCAACTCAATGAAGAACATGACCGTCCGGCTTGAAAAAGACGAAATAGAGGAGTTGGAGAAGGAAGCGAAGAAACAAGATGAATCCAGAAGTGAATACGTCCGCCAAATTATCCGCAATCGTGATTCAACGCATTCAGCACTGGATTCAGATGCTGAATCCGCTTTCCTGAGAGAGGCTCTATCCCGGCTTGAAGGCGAAATTGAGCGATTGCACGAAGAAAATGACCGACTGACGCGACAACTCGAAGCCGATCCGGTCCCGGCGGTCGAAGATAGTAGGGAGACGTCGCTACTCACACGTGCAAAGTCGTGGATGTTTGGTCGATCAGAAGGAAATGCAGATTGACCAAATAAGATCAGTGATTGATTTGCTTTCGGACGGCAGCAACGAATGCCTCACCATGGGATTTCTTTGCATGTCGAAGAATGTCCTGAAGCAGGTTCCTATTCAACCCTGTTTGCTGAGACCGCCTGCACGAGTTCATCAAAGCGTCCATCTACCTCACGCACCGTGCTCTGCCTATCATCGGGCTGCTCCGATAGATGGGACTCATCAAATAGAGACTCGCTCTCGTCGTCACTCTCACCGCTCTCAGCGTCGAACATAGACGAAATGTTTACAACTAATCCCGTATCCGGCGCGTCTTCGTAATCGTATTCCTTTGCGAGATTTGCCTTTTCGAGAAGATCAACGTCTGTTTTGATGATCGTCGGAACGTGTACGCGGACGGCTTTCGTGCTATTTTCCTCCGTCTGCGTTTCTGTGAACCCGTCTTCGTCGGCTATTTCGTTCATATAGCGACGAACCGTATCGGCACGTACAGACTCGGCAATACCGAATACACGCTGGCGTATTTGTTCTGCAGTCAACCGGTATGTTCCTCCCAGATCGGCGTGCATCGCGAGTCGTACGAGTGCGACTTTGATTCCCTCTATTTTGTCCTCCTTCGAGAGATCCGCGAACTCGTACCCCGCCTGAAGACGGTCGTACTTCGGTCCGTCCAAAATACCGGACAGCCCAAGGTTTTCCATTCTCTGGATAGCCTGCTCACGCGGCATAAACACGTCCTTCGTCGTCGGACTCTCCACGTACTCAACCGTATCATGATCGAGGACTCTCTGAATTAACTTCTCGCGAGTCTTTTGCGTCTTCGTCTGTGGCTGCATTTTCACGGCCGCAACGAGGTCGTCACGCTGTACCGGATACCCGTTATCGAATTTATCCGAAAGCTCCGAACGGATACGAGCAACCTTCTGCTCAACCGAGCTCGCGTCGCCACTTTTGCACCGCGCGAACAGATCGATCCGCTTCATCTTCCGGCGCAGACGGTCACGTCGACCGTCGGTGACGAATTCGAGAAGAATGCGCGAGAGATAGTCGCCTTTTGTGTCTGTCTCGGGCGCACGTTTCGCATAATCCTTGTTAAACAGAGCCTCAATTGATTCTCGCACGTCGCGAGCGAGGCGCGTCTTCTCGTCGGGCGCCACCGACAAATTCGAAAACGAACGATCTTTTTCTTCGTTGTCGTCGCCACCGAGTGCGTCCATGGCATTACGGATGAGGTCTTCAATCTCCGCGTTCGGATCTTTGTCGCACCACTCTTCAATCGCATTCTCAACCACGATACGCACGTAATAGTCCGACTCAGACGCTCCGACGTCGTATCTGTCTTGGACGTATTCGTGAATTTGTTCGATTACTCGGTTGGACACAAACAAATCGATGTGGCCCGTGCCACTCATCGGAACCACCTCACGAAGGGGGCTGCTCCCACTGGCCAGTGGGAGTACCCCCCCTCACTCACACTCACTAGTGTGAGTACAGTACTAGTAGTAGCAGGGTAGCCGGGTCCATGGACCCGGCTTAGGGCGTCGGAATGCCGACGCCCTCGTGTGGTTTCACGGTTCAGTATGTCCTTCTCGCGGCTGCCGACACCTTCGCGTGAATGACGACGGAGAAAAATAACGTCGTTCGTTTTCAAATCGTCCGGCGTGATGCACTGCTGGTTAGTTTTGGCCTCAATGTCGTCGTATTGTAGATATTGCGTGTGGTGTGTCATCGTGCATACGTCGCACGCTGACCCGTCTCAGAGTCACTCAGGCGGACAAGAGGGTATACCTGCAGGTGTACACCCGAACAATTTTGTCCACTGAGCAAGAAACAACATTTGTACGTTCGTCGGAAGGTGTGACGGGTGTTGGAGCACCCAATAACTTCCGACGGAGTTGTCATTTCTTGGCGTTGATTCTTGCCTAGCTTAGCTGCCTGTCTCGCATTGCTGGTAGAGCATCACTGACCCATTCTTCATTTGTCAACCACCAGTGATTCGATACGAATCGTTGCAACTGGTGTCTTTCATCGCTCGTATTGCCAACTGGGCCATCAGGACCACTACGGACTCCGGAAAGCTTCTGGGCAGGTTCGTCGGCCACTTCGAAGTGGTCCATCACATTTCATCTATCTCCCAAACACTCAATTAAGTATTTCGCATATGGACATTCTATGTCCATACCAGGTCATATTACATCCATAACGCTTACTTCTGGGCATATTACATCCATAACTATCTACTAACTCATGGTCTCCCGCTCCCTTCACCAAAACTGGCCCACGCCAGTACTCACGACTGCTGGCGAAATTCTCCGCACAATCACCCCCACAACATTCCCCGCGCTCGTACTCATTGAGAGCGATACGGCAACGACCCAGACAGAAATTGCGAACACGATCAACCGACATCAATCAACTGTCTCGAGCCATTTCCAATCGCTAGCACTCGAAACCGCTGATATTTCGCTGATCAAGAGGGAGAATCGGAGCTATGTTCTCACAGATACTGGGAACGAAATCCTTGATTATGTCATCACCACCCTTCAAAACCTCGGGATCAAATTGGATGCCGTTGAATGGGGGTCCACATCCGATAAAGAACAAATCGAGGCCTGTCTCGCGCCGCTCTATGGGTCGCGGAGCGTTGAACCATTTTTCGTCTTGGATTCGGTCTCTACCAGAAGTGGACCAGGTGGCCGCCGGCGTGATCTGCGGTCTGCCAAGGTCGAGACGGTCAATCGTGATGTCGAAAACCGCCTCCACAAGATGGAGAAAACCACGTCTAGCTACCAAATCAGACAGATTATCGACCGCTTTGTTGAACATGATACCCTCACATGTGACGACGATCGTCTTATCCTCACAGAGAAAGGCCAACAGCACGCGGACCTCCTCAATCACGTTGCGGAAGTCGTCGCAAATCAAGTTGTGACTGAGCAGAGCGGGGAGTATGCCTCGACTGACAGCATCGACGAAGCCGTGCTTCAGCTTCGACGCGACCGTATCGCAACGGCATGGAGCCTAGAGAATGACGACCCACAATTAGTTGATAACTCCCACTTCTATCGGCATGTGAAGCGAATCGACTTTCTTGACCGACCAGCCGACGAGTGGAACAGCTTCCGCTGGATAACTGTCGAGAACGCCGGAACAGAGCCAACGAATTCGATCACCCACAAAGAAAGCGGCGAGAACAAGATCACATTCGAGGACATCGATCCACTCGTATTTGTCGATGGCCGTGACGGCCAGCGACTGGAAGTCAACGATCTCACCGAACAGCAGCCAGCATTTGAACAGAAATTAGAGTTCCTCTTTCCCCAGCCACTTCCGCCGGGTGACAGCCTGACGCTTTACTATCGACTCACCTGGCCGAACGAGTTGGCACACTATGCGACGTACAATCAAAGCATCTCGCTCACACGCTACAATCACGGTGTGGGTGAACTCCAATTTGGAATTGTTGATAAAGCGAACCACGTTGGGGTTGAGTGCCAGCAATTTCTCGGAGAAGAAGACGACCTCTGGGGATCGATCTCCAGCACACCAGACTACTTTGCGGCTGATGAGCGTCCCGCGTTGGAGCCGATTCATGGCGAAGGATACCAAGGCTACCTCTACACCATTCCATCACCCGATTATCCCGCCTACCGAATCTGTTATACCCCAGTGGAATAGATTGCATTCAACAATGCGATCGATGAGAAATGCACACCCCCTGAATCGGATCCATTCTCGCGCAGGAGGGCACACAAATGGGTGACTTCGATGGGACGCCGAGCTTTTACACCAGTGATGAAACATTTGAGAAGTACCTCGGACAGACGTCGTACTACGAGGCATTACAGAAGAACGTTGTAGAACTTGTCTCTCATGCGGCTCCTGACCGAATACTCGAAATGGGATCTGGGACAGGGCAAACCTCTGTCCGATTGGCTGAAGAAATGCCAACAACAGGGATACTCGGTATCGATAACCGAGCGACAGTCACCGAGGTTTCCCGGAATAACGCGAAAAAACTCGGGGTGTCAAACCTATCGTTCGAAACAGCCGATATGACCGAGTACGTGAAAACAGTCACCTCACTCCCGGAAATGGTGGTGCTGTTGTATTCTTTCCATCACATCCCCGATCCACTCGACCAGAAAGTCGACTTTCTCGAAGATTGCTATACGGCCTTACCTGAGGGCGGTCATATTTGCATCGCTGAGACGTTCTTGAAGAACGACGCTCGTGATACAGCGGCCAACCGCGAGACTCAGATACGGTGGGCAAATCGGGGCGTCGAGGCGTTTGCGTCCACGTTTTGGTCCGCACTCGACGGTATCGACCCGGCTGCCATCGAACACGCCCAGGAGGTCGGCGAGTTCTCCCGAGAGCATGAGTTAGAAGCCGGTGATAATGTCCTCACTCGTGATGATGAATACTTAATTAGTATGAAATGGCTCGTCGATCATGCCCAAAGCGTTGGCTTCGATGTCCTCATCGCAGAGCCAGTGAATGCAGTCGGTGACGGGATCGTTCTCCTTCGAAAGTAACCTATGCACACCACCATCTGAGATACACACGATGACAAACGACCATCCGTTGACGGCACAAAACGTCCATCACGTTGGAATCACCGTTCCCGATCTCGATGAGGCAGTTGACTTCTTTGTTGATGCCATCGGGTGTGACTTGCTCTATCGGAAGGGGCCATTCGGAGATTCCGATGGTGATTCGATGGAGCGACGGTTGGATGTGCATCCTGACGCGACAGCTTCACTTGCGATGCTGCGGTGCGGTCCAACGATGAATCTAGAGTTGTTTGAGTGGGACGCTCCCGACCAGGACGATACGCCACCGAACAACTCCGACATCGGAGCGACGCATCTCGGCCTCCAGGTAGAGGATATCGATGTGGCAATAGATGGATTGGCTGAAAGAGACGACATTACGATGCTTGATGGCCCACAAACGAACGACGATGGGCCCACAGAGGGCTTGACCTACATATTTTGTCGAGTCGAGTGGGGATTGTATCTCGAACTCCTCGAAGCGCCCGAGAGAATGCCATACGCTGACGATACCGACGAGCGACTATACGGTCCCGCACCCTCGTGGAGCCATAGGCCCGATCACTCAGACTGAACATTTAGGGAGTAGGGGAAGTTCTCATACTCTCCTACGTACCACAAATTCCGCAGTCTCTACCAGTCTGGACTTATTCGGACTCGGTCACTGCTGGAATATCAAGGCGGTCAGCAAGTTCGTCTTCAGAATCGACTAGCAATTCAGCTGCGGCTGCCCAAAAATCGCGATGCTTTTCGATTCCACCTTGTCCTGCGAGCTTTGAACGAGCGTCGAATCGTTCATACATACCGTTCAGGGCATCTGCTCGATCACTGCCAACAGCCATGTATATCCGCTCTTGATTGCGGCTTGCGTTTGGATCTGGATCAGGTCCTGGCGACGAACCCGTGTTACTCGGGTTACCCGAGTTATTCGAGTTACTCGCGTTTTCTGTCTCACTTGCTAAACCCGGGTTATTCATCTCCTCTGTGGTAGACGCGTTTGACGAATCACTCGCTGAGGAAGAGGGTGGCTCAGGAGAGATACGATCCTCAAATCGCTTACCCAGTTCGTTTTGACTGTCGTCACTCATTGATACTCCTCCAGGTGTTCTGCAATTCGATGATACGCATTACGTAGCTCATCGATTTTCTTGCGATCCCACGGGTAGTCTCCTAACTCAGGGTTGTAGCTAAACACTGTTGAGTGATTCTCGATTGCGTGTTCAATCGCACTCCGATCTGGAATCTCAAAAACGAAATCTTCGCCGAAGGTCTGATAGAACCAATCTCGTGTTTCAGTGACGACAGAACCTTGCGCAGGGACTTCGTTCAAGACGGCTCCAAGCGTCCGAATGGAATACTTCTTCGAGTCACCGTCTGTGAATCGATCTTCAAGCGTGTCAATCTCGTCAAACAGAATTTCCAACGAATCTCTCGCGATGATGTTTGCGTTGGCTGGGAACAGGACGTTCTCAGTTGCGATTAATGCACCATCCGCTAGAGGACCGAGGTTTGGCGGTGAATCAACGAGAACGAAATCATAGTCATGCTCGTACCGATCAAGTGCCATTCGGAGTGCTTCGATACCGCGTGTCTGAGAATGCAGATGCTTCTCTAAACGGAAGTTCCGAATATGTGCTGGAATAAGATCGAAGCCTTCCGGGCCCTCATGAGCGGCACTATCGACGTCCCAATTCGAAACAACGAGTTGGTCAAGGTCGTCTAACGTTAGATCCCCAAGATCGGCTAGTACATCGAACAATGCTGGGATGTCGCTTTGTCGGTAGCGGTCTCGAAGCCCAAGCTTGAGTGTTGTGCCGCCCTGGGGATCAGCGTCGAGGACTAGTACTCGGTGACCGCGGTCAGCAAGTGCTGCAGCGAGGTTTTTCGTTGTTACGGTCTTTCCAACACCGCCTTTTTGCTGTGAAACGGCAACTCGAAGCGTCAT
>NZ_CP145900.1:0-299394 GCF_049568665.1 Haladaptatus sp. SPP-AMP-3 | reverse complement strand
ACTCTTGCTCGCTGGTTGGGACCGGGAGCTCGTCGACGAGCATACCGGTACCGATATTCCTGACAACGGACTAGACGATTATGAAAATGCTGACAACGGAAAGACAACAAGTGGTACAGTCACAGTCCACCAAAGTAACTCGTTTTAATTTATTTCAGGACGAAAGAAATGAAGTCAAGACTCATGACCTCTCGAGGAACAAATATTGAGTGACCGTTGTGTGGCAAGCATTCTACGCGAGAGTTGTTCTCCGAGTACGAGCGTGATGACTACAATTTTAGAAGAGGACAGTTACGTATTACCGTGAAGAACTCGATGGCAGGGGGATGGACTTGTCTATGTTAGTATTTAATACTAATCATCAATCGCTCTTCGAGAGAGCAAGGAAGACGCACGAATACCTCTCGTATTGGTCGCTCAATTAGACTTTCAAGAAGTCACAACAGAATATAGCTGTGGCTGCAACGTGGTTTCATTTGTTGTACTGATCACAATGGGTGTGACTACTCAACGGGATGATATTGTGAGTTGAAATACTGAGCAAGAGGAGAGGGAATGGAAACACACCTACAATCGAAGTCGATCTTTGACTGACTGGAATGCAAGACGACTCAGCAGGTGAACAGGACCGCATTTCGGCAAGTCATGAACAGTTTCTACAGCACTCGGCGGATCACCCTTACTAATATCAAGGTTCCATCCGGAACTCGCTTCGAAGCGTTCCACAGCCGATTCGACAGACTCCTGAATAGCCGCAGGATCCATTGTCTGGACATCCCTGTCACGCATCACTATATCCCCATTCACGATCACGGACGCTACGTCAGCCGGTGCGGCGTTGTTTACCACCTGGGCAGGGATATTGGTGAGTGGCGTGAATTTGGGCTTGTCCACGTCAAGGAGAATCATATCGGCACGTTTGCCGGGTTCGAGACTACCGATTTCATCTCCGACACCGAGAGCCCGTGCGCCCTCGATGGTAAGCATCCGCACCAACTCCATCGAAGAAAATTGTCCCGCCCCTCGCTCGAGGTTGGCCGCGAGGCGAGTCTGTCGTGCCTCCCCAAACAGACTATACGAATCATGCCAGTAGTGATCGTCAATGCCTATTCCAACGTCGACTCCTGCAGCCCGCAACTCCGGAACAGGCGTCCACTGTGTCTCTCCATCCGGGTTCCAATAACAGAAGACCGAAGGGCAGTGAGCGACGGACGCGTCTGCTGCCGCAACCCGGTGAATATCGTCGTCATCGGCGATTCGGAAATGAGCGGCAATCAGCTGGTTATTTAGTAGACCGACATCCTCGAGGAGGGCGATCGAATCTCCAGCACCATTCGCTCGCGCCATCGTATTACTCTCCTCGAGTTCGAGGAGATGAGTATGGACGGGGAGATCGGGATATTCGGCGGCGAGGTCGGCTGTTCGTTCCCATAACGAGCGAGTACACGACCAATCGTCGTGCGGGCAGATGGTAGCCCGAATTCGCCCGTCGTACGAACCGTGGTACGAATCAATGAACGAACGAGCGCGGGCAAACTGCTCGTCGACAGGTGTGTCCCAAAAGAGGTCCGTGATCACAGGACCGAAGAACCCACGCAGACCGGCGTCACCGAACGTTTCTGCCCCTGTACTCGGACGGATATCCATCGAGTTGACGGTAGTGACACCACCAACGAGGAAATTGAGTGCGGCGAGTTCATAGCCCGCTTCCACGAGATACTCGAAGTCACCCTCACCGAGACGATTAAAGAGTGCGATACCACTGCCCATCATCTCCAACAAGTCAAGATCACTGAACGCGCCGATCAATGGCGTCATTTCGAGATGGGTGTGAGCGTTCACGAGTCCAGGCAGTACGACCATTCCGCCCCCATCGATAACGGCGTCTGCATCGACTAGTTCATCGTCGGCATTCGACGGACGAATCGCCGTAATCCGACCATCATCGACAGCCACTGTTCCCCGTTCGAACAGTCGATTTCGATCATCGACGGTGAGAACGATCGCGTCGTGGATGACGATGTCAGTCATCGTTTGTGCACACGCGTTTGGATGTCCTCAGTCGGTTGAAGCGTCATTTCCATCTGGACCGCTGGATCGGGATCGCTCAGTACTTCAAAGTCGACGCGCTGAGCGATGATCGGAACAATGTGTTTCAGCTCCATCATCGCAAATCGCATTCCAATACAATTGTGTCGCCCGCCACCAAACGGAAAGTACGCGTATTCTGGCCGGTCCGGTCCTGTTTCCTCCTTCCAGCGCTCGGGACGAAATTGCTCCGGATCGATATACCATCGCTCATCTGAGTGAACGACGAATTGGGGCAACAGAATTTTCGTCCCTTCCGGAATGGTATACTTACCAAGCTCTGTGTCCGCGATAGTCTCTCGGAACAACATCGCCGCCGGAGGATAGAGCCGAAGCGCCTCCTTGATAACATGCCCGGTGTAGGTAAGATCTTCAAGATCCGCGGGCGAGGGGAGTGACCCATCGAGAACGTCTTCGACTTCGGTTTCTAACTGATCGCGCTTCTCTGGATGTGTCGCGAGAAGTAACCACGTGAACGTCAGTGCAGTAGCAGTGGTCTCATGTCCAGCAAACAGGAAAGTAAGCATCTGATCGTGGATTTCCGAATCGGACAACGTATAGCCCGCATCACTCTCGGTACTAAGCATGCGGGCAAGCAGGTCATCGTAGTCCGACGGGTTTGCGCGCCGTTTCGCGATCTGCCGACCGACAGTCTCGTCGAACGCATTCATTGTCTCCCGATAGCGATTATTTCCGGGGGTCGGAATCCACGACGGCAGCAGGAGTTCGACCAATCCGAATCCCTGCATGCGAGCGCGATCGTTCAGCGCTTCAGCGGCACGAGGGACGACTGCACCGTGTTCGCGTACATCGAGATCGAACAACGAGTGAGTGAGAACTTCGAGTGTGAGATCCGAGAATTCGTGATTCAGTGTGACCACTTCACCGTCGTCCCACGTCTCAACAGTACGCTCGGTAGACTCAACCATGGCGTCGGCATAGCCCCGGAGACGATCGAGTCCGAACATTGGCTGGAGAAGGTGACGCTGGTTACGCCACTGGTCACCCTCATTGAACGCGAGACCTTCGGGAGCGAAATCATTCCCAACAATCGCCCGTAACTCGTCGAAATTCCATCGTCTGTAGTCATCTTGATCCGTGATAAGAACGTCTTCAATGTGTTCGGGATGAAACAGCGTAACAGCGCGTATCTTTGGGAATTTACAACGGACGACGTCTCCGTACTCTCGTAATTCTTCGAAGAAGTCCATTGGCTGTCTGATACAGCTGAGTGTATTACCGAGGACTGGAAGCCCTTCAGGCCCTGGTGGCTGTCGCTTCGGAGTATCCCATGCGACAGAATCCTCGGAGAGATTGAAATTCACCATGGTCCTAAATTCTGCCTGTCGTGAATATACTAACCGTAATGATTTAGTATTTTCGGCATTTACCGAATATAGTGAATGGTACTACTGGTGATCAGGATATCAATGTGATTGAAGATGCGCGTGAAGAGGTAGTCGAAGCAATGGCACAAAGCGCCGATATCTACGGTTTGAAACGGAGCTACGGCCGTCTCTATGGAATTCTCTTCTTCGCTGATGAACCGCTTTCGTTAGATGAACTCGTAGACGAATCTGAATATGCGAAGTCAACAGTGAGCACTGCGATGCAAAAGATGAACCGCCTTCACCTTGGTACATCGACGCTCGATCCCTGGTGAGGGGAAAAGAGTCTTCTACGAGGCAGAAACGGATCTTTGGCACGTTCTTCAGGAAGTTCTCCAACACGAGGTACAACGTGAGATTGATATTATGATGCGCACACTGGACAGTGCCGAGACACGCTTAGAAGAAGTCGACGATAAGGGTGCGCAAGCTGATCTGGAGAAGATTCGTTCACTTCGGAGACTGTACGTCCGGAGTGAGCGCGTGGTCGAATTTCTCACGAGCAATTCGATAGATCGCCTTGGAGAGTTCATTGACCGACTACGACGCACCGAATAGTCGAGCCACAATGAGTTCGCGTCGGTCGTACATCGAATAGCTGAGTTAAGTAACGAATCTGGTTTCAAAAGCCTCGAATGCAGGCCGTCAGCTCTTCGAGACGGTCCAGCGGTCGGCCCAGAACACCGAACAGAATGCGTGGACCTGTCGAAATGTTGGTAGCGGTGGTGCGTCTGTGAGTATTTCCCAGATTCACGAGGATGCAGCGGGGAACGACAACGATAATCTGAACGACGAATACGTCGTTTTCGAAAATACTGGTTCCACATCGATCGATCTCTCCGGGTGGACCGTTACGGACGAATCGGGGTAGACGTACACGTTCTCAAGTCTGACGCTCAGTCCAGGCCAGACGGTAACGCTTCATTCGGGGAGCGGATCAGACACGAGTAGCGATGTCTTCTGGGGCCGCTCGACTGCCGTATGGAACAACGGCGGTGACACCGTTTCGATCTCCGATAGCAGTGGGGCATCAGTAGCCACAAAAGCGTACTGACGTACCATCTTCTTCCCATTCAAGACCCACTTCATTCACGATATTTCACAGTACCCTGATCGATTCGATCGGCAGATTTGGAAACACTCGTCGTGGCTTTAACTACCTAACGTCGAACTCGGTCGAGTAGACCTCACTCAGTCGTCAGTGGAAACGGGTGATGTAGACGCTGACCCCGCTTTATCTTCCTGCGAGAAGTAGGAGACCAACGCCGGGGCGCTGACGTTGTGCCAGATGCTGAACAAAGCCGGAAAGCGCGCCACGGCGAGATCGCTGTTTTGTAATCCGACATCGAACATGCAGGTACGAACTCGATCGCCGCTCATTCGGCACTCATACACTCACCGTTCTTTCTCGACTTTCTCTTCGGAGGAGTGATCCTCGTCACGTCGTCTAGGCAAGTGTCGCGTGCAGTCGGAATCACTTTTCTTTCGCACTTGGTCGTCGTTACGTTCACCAACGCGGGGATCATGTGGCTCTATCCACTGAGTATTCGCTACTTTTCATCCGAGATCTCCATCCACAGCTAGACCGGAGATGTCGTTATTTGGGCGTGTCACTCGGCCGCATCCGATGGAACGGAACACTCAGCGCGTCCACTGTCTCGCGCTGAATAGACAAGAGCGAGTTTGTGAGCGGTCTCTCATTATTAGTTCGCACAGCAGGATGTGAACGTCCATTTGCCGTCGCCTCGTCTGAGAATCGACAGGAGGTCATCTTGAACCGCATCAGGAGGTATCGGTGTATCCCATGTCAGGTCGAATGTTGTCCACGCACGAACTCGATATGTACGATAATCTCTTCTCCGGTCGTTTTTGTCAGACGTTCATCGATCTGAGTTGCGATATTAGACGGTATTTGTGCGTTCGGCCCGTGCGACACGACAACAGTCACTTCAGCGGGATGGTCGAGAAGAACCTCATCGATGTCATAGTCGACGGTGGCATGCTCAAACTCCAAGTCACCGAATTGGCCACTGTCGAACATCGCCTTAGTTTCTGCGTTTGCCTCGGTCTCTACAGTTCCAACTCCGAATGACGCCCAAGTGACAACACTGAGGACTATCGACAGCAGGACGAGGCCAGAAAGGACGGTCGCAATTCGGATGCGAACTGCCTGTTGAGCACGTATTGCATGCTTTCCCTTCTCGGGACGATATCCTGCGAGCCACAACAGAATGAGTGCCGAGAGGTTGATAGCGAGTAGATTCACCAGCACGAGAACGCCAGCAGTGAGGATGACACCAGGATGTCCCCACGCGAGACCGAGGCCCGCAGTGGCGGCAGGAGGGATAAGTGCTACTGCGATGGCCACCCCGACGAGTGACGACCCAGCACCCCGGATAACGCTCACAGCGCCGGCGACGCCCGATCCAAGCGCCAGAAAGAGCGAGAGAAAATTCGGCGAGGTTCGTTCGAGAACTTGTGGAATCGTTCGAATATCGACCGGTGGGAGGAAAACTGTCTCTTTCAACAGTAAACCGAGGATTGCAGCAGTCACGACCGCAGCGAGCAGACCGGTTACCTGAAGTCGCACACCTCGTGATGTCATATCGGAGTCCGCGAGAACGGCCCCGACACTGGCCGAAATAGCCGGTCCCATGAGCGGTGCGATGACCATCGCACCGATAATGGTTGCCGCTGAATTGAGAAGCAAGCCGGTCGTCGCAATCAAGGTGCTCACTACAAGGAAGATGAAAAACGTCGAAGACGCAGGAGCGAGATCCTCGGCACGTGCGATAAGTTCATCGCGCGAGATACGGTGCCCCTGATAACGGTTCTTGAGTGATTTGATACGTTCGGAGACCACCGTCTCCGTCGGCACAACGATTGTATAGGAACTCTCCTTTACACCTGCCGAATAGAGGCTATCGAGCACTGGTTCGACACCAGAGTCGGGGACTGGAAAAGAAACCAGTGCTTCAAATTTACCGCGACCTGTCTCCTCCCAGACGGCATAATCGATCCCTTCCTCATCGAGTGCCTCAAGAATATCTGCTCGATCACCTTTCGGAATAAGCACTTGAACGAGACGCATACAGATGATACGTGCTATTAGATACTTATCAGTACCCAGACTTATATTCAGTGCCACTTCCTAGGTTGGATTTCTTTCAAAAAAGTAGAATTTAGCCGGTGGATGGGAATATCACCCATTTTTCGACATCCTACTTTAGATTTCTCGACCTGGTCGTACGAGCGATCGTTGTCAGCGAGCGGTTTTTACCACCGCACTACCGGACAATCCCAAAGGGGTGGGAGATGATTCAGATCCACTCAGCTGACGCAGTTATACACAAATCAACGACAGTCAACGCCGTCAAAGATACCTAACAGCCACGCCGAGCGCACAATCGGGGACGGTGAAGATCACATCGAGATCACGCTCGGGGCCCTCTCTCTATTACAACGGTATAATCGATTATCCTCACTAACAACAGTCGAGGACGGCTTGACTGAGAACGTGTTGAAGCGGACCAAGCTGACAAGTCAGTATTCTGATATCTCCCTATGATCATCTATCAGGGATGCTGTGCCAGATACAGAGGGCGTAGTCAGTATCTCCAGTACTGCACATACCCATCAACCATCCATCACATACTTCGAATAGGATTTGGTTTCGTTGACCCCAACAATGATGCCATGGCCAAGCGTTAACCTAGACGCTATGCTCAAAGATTCGCTCGAGGAGGCATTGAACGAACAGATCAACGCTGAACTCTACTCGGAGTACTTGTACCTCTCGATGGCGGCCTACTACGAGGATGAAGGTCTGCCCGGGTTCGCATCGTGGATGCGGGCCCAGGCCGACGAGGAGCGTGCTCACGCGATGCGAATTTATGACTTCGTCATCGAGCGCGACGGACGAGTTACTCTGGATACTATTGACAGTCCGCCAAAGGAGTGGTCCAGTCCGTCTGACGCCTTCGAGGCAGCCTACGAACACGAGGTCGAAATAACCGGGATGATCAATGACCTCGTCGCACTCGCCCGTGAAGAGAACGACAACGCGACCGAGAACATGCTCCAGTGGTTCGTTGCAGAGCAGGTCGAGGAGGAGGCGACAGCACAGGGCGTTCTGGATAAACTCAAGCACGTTGGTGACGACGGTCCCGGTCTCCTGATGGTTGATCAGGAACTCGGCCAGCGCGGTGGCGCCGAAGGGGACTCGGGCGGAAATGAAGCGTCCACATCTGAGCCCATGGGCGAGTAGTCAGAGACAGTGGCGTTGAACTTCCTATCGTCACATGATGAATAAGCGCGTTCTATTCAGCAGTAGCTGATCGAACTACCAGCACTCAGCTAAGACTGGGCTACCGAATAGGAAATATGCAGCAGGCCAACTATCTGGTTGGAGATGAAGTGAGGAGTCGTCATTTCTCCGCAAGGACGACTTCGGGCATGTCATATGGCCCGTCGACCAGCGACCAGTGGGGTCCATAGAATCGAGCCGCAAAGCGCATGCTACCGTCGGGGGCTGGTAGCCAGTTTTGCACCTTCTCGGGGTTGTCCGGTTTCTCGTGTTTTACGTGAACCGTCTTGGGGTCAAGCCCCGAGGCACTCGGCCTGGCCCGCCTGTAGAGTGCGAACTGCCACACCGAACCATTATATCAATTCGGCTGAATTTAGTACATATGTCTGCATGGGAGGACAACCGCGACAATCACCTGCAGTGGCAGCTCACTCTTGAGCAGCTCAGATACCTCCCACTCCGATGCTGGTGCACGATTGTCAGTATGAAGCCGTGGCACTGGGTACTGTTGGTCGGTGCACCATCCGGGCTCGCTCTCGCAGCATACCCGTTCGTCGGCAAACCAGCCCTGTACGCCTCCCTTTTCCTCGCGTTTATCTACTTCCTCATGGTCTGGTTTCGAGCAGGTGGGGAGAGCGCAACGCACTATGTACTGAACCACGACCAAGAACGTATTGCAATCGCCCTCCCAAACATTGACTACCAGCAGAATGCAGTAGCCGCCGCGATTGTTGGCGACAATCCAGGAATTGAACTTGAAGAAGTGGAGCGACTTCGTCCGTATCCGATCCCCGGCCATGTAGTCGTGGATGTGGTCTACCACAATACGAATTATACCGATCCAGACAGCTTTGTTATACCATATGAGGACTATGAGCGGGTCCGCTCAGAACTCACACAATATGGTTTGTCTCTCCCAGCAGTCACTGCATTGTATGACGCCTCTCATCGTCGCACTCGATGGATTCGTCACTTCATGGTTGGATGGACAACTATCGTTGTGATCGGAATTCCGCTTATCCTTCCAACGTTGGTACCAATCGATCCATCACTGTATGGTGGGGCATTTCTGATGATATCCGGAATCGCAGCGAACATTTTTGTCAAACGGTTGGGCGATGTGCCTGATGGACAGGATTTGAATGCCCGGATTAAACGAGGAGCGATTCGAATGGTAGCAAGCGCAATTGGCATCACGCTTGCAATAGTGGCAGTGAGACTCTTTACGCAAGTTATTTGATCTTCGCTATCGACATCTTGGATCAGGATTGATGGCGGTATACAAATATTACCTAAAAGACACTAAACTCGACTCGGTATACTGCCCTAGCTCCCGTTCAATATCCGATTCTCGCCATCCCAGCGGTGACACCACACTCGCTGCCGCCCGTACCAACAACTCCCGATAAAACCCGGTATCATACTCGTCCAACTCCTCACTCGCCAACTGCACCCGCTCTCGCGAGTCCTTCGAATCGTCGACCACAACATACGATACACTCTGACCAGGGGCACGCGTCAACCCAACTCAGCCGCTCGCTCTAATGCCGCCACACTCCGCGTCGATTGCGTGTAGTCCTCCCGCTTTTTCGAAACCCGATTCGTGATTACCAACTCATACGGATCGACCGCTCCCCGATCAAGCCGATCCACCCACGACCCGCTTTCTCAAACCGCCTCTGGACCACGATACGCATCCACCGCTCGAATCAACGCTTTCTGCGCGTCGTCGATATACGAGGGCGAGCTTCGCTGGCGACACTCGATGCCCCGATACTTGTACTCGTCTTCGCCAGCGACCTTTCCGAAGTACTTCGTCAAGGCACCAGCATCCAAATCACGTAATGGCACGAACGCTATCCAGTCGTAGTGGGCTTCATGCTCAAGCCAAATCGCCACCTCCTCGGGAATTTCCGAGACAAGCTTAGACAGAGACGTTTGTTCTTCTCCTTCGATTGGCGTCACCCACACACTATCGACGATGCCATGCACAATCCGCCACCCATGCTCCTTGAGTACTGCTTTTGTCTCTAACAGAATCTCCCGAGCATACGCGTTGATCGCTTCGTGGCACTCAATTCGCCCGAACTTCGCGTTCGAAAAGCCCTGGTAGCCGAAACACGAGACCAATATCCATTTGATCGCACTCGATCGGCCTTCTAACTCGTCGCGACGCTCTTCATCCTCAGTCTCCCGTATCTCGGCTTTGATCGCATCCCATCCAGATTCGATGTGGCTACTCTGCATCATTGCAGGTAATCATAACTACCGAGAGTCCCTTAGGCAAGCCCGAGTCACTTCCAAATATTCCAATACCGGAAAGACCGCTGTCAACATGTACAGACAGCGCCACCTGCTGACTCCCATAATGAAGGGAAAACAAGAGTGATACTAACGGTGGTTCTGACCGGATGATACCACCGTGAGATCGGTGCAACGCATTCGACTCAGACCAAGCATGATCGGCTAGATAGGAGTCTACTTCATACGCGAAATCCGGGCGACATGGAGCCACTTGTGGAGAAATCGACTCAGTGAATTGATCGAAAATAATACTATGAGTAATCAGATTAGTTCCTCGGAGATCGATAGATGCTGCCGAAGCGATTTGCACTGGCTATCGCATCAAAACGTGCATCAATTCGACTCCAAAACAACCGGATCATATTGAGTAATCCCCCTCAATTTGTCTGTTTCCGATTCATGCTTCCGAAAGCCAGGGGTCCATTACAACCAGAATTGGATGAACTATCGAAGATCCCATCAGCGAAAGGGAGGATGGCGGCAGTTCGGGGTGCAACTCACAGACAGCCCCTCATGAAAGATGTCTCTGGGTGATGGCACCAGACAGTGTGGCTCTGTTATGGACTGTGTGAGTGCATGTGAATCAACGGCCAGGAACCTAAAAGAAATACTGGAAGCACAAAATTTGATTTTAGTTTTGAGTGGCTGGTATCAGTGTCAAACAAGAGACAGAGAAGCGAAACGAGTCGAACAACGACAGCAAGACGGCCCAAAATTAACTCAAACAATCCGAATTGAGATTGAACGAAATAAACGGCGGGGAGTACTTAATGAATTGTAGACAGTATCGAACATACCCAGAGTACCACAATGACCCTAGAAACGACCACCTGGTTTGGCTCTGCCGTCGATGCTTCTGGCCCGAGTCTATCATCCCAATACGCATTAGTCGCATCCAAGACGATTGACCCCGAAGCATCGCGTCCGGAGATTGTTACCGGCGTTATCGACGTGCTCATGGACGTGATTGAACCGACAGTGGGCCAGACCACGCTCTCGCTGTACGAATACGTGAATCCAGATGCGCTCGAAGAGATCATCGAAGCAAGTGCATCGAAAAAGAGTGACATTGAGGTGCGATTCACGATCGAGGACTATCTCGTCACGGTTCGGAGCGACTACACCATTCTCATCTACAAACCGATCGGGACACAACGCGATACTGGTAAAACCCCATGCCCGACTAGCTGATCAACGAAATCGTTCCATACTTCGAGGTAGTAACCACGCTTTCTTCTCTCGAGACCGACTTCGCTATTCAGACCCGTAATCCGTGAGCCGGAGCTTCCCCTCAACCTCGTAGAGATGACCTTTCATGTAGAGTCGTTCGATGATATCCTCGGCAGATGGTCGTCCAAGATCCTCTTCATCGTCCAAAATCGAATAGGCCTGCTCGTAGGTGAGCTCGCGCTCTTCTGGGAGACGTCTCGCAAGCGCATCAAGCGCGTCTTGGGCGAGTGGGGAGAGTGGCGACTTCCCATTTGGAACCATTCGTACTCTCCAATTCATCTACCGCACAGGTAAACCCTCGGTCGGTGTCTGTTCGAGCCACTATTAGTGTGGTGTAGTAAGGGGAATAAGCAGCCGATGTGGGTGTATGGGTTGGGATGAGTACGAGAGTTCACATCGTCTGCTGGGTTACGCTAACTGCACTCAACACTTGGTACCCGACGGATAAAGTCTTCAGCCAACCACAGCGGAAGTGAAACTGAAGACACGTGAGGGGGTTCACAACTCCAGCGATTCTCACCAACAAGTCTGAACCGAGCGCATCTCCCAAGGTGAACACTCTTGGGTTAGTATCTCATACTAACCACAATGCCCAACAAAATCAAACGCTCCGGCGATGGTCTCGCTCTCCAGGTCACAAAGCCTGCCCGAGCCGCTGGACTTGTAGAAGAGACTGACGACGAAATAACCCGCCTTGCCAACATTCGCGTGTTCGCATTCGACGGTCTCCTCCTCGTTATCGACATCGACCGCATCACCGACGAGAACATCGTCGAACTCGCGACGTCAGCCGCGCTCGATACCGTCTCAATCCACCGAGTCGCAAACGCTTCACTCCAAATAGCGGGCAATGGATACCAGGTGCAACTCCCCAGTGCTGCAGATGCAGGATTTCACGTCGGTGATCAAGCGCCCTGTACGCCAGCGCCGAATCTGCTCGTGATTGCAGCTGAAGAATCGGGACGAGTGGCGGCAGATATAGTGACGATTCGGAAAGAGCAGATCTGAAAGTGGTTTTCGCAAGTTAGTATCTGATACTAACTCTCGCAACCATGCGTGCTGATTGCGACCATCACCCCAGCAATTCTCATACACCTATTCAAATCGCATACGTATAAAGTTTTTATAGTAGTGGTTACATAGGGTATCTATGGAGAGCGAAAGTAACCAACACGCGGCATCAACGGGAGGTGAAGAAACATCTGCAGCGACGATACAGGTTCCAGTGCCAGCAAGCAACCCGAATCTCTATCGACACAAAGCAACAGATAAATTGCTTCAATTTTTAATCGATCGTCCTTTCAAGGAGTACACGATCCGAACACTTGCATCCATGGTGGACGTCACACATCGGACCGTCGGAAAAGCAGTCGACGTGCTCGCAGCAAATGACCTCGTCCACATTCGACAGGAAGGAAACAAGAAACTCGTCAGTATCAATCGAGAACGGGTGATGATTCCAGATAATCCGTTGCTCCGTATCCCACAGGCAGAATTCCACGCACCGGTACGAGCTGCTGTCGAGACACTCAATGAAGACCTCGATGAGGTGCTCGGAATTCTCGTCTACGGAAGTGTCGCACGTGGTGAAGCGGATCGACAAAGCGACATTGATCTCTGGGTGCTGGTCCGCGAACACCGGGGCCGCAACCAACGACGTGCAGCTCAAATCAGTAAAGAACTCGCATCGGAGCAAATCAATGGCGAACGATACGACTTTCATATCGTTGTTGAATCCCCGGCGTCTGTACCCGCCCATACAGAAGATATCGCTGAAACCGTCGTGTCTGGGATCACACTTTCCAAGACCGAAGAGTTCGAGAAATTCCAATCGATAATGGAGGGTCTAGTCGATGAGTGACGATCCGAAGGTGGTCACAGATGTACTCGAAGAGGCCCATCGGTCTTTTGAGCGAGGTGGAACGCCGGAAGAAGGACTTGCCGAACTGACCGAAGAGGAAGCACAGCTCAAGAAGGCATGCCGTCTGATTGCCGCTGCACAAACCCTTCAAGATAAAAATGGTTACCACACAGCGGTCGTCGAACTCGCGTTTGGGGCGATCGAACGCTCATTCGAATTCTATGCTATCGCGATGAGCGACGATGCAGTCCATGATTTCATGGACCACGAATACGCGTACCAACGAGCGTTTGAACTGGGAGTAATCAGCGACGATTTGAAAGAGGACTTCCAAGCATTGTACAACGAGAACCGAGCGGCGTCGTACTATTCAGGGCGGGCAGTTACCGCCGAGCAGGCGGATGCAATGCTTGAACTTGCGATAACGATACATGCGTTCCTGCGGGATAATCAACGAGATCATTTTAACTGCCTTTGTAAGAATTGAAATCCTCTTGTGCCTGAAAACGTAGGAATTTCGTCCGCGGTTAGGATAATAGTCTTGTCTCTAACCACGTACCGATCAATCGTCACTGCTTAATTGTCGTGAATATATGGAAACCAAAACATAACCCCCACACCCCACTATGTCCAGTGTCTTCACAGACGAAGAACGAGTAACTGCAACGGTTTGCCAAAAATTTACTAGAGTAGCTCTACTCCTTTTCCCCGATATCTATCATTCGGAGTTATTGAATATGGGAGAGTATAAACTTTTCCATCGTTTATAGTTGTTCGCAGAACCACCTAACGGCTTTTCATCGAGACACTGGACATAGTGGGGTGTGTGGGTCCCATGAAAAATCGGACAGCGGACACACGAGACACAGTAGACACGGTGGTTTTATTACCCTATCTAACGAGACTTGGTTCAATGGGGCTGTTCGAGCCAGATACGAACATCTATCGTGACCGGGATATCCTCCGTGAGGATTATCAACCCGAGAAAATCGTGGGCCGTGATGAGGAATTGCAACAGTATATCTCTGCTCTCCAGCCCGTGATTAATGGTGACCAGCCATCGAACATCTTTCTCTACGGAAAAGCAGGCGTGGGTAAGACGGCCTGTACCGGATATCTTCTTTCAGAACTTCAGTCGGACGCGGAAGAGTACGATGTCGATATCACAACGATTCGGACAAACTGCGAAGACCTTTCCACGAGCTACCAAGTGGCGATTCAACTGATTAACGAAATCCGTCCCTCTGAAGAACACGTCACAACTGGGTACTCAAAGCGCCAAATTTACGAAATGCTCTGGGAGGAACTTGATAAGGTCGGCAATACAGTAATTATCGTCCTTGACGAAGTCGACCACATTGATGACGATTCTATCCTCTATCAAATCCCTCGCGCAAGGGCCAACAAGAACCTTACAGAAGCAAAGGTCGGTATCATCGGAATATCAAACGATTTCAAATTCCGCGAAGGACTCTCGTCAAAGGTTCAATCGAGCCTCTGTGAAAAGGAACTCCAATTTCCAGCGTACGAGGCAGCTGAACTCCGTGACATCCTTCGACAGCGGGCTGATATCGCATTCCACAAAGACGTCGTTCCAGATGCTGTCATTGCGAAATGTGCTGCATACGGTGCAAAGGACGCCGGTGACGCTCGGCAGAGCCTTGATCTTCTGATGGAAACGGGTGATATAGCCGTTGAACACCAGGCTGAACAACTCACTGAAGCACATGTTGATGAGGCACGTGACTCACTTGAGAAAAGCCGCGTTGTTGAGGGAGTTAACGGGCTTACTCATCAGGGCCAACTCGTTCTCTACGCACTTTTGATTCTAAATGAGGAAGGGAAAACTCCTACGCGCGCTCGAGATGTTCAACCACAATATGAGCTGGTTTGCGAGCGCGCCGCTGTTGATCCACTTGTCCCGCGTCGAATGCGTGACCATCTTGGTGAGTTAGCTATGCTTGGAATCGCGAGCCGTACGGAGCGGAACAAAGGGGAAGCAGGCGGACGGTACTACGAGTATAGCCTCGATACGAGTCCAGAGCTTCTTTTAGAAGCACTCGAAGAGACAGTAGACATCGTAGGTAAAACCGAATCAATCCAACAACGGTTCGGTGATCAAGTCTGATATAGTCACCCCACTCTGTCCACTGTCTTGCGTCCGTCAGACACTGGACGTAGTGGGGTGTTTGCTAAAGAAGACACTGGACATAATGGGGTGTGCGGGAAGATTGAGCTTGATGGGTTGTCCTCTATCATGTAGTGTGTAGTGAACCGCCTCGGGGTCAAGCCCCGAGGCACTCGGCCTGCTCCGCCTGTAGATCAACAATAGAGGCAGATCTTTTTCCCTGTCTCTGAGTATTAGTATCTAATACTAACTTTGGTTTGGGCGCTTCAACCAACTCCCCAGACTCGGTGAGTCAGATATTCCTCAAACTGATTAGGTTCGACAGTTATCTGTAGTGCATAGGTATTCGATTGAAACTCTCCTACCTCTCCGATATCCTCAAACAATATCTGTATGTAGAATATGTATATTGTATTTGTATACTCTGTAGAGGTGCGAGCCTATGATCGTTACCTATTGACCATCTTCTAGAGCCACACAGATCACTCCCATCCAAGTCGATACATACGGTTGCATTTCTATTTCCTATTGTCTGACGCACCTTTTTGTATGTTGTATATGTATACAGCAAATGCATATGGTCACTGTATCGAGCAACCGGATACTACGTGCTGCAACCTATGTTGAAAAAGGCGGAGTTGGAAAGACGACTACGTCCGCACACGTGGCTGTTGCAGCTGCACGGGAGCATGATCTTGACGTGCTCCTCATAGACTTAGCCGGGAAACAAAACGACTTGTCCACTCACTTTGGGATGAACGATAAGGTCGAGGATATCGATGCTCCTATCTCCGCTATTTTTGGCGAAGATTGGGAATTCATTCGAGACAATATCCCAGAGGTCGTCGATCGCATGGTCTATGATACGGGAGAAGGTATTGACCTTATTCCTGCAGATCCCGGACTCGGTGGTGCAGATAATAATCTTGCAAACGTTCCTGTCGAGGAGCGTTTTTCGAAGCTAGATGAGTTCATCACCGAAGACCTGACCGATCGTTATGATTTCGTTTTGCTCGATCTGCCGGGCAAAGAGGACAACATTGCATTGAACGGGTTGTTCGCCGCCAGAAACGTCATTGCCCCACTCAAACCTGGTGCGTTCGAACGAAACCAGCTAGACAATCTTCGCGACGATCTTGATGACCTTCGCAAAGAACATCCAATTGATCCACAGCTTGCGATGGTCATTCCGACGATGGTGAAGAGCTCAACGAACCTATCAAAGGAATTTGTTGCTGAACTCCAAGAGGCATATCCTGATCAGGCGGCCCCCGTTCCTGTCCCGAATTCACAGGATATCTCGAAGAAGCAAAACGAAGGACGCACACTCTTTGCTGCCTCTGAAGATGAACTGTACAATACAGGGCAGCGTGTGCTAAACGCGTATCGAGAGAACACCACCGAACTCCTTAACCGACTCACAGAGACCAATGAGCCAAGACAAAGCAGAAAAGCTCCTCCAGAGCAGTAAGAACCAGAAGCGTTCAACGTCCGAACCGTCTCAGGCCGACGAGACTGTCGAATTAACGCAGACAGTTCAGGAAGCCTATGAAGCAATTGACAACGGTGACGCTAGTTCGAATATCACTGTTCGAGATACGAATCTCGCTGCACTGTTTCACGGACTCGAGAAGTCTGGGGAACTCGAAAATGTTGCAACAGATGCACGTAGTGCACTCGACCGAGAAAACGATTCCAATGTGAACCGAAGCCAGACGCTAGGGGATCTCATTCGACTCGGGTTGCAAGAAGTAGCTCCAAATACTGTTGATCAAGCGATGAAGGCGAAAAAAGAATACCTCCTGTCTAAAGAAGACGAATTCTGATCGCTTTGTTTCCCATTCTAATTGCGCAATATAAATCTATATCTTGACTATGCATGCTGTATATGTATACTAAAATCGCATATTGAATATGCATGCTAAATATCAGCTGCTGGTTCACACTCTCTGCCAGAGGGTTATGTAGTCTGAATCATTCTTCACTGGCCTGAATACTGCATTCGTATATTGTATCTGTCTGCTGTATACGCTTCTTGGCATCTGTCGATGCAAATCTGAATTTCAAATGGTTCTTCTGCGTTTGTATACAGTATCTGTATTCTGTATTCGTGTTCAGTATCTACCCGTTCACTCTGAAGAAAGCCGAGATAATTGGAATATCACTGCTTCCGTCCAACTGTTTAACTCTTGGCGTAGCCACTCTTCCATCTCCGGGAGTGGTTGAGCAACATGCAGATACTTGACCCCACCACTACTGACAGTGCGGGGATACCGAGTGACCAACTCCTGTTCGTATAGCGGTTGCAGTTGCTTCCCAATCGTACTCTGATCACGATCGAGAATTTTCGCGATTTCAGCTATTGTGCTGTGTGGATAATCAAGGACGGTGAGGTATACACGAAATGCTGCTTTATGGATTCCACAGACTAGAAGTTGAGACTAGCGTTCCCAATGCATGAGTGAAATCGGCGCAATTGTACTCAGTCGACACATATAAACAACCGAACTACGTGATTTAACTCAACCCCTTCCTATGGCCCCCTCAGCTGCTCGTCCGTTTATTCCTCTTGTTGCGATAGTCGCGACCGCGTAGCGACCGCCGCATAGCAGCAGCACTCGGGTCGCCTCATCTCACTACGGGTTCCGTAGTCGCACTTCCTCAACAATGAACACTATCCCAAATGCAGACACTCGCTGGGTCTCTGATCTACAGCGGTCAGAAACCCACTCGAAAGCCGATCGACTCGCATCTCGAACTAGTACCGCTTGACAAACCGCGAACAGTCGTTTCTCGCTACGTTCTGAGCAGTTCGCTCGACCCGCCAAACCGTGAGATCTCGTTCGAAGTTATTGGTAGCCGGAGGACAAGTACCTCACTGGAGGTGGGAACATGAGCCAGCAACAGGAGGTAGCGGAGGCCACGAACGCAGATACGTCGTCTCTCCGGAACAACTTCGACTTCCTCCGCCTGCTGTTCGGGCGATTCGTCACGAACGCTGGCGATAGTCTCTATACGATTGCTGGCACTTGGCTGGTCTACGACCTCACTGGGTCGAGTTTCTACACGGGTTTGGCGAGCGCGTTGCTTCTTTTGCCGCCAGCACTGCAGTTCGTGTCCGGACCGCTCGTCGACCGCTGGCCACTCATCCGAACCCTCGTGTGGACGCAACTCATCCAAGCCGCCCTCATTTTATCGATACCTGTCGCGGCCTACTTCGACCATCTTTCCGTTGGGCTGATTCTGGTGACGATTCCGCTCCTCTCGTTCCTGAACCAGTTCGTCTACCCCGCTCAGAACGCGGCGCTCCCTCAGATCGTCGCGAAGAGTCAACTCACACGCGCTAACTCGGCGTTTTCGTTCGCCAACCAAGGAACGAACATGGTGTTCGACGCACTCGGTGGACTCCTCATCGCCGTAATTGGCGCTGTCTCTCTATTCGTGCTTGACTCGATCACGTTTGTGGTCGCAGTCCTCTCGTTCGTCGGTGTCAGGATTTCCGAACGCTCCGATACAGGCGACCAAGCAGCTGAAATCGACGTTGCCGGATACCTCTCTGATCTCGGGGATGGAGTTCAGTGGCTCCGGGGGACAGTGTTCACCGAGATGATGCTCACCACGGCGGTCACCAACTTCGGGACGGGTATCATGCTCGCCGTACTACCAGGATTCGCAGCCGTTCGTGGCGGGTCGATACTCTATGGTGCACTGCTCGGAGCGATTGGTGCAGGTGGCCTTATTGGTGCGTTGATTGCGTCTCGATTGACTCACATCAGGTACGGCTTCATCCGAATCATCGGGCTCGGAGCTGGATTCTTCCTATGGGTTGGTGCGGTCTACTCTCCGTGGCCAGCGCTTACAGTTGCCTTGTTCGCGATAACTGGAATACCCATCGGCGTTACGAACGTGATGGGTCAGACACTCATTCAAACAGTTACCCCCGAGGACCTCCTCGGCAGAGTGACGTCCGTCGATGCGAGCGTTTCCACACTCACGGTGCCGATCGGCTCATTTCTCGGTGGAATCATGGGAAGTCTGGTCGGTGTCGTTACGACGATGGCCGTGGCTGCACTGAGCTTCGCATTCGTCAGCTGCTACTTTGCGATTCGTCCACGCTTGCGGTCTCTTCCGGCGATGGACGATATCGACCAAGGTGATTTTGGAATCCGTAGAGGGTCATCAGTATCGACACTGTCGGAGGGTCCCGACTGAGGTCCGTATGCTGCTCGCTTCCTCTCTCGGAATGAGCGGAGTGCAGACGGACGGCACTGTGGCGCAAGGATGACTGGTGATCATCAGCGAGTGTCGTTTTGTGATAGCAACGGTGTAGCACCAACTCAAGCATCTCTACGTGAGGTATTTCGAGAAATCGCTGGGACTTCGTACTATGAGTGGCCAGCCTACGATGCGACTCCACTGTACGATAGGTGTTCGCTTGGTGGGCTCGAAGAAGACATCCGAACCGTCGCGAGGGTCTGGTTCAAGCACGATGCTCACGAGTCGGTTGAGGACTTCGTATGCTGCCTCCCACTGACGTATGCCGAGTTCGAAGCTCACGACCGCTATGCTGGAACGACTCGCTACGAAATGGTACAATTGGTCCGAGCCTTTTTGCTGAAGGAACTCCACGGCTGGGAGCACGAAAGCCAGCTCACCGAGTACCTCAACGAGTATTCGTCAGCTCGAAAGCGCCTCAACTTCGAGAGCGTGCCCGACCAGTCGACGCTGTAGCGAACGTGGCACCGCCGTTTCGCATCCGAGCTCAGAGAGACGATCGAAACAGCGGCGAGGAGTATCCTCATTCAGGCGGACAGGGCTGGCGTTTCTGTCCCCCACCAGCCACCGGAGCGGTCGTCCCCAAGAGAACAATCCAACGGCGAAGCACCTACTCAGCAGGAGATACTCGATCGTGCCGAAGACATTACAGAGCAGGTGAGTGGGATCGTCCACCCAGCGTTCTCATTGGGTCGTAGCGAGGGTTGTGAGATTCACCAGAATGCGTTTTGGGAGCTCCAGGCCTACCTCGGGCTGCACGAAAATCTCGCAGCTAACGAGGGCGCACGCGGTTTTCTCTACGAGTCAAATCGGGAACGGACACCACTTGGACACAATCACCGAGCGCACCGATTATCGTCAGTATTCGGTGTTTATGACAAATGGTGATCCCAGTCTGTTGCGAGAGTATGAATACCGGTGGGAAATCGAGGTGGGTATAAGAGCCTCAAATGGTTCATGGCTGCGACGACGTCAAAGAACTTTATCTTGCGATTCTTCTACTTCGCATTCGCGTGCTTGTTGTATTCGATGTGGCGTGCTGTTGATCTGCTGGTGCAGATCGACGTGACCGGCGAGTACAAGCGGTCACCAGTTGTGACCGCAAACACGGTCCTTACATTGTTGAAGCAAACTGGGATCGGGTAGAACAGATTTTGAGCCAATAAACGCCAGGTGATCAGCGGCAGCGCTGATCCGGCTGGTCACTAGTTCGGGGAAGAGTTAGAATAGTAATCAAAATCGATCTCTGGACCTCAATTTGAAGCGCTTTCAGCAGGTACATTGGTTAATATCGTGCATTCTGGGGTCGCTCTTGCCTGTGTAGTCTCAACTTGCGGAGGACAAGAGTAGTTGAGACTGCTTATCTCAATGCATATGGCGTGAGCGAGCGACCCAGATATCTACTAAGTAACAGTCCTACTCATTGGGGAATCAGTTGTCCAAACATAATGGAGGCTACCCCCGAGGTTTGATAATAACTCTCTGACAGCTTTGAATCGAATCTGGAAGAATAGGGGTACGGCTGGGACTGAGATTAGAGCAAACGTGCAATTCCGGCGACGACGACGAGTGAACCGACGAAAAACCCGACATCGGCGGGTCGAATCTTCATCTCTGCCAGCCGGAGGTCGGTACTCGCCTCGTCCGCAAGCGAGTGTGAGAAGCCGCGGGCCTCCATAGCCTCGACCGTGACGCGACTCCGCTTGGCCACGTTGAAGATCATCGGGTAGAACGCACGCATCGACAGTTTCAGTAGATAGACGTAATGGCGCCACCGGAATCGGCCCGGCGAATCCGGTGCGTCACTACGCAACCGGAACGAGTTCACCAGATCGTGATACTCCTCGAACAGCACCGGTAGCATCCGGTAGCCATAGGTGATGAGGAAGGTGAACTGCCGGGGGATACCGAGACTCCTGAGCCCCTGCGCGAGCGTCTTCGGACTCATGCTCGAGAACACTGCCAGGCTCGACACCGAAATAATCGTCAGCTTCAGCGTGAAGGGTAGTAGGGCCTGGATCGCTGCGACGGGATCCCCCGTGAAGACGGTCACCACGGCATACGATGCCAGCGTCGAGGCGACGGTGAACGTCATCAGTCCGACGAGGAAGAGACTCACCCGCGAGAGGACCGCCAATGCCGATACGAACGCCAACAGCCCGAGAAGGACGGTCGTGTCGTAGAACAGCCACGGAACGAACAGGAAGACGGCGTACCAGAGCAACAGGACGCGCGGGTCCAGCCGGTGGAGAAACGAGCCCTCGTTCTCATAGGCCGTTCGGAGCAGATCGGTCTTGATCGCCTCGACCGACGTGGCTTCACGGAGACTGTCAAGGGCCGTCATCGATGACCCTCACGAGTCGCCGGCGGTTTATCAGTGGGAGCAGCCCCTGCCGCGTCAAGACGGTCCACGAACGTATCGACCGTCAGCGGCGCGGGATCGAGCCTGAGTTCCGTTCCGAGACGAGTCACCTGCGGTGGCCGGAGGTTCGCTCGGTCGAGGATGTCGAGATCGGCGAACACCTCACTGGGTGGGCCGTCGGCGATCACGCTGCCCCCGTCGAGGACGACAATCCGTGTTCCCCACGACGCGGCGAGTTCGAGATCGTGGGTCGCGATGGCGACGGTCTCGACCCGCTCGCCGGCCCGCTCGATGGTCTGGTCGACTTCTTCTCGACTCGCGAGGTCGAGACTTCCGGTCGGTTCATCCAGCAAGACGATGGACGGATCGGTCGCCAGGCCGATCGCCAGCGAGGCGCGCCGCTGCTGGCCGACACTGAGTAAGCGTCCGTCCCGATCCTGGAACGCCGTCAAATCGAGGAATTCGATGACTTCGTCGACGCGCTCCTCCACGTCAGGGTACCCCCTCTCGGAGAGGTAGTGCGCCACATCGGCACGGACACTATCGTTGATGAACATCTCCTCAGGGTTTTGCTTGACGTAGACGACCTCCTCGGCCAGTTGTTCCGGTAACACGGCGTCGGTGTCCGTACCGTCGACGGTGACGGTCCCGGCGTCGGGCGTCTCTAACCCCGTGATCAGCTGTAGAAGCGTCGATTTGCCGGCCCCGTTACTGCCGACGAGTACGACGCGGTCGTCGGGATACAGATCCAGCGAAAGACCGTTGAGGACCTGTTTGGTCCCGCTCCGGAGCGTCCCGTACGAGTGAGACACGTCGTCAAAGGAGACGACGGGATCCATTTGCTGGCTCAATTCGGTCTTTGTGTCCGGTTCACCACCTGCCGTTGTTGCTCGGTCGGTAAACCAGTCGAGGCCATCGGCGAACGTCACGGGCAGGTCTGCTTCGTCACCGAAGACCTGCTCTGCAATCCGGGTGATCTGTGGTGGATGGACGTCTTGTGCTCGCAGATCCGAGAGTTGGTTGAGCGCCTTCTCAACGGGGAGCTTCCAGCTCACGGCCCCGTCTTCGACGAGGACCACGCTGTCACAGTACTCAGCGATGAACTCGGTCTGGTGCTCGATCGTGACAACCGTCTTCCCGTGCGCGTCGTTGAGGCGTGCCAGATGGTCGTACGTCTCCCGGGCGTTGACTGGGTCGAGTTGTGCCGCTGGCTCGTCGACGACTAGGATGTCGGGGTCGAGCGATAGCGCTGCTGCCAGCGCGACCAAGTGTTTCTGTCCGCCGGACAGCTCCCAGACGAATCGGTCTTCGAACCCGTCCAGATCCAGCAGATTCAGCGTCTGATGGACCCGTTCGCGGTAGTCTTCTTTCCTGTAGTTCAGTGGGGCGAACGCGACCTCGTCGAACACCGTCGGACTGACCAGTTGGTTGTCGAACTCTTGGAACACGTATCCCACGTGTCGAGACAGCTCCGAGACGGAACTCGACGGGACCTCGTGTCCGGCGACGGTCACACGACCGCGCAGATCACCCTCATAGAAGTGCGGGATAATGCCGTTAAACGACTTGCACAGCGTCGTCTTACCCGAGCCGTTGCCGCCGATGACGGCGACAAACTCGCCGGGATCGATCGTGAGGTCGGCTCCGGACAGCACGTCGTTGTCGGCGCCTGGGTACCGGAAGTGCAGATCCTCGACGGTGATTCGGGAGTCATGGGTCGTCGACATGGGTTAGGCGCTCTGGGTCGCCCGGTACCAGACGGTGATGGCGACGATCACCGAGACGGCGATTGGGACCACGATGTACTCTTGTCCGTACGTCGCGAGGAACTCCGGCTCCCAGACCACGTTGATCGCGCCACCGATTTCGCTGGCCGCCTCGGCAACGAACGCCAGCGGGAAGGCGACGAGGATCGCGACCAGAGCCTTGAACGGGAAGTCACGGAGCATCGACGCACCCCGTTCGCCCTCGAACGGCTCCATCCCGAGCAGGGGTTCGATCTTGCCGTGGAGTTTGGGATAGAGGTACAGCGCCGGAATGACGCCGAAGATGATCCCGGTGATCAACATCTGTGTGAGGAAGTCGACGCCTTCGAGGACGAGGATGCTCTCTGGGAGACCTGGCACCGCTTCGAGTTTCTCAACCCCCACGTACACCTTCCCGATGTCGATGAACATGGCGAAGAATTCTTCGAGCGCCTCGGCGAGAAACACTACGATGGCCAACTGCGTGGTGTTCTCCGGATCCTGCAACAATTTGGCCGCGAAGTAGTAACAGACCGGGATCAACAACAGCCCCTCCATTGCTCCGAGGCCGTCGAACTCGCCCAGCAGTATCTCACCGAACACGATTTCGCCGACGGGGACGGCCAGTGCCGCCCAGTAGGTCCGGAACAGAAGAACCAGGACGATGGGGATGAAGACGAAGCCACCCACCCCCAGTTCGAGCGGCCCGAAGGTGAATTCCGGCATTATTTCGGTGACGGCGTTTTGCACACCCGTGAGGGACATGACGAGGATGAACACCATCATGTCCTGTTTGTCGAGTGCGAATCGACTCTCCGTATCGCCTGTTAGTGTACTCATGCTGCACGAGGGAAGATAGCAATACTGTATTTAATCGCTTATAATATTGGTATTAAATAATATGGTGGGTGCATATTTGAACGTAGTACTATACAGTGGTCTATACTGGGTGGAGGCGGCTGGGAACGCTCGCAATTGGACTGTGTCCCACTCGTCGGGAGCGTCGTGTCGGTGACAAGTCTCCAGCGGTTGATTTGTCGGATCGGAGGGAGATGGCCCGATTAGATGTCACGGATCCGCTGGTAGAAATCGGGGAGCGCCCGCGCGTCCTCGGAGAGGAGTGCGACGACGAGGTAGTCAGTGTAGGGACGGACGTAGTTGATGAGTCGCTTGATCCGGATGGCGTCGACGGCTTCGAGCGAGTCGAGCAGGAGGAAGGGGACGGACTCGTACACGTCGTGGATCAGGTAGCCCGCGAAGGCGAACACGAGTCCCGTCACTTCGCGTTCGGACTCGCTGAGGTGGTCGATGATGTCCTCGTAGGTCGTCCCGTCATCGGTCCGGCGCTCGATGTGTAGCACAAACCGACCCGTCGGAAGCTCCGACGTATCCGCCGACTCCTCGTGCTGGCGCTCGATCCAGATCCGCGAGAGCTTCGTGTATTCGAGGATACCAAGTACCTGCGCCATGTGTTCGTTGAACTCCGCAACCGCGTTGCGCTCGATCTCACCGATCCGTCCACGGAGGTCCTCTATCCGCGACTCGATCTCCTGCTGTCGGTCCTGCAGTTCGTCTCGGAGATCGAGTTCGGTCTCGATCTCGTCGATCTCCGAGACGATCGTTTCGAGGTCATCCCTTCGCTGTTCGAGTTCGAACTCAAGCCGGTTCATGTCTCGATGTGCGTCCAGCAGGTCCGCCTGATCGGCGGTCGTCAGTGGTTCAATGGCTGACTCTATCTCTTCAATCTCCGCCTTGAGCATCTCCTCGCGCTCTTTAAGCGAGTCGACTCGTGTCTCACGTTCGACCTGCTCGCGTTCGATGGCGTCCAGTTCCGCCTCAAGTTCAGATCGCTGCCGCTGTATCTCTTCGAGTTCGGAGCGTCGCGTTCGCAGCGTCTCGATACGGTCGGTCGCCTCCGCCCGCGCCTCACGTCGCTCGTCACGTAGCGTCCGCAGGTGCTCGACCGTTCGCTCGATGTCGACTCTCTCAACCGTGGACCCACACGTCCAGCAAACGACTTCGTCGTCGTCAACCTCGGATGTAGAGTCCTCACGGGTCACAAGCGTCGCCTCCTCACCGTCGAGCAACCGTTCGTTGAACTGGATGGTCCGCTGGATATCCGTGATCTCGGTGTCGAGTGCGTCCTTTCGTCCACGGAGGTCCTCCAGTTCGTCTTCCACGTCGCTGAGTTCGGCGGCCGGTGCTTCCGGGTACGATTCCAGTTCGGAGTGGATCTCGGTAGCGTCGTCTTCCAGCGCCGCGACCGATTCCCGCTCGGCGTCGAGTTCGAACCGGACGTCTTCGAGGTCGGTGTTCAACTCCCGGAGCCGTTCGAGTCGGTCGTCGGGATCGCCCTCTTGCTCCGTCCTTTCGTCGCGAATTCGATTGACTACCCCACGGTGTTCTTCGAGGGATTCTTCCAGATCCGCGATCGTGGCTTCGAGGTCGAAGCGACGCTCCCGGAGCTCCGGGAACTCCGATTCGAGCGTCGAGAGCTCCGCGATTCGGGTTTCGAGTGTCCGATGTTCCGAGCGAAGGTCCGAGATTTCCTCGTGAACGGCGTCGATGTCCACCGACCGCATGATGAGGTCGCGGAGATCGGTTTCGTTCGCCACCGCTCGGCGGGCATCGTTGGACTCGAGGAGGAACGCGAACAGATCCGCCGATGTCGGATCGTCCAGGAACGGGTCGCCACTCAACTCGATGCCGTTCTCCGTCCGTCTGAGAGTGCGGGTGTAGGTTTCGTCGCCGATGGTCAGACTGGCCTGCCCCTCCGTCGCATCACCCTTCAGTGAGACGGCCTCGCTCCCAAGCGCTCCCATGAGTGCTTGCAGGAGTGAGGTCCGGTTGGTCGCGTTCCGGCCCGTGAGGATCGACACGCCGGGAGTCAACTCCACCGTCGTCGAATCGATCCCCCCGATCCGGTCGACGACGAGTCGCGCCGGCCCGTTCGACGAAGACATACCCGACGCTGGGTCCTCCGTCGCAAAAACTGTTGATATCCATCATCGAACTCGTTACACGCATAATCCTGTTACAGGTTTTGACGGAATCGTGAGCTCCTGCGATAGCGAAATGGGTGCCTTGCTGGGCTTGCGACTGGGGTCCTCAACAATCTGGTCCACCACAGCAAGGAAGATACACTCTCCTTCTGAACTGATATCCTGTTACAATCGTATACTCGTTATGGGTTTCCGTCCGGGCGGGGGCTCACTGGCAATCACAGCCGCCTCGAGAGAGGAGGTCGACAACGCTGTACTGGGAATTGCAGGTCGGACAGTGGACCTGGACATCGACGTAGATCTCCGCATCGGTGTCGTCGAGGACCAGTTCGTCGGCGTCGATCAATTGTGTGAGTACTCTGTCGGTGACGCGTTCGACACGGCCGTTCAATCGCTGGAGGGTCTGGGTTCGCCGATCGAGCAAGTCCTCGTCCTCGGTCCCGGACGGTGCCGAGACACCGCGGTGGTTCGTCAGGTAGGTGTGGATCGCCCGGTGTGAAACGAAGTCGGATTCTAAGTCGTCGGCGTCGACGCCGGCGTGACGGAATTCGTGAACCGCTTTCGTCCGAGCGCCGCTGGACACGTCGTCGTCGGTCAGCAGGCGGTAGAGGTTCGCAGCCTCGCCGTCGACGACGGACTCGTTCTGGGCTTCCAGCGCCGCGGCGATCAATCGTCGATTGAACGCGTCCGCCAGGTCCCGGAGGCTCGACCGCGCCGCGCTCGTCGTGGTCCAGCGCCGTTCCAGTTCGGCGCCAAAACCCGTCAGCTCGTACTGCTCGATCAGGCGAGCGACCTTGCTGTCGGGCCCGCGCTTTCCGCTCGATCCGCCGTCGTTTTCGGATTCGCTCACTGTATTGGTTTACTTATCGGGGACGGTTAAGAAGTCGTGTGCTCGCTCCCTCAATGGCGGCGGGTCGATCCCTGTCACGTGGGTTCAGGAGCACGGGGGATGTGACGGTAGGTGGGGTCAGCGGTCACTGGGATCGACGGTCCCGTCACCGGCTGAACCGACGACGGACCCCGGTGCGGTATCGAAATCTGCGTCGGACTCGGTAGCGAAGTTCCGGTGGTTACTGACCGTCTCGTCGATGGTTTCGGCGCCCTCTCGGATCTGCGCGTCGGCACTGGACTGATCGGAGTCGACTACTCGCAGGACGACGACGAACGCCGACTCGTCTCGGTCGTCGTCGACGAACACGTCCCCGTCGAACTGCTCGACCAGTGCGCCGACAAGCGACAGTCCGAAACTGTCGTCCGAACCCTTCGCGATGAGGTCGTCGTCCTCGAAAGTGCCCGGTTCCCCAGGGGTTCGGTCGAGTGGCGTGGGTGTTGCAACCCGCACCGATACCGTCGCGTCGGATCGCTCGGCGCTGACTCGGACTTCCGTCACGTCGTCGTGCTCGGCTGCGTTGACTAAGAGATTCCGGAACACCGCGGGGAGCATACTGTGTGCGAGCACGTCGACGTCGGGGATCGACCCGTCGACCTCGACGTTCACTGCCCCGTACCGGGCTCGAATCTTTTCGAGTTCGTTCTCGACGGTTGAGGCGAGCGGCTTCGGTTCCAGTTCGGCCGTCGCCGTCGTCGTCGTGATCACGTCAGTGAACTCCGCCGCACTCTCGGTGAGGTTTATGATACCGTTGCTTGCGGTGACGATCCGATCAAGCCGGTCGTCGGCCGCGTCCCCCTGTTCTTTCTTCAGCACCGATGCCCACCCCCTGACGACCATCGTGTCGTTGCGGATGTCGTGCTGGAGGACGCGGTTGAGTATCGCGAGCCGTTCGCTCCGTCTCGAGAGTTCCGCCTCGCGCTCCCGACGAGTGACCGTCCAGCGGTAGATACCGGCGACGAGCAGGACGGCGCCGACCGTCTGCGCGCCGTTCTCGAACACAGTCGTGAACCACTCCGGATGGTCGATCACTTCGTCGAGCCAGTCGGTCAGCGCGAACAGGAAAAAGACCGATACGCCGCTCATCAGCGGCCGATAGACCTGCGTCTCGTCGACGCGGGTGACAAGGAAGAGCGCGACTGCCAGGACGGCCACGACCATCCCCTCCCCGATCACGTCCAGCGGCGACGGCGGCCACTCGATCGGAAAGAGGACGAACTGAACCATCGCCGTGGCTGTCGCCAGACCGATCACCAGATGTGGCGTGTAACGGCGGCGTACCGACTGATCGTCGGCCTCCTCCCCGAGCGCGGGCCAGTTGAACGGATTCTCGTCCACCCGGTCGTCGAAGGGCCCGGTCATTTTTCGACTACCGTCGCCCGGATCCGGTTCGGGGAGAACCGCCACGAGAGACGGCGCTCCCGACACCGCGTTCGACCAGGTCGCCGGACGGAGACAGTTACACGCCGAACCATGGGGAGACTTTTGAGAAAACGGAATAAATCAGCTGCTATGAGAAAACAATAGCTGTAATATTAATATATTCTAGTACGTAGCAGCCCTAAACGACTCCGTCCGTGTTCTCGCCAGGATGGACTTCCATGCGAGGCCGAGTTGCAGGTGACGCTCCGGACCCTCAGCAGCCTGCGAGTGCACGGTATCCGAGAGCGGTATTTCCGGACCGTCAGGGTTCGGCGGTGGAACCGCTGACACAGCGTCGAACGTCGTCCCGGGATTTCATCTCCAGAACGTTGTACGCAGCTCCGATCTCTGCGGCGACGGCACGGAAGGACGGGAGGGGATCGTGAGCGTCCGATTCGCCGTCGTTGTCGTGGAGGTGGGCGATGTGGACCTGGTCGTCGAACCGGTCGACGAACCGCGCGTAGTCGACGCCGGTGGCTTTTGCGTGGCCGACGTCGAGCGTGAGTTTGAGCGCGTCGGCGTCGACGCCCACGTCCGCCAGGAAGTTCGCGAGCCGCTCTGGCGTCGCGGTGTGGCGGTGCTTGTCGTCGGTGTCGCGCTGGTTCTCGAGACAGAGGGGGACGCCACGATCGGCGGCGTGGCGGGCACACGTCCGGATCGTACGGACGGCTTGGTCACGGACGTGATCGCGGACGTGCTCTGGATACCGTTTCCTGGCCGTGCCGCCGTGGACGATCACCCCGCCGGCGTCGATGTCCGCCGCGAGGTCGATAGCTGACCGAATCGCGTCGACCGTTCCCTGTCGGAGTCGTTCGTTGACGTTGCCCGGTGCGGCGTCGAGATGGGGCGCGTGCACCGTGTATGTCACGTCGTGCTCCTGAGCGATCCGACGTAATCGCTCCGCCTGCCGCTCTTCGTCCCGTACGTCAAGATAGCCGGCACGCAACTCGACGTGATCGAGCCCCATGTCTCCGATGAAATCGGCGAACGATTCGACGCCGACCGCGTAGCGAATGTCCATCGATGCACCGAAGCGTCTGGACGGCTGGACTGAATCAGACATCGACCCGCTCCGCAGGCACGAGCCGGTCGCCTCGGAGTACCGGGACGACCGACCGGGAGTTGATATCCGTCTCGTAGTCGTGGAGGTCACGCTGTCGAACTTTGTGTTTCTCGTCGTAGCGTGGTCCTTTGCTCGTGACGAGAAGGCGGGCAAATCGGTCGCGTTCCCGTTCGCTCAGCCCATCGAGTGCAGGATCGAGGTGCCGGTCGATGAGCGCGGCCCCGAGTGTGTCGTCGATCGTTGGATCGCCGCCGGAGCCACAGCTCACGATGGTGAGCGGGCGGTCACGGTCGGCGAGCAGGTTGGCGACCGCTGCGGCGTTCGTGTATCCCCCGACGAATACCTCGACGTCGTCATCGCCGCGGTCGCGGAGCATGGTGACAGACCGGCCGCCGTTCGTCGATGTCATTGCCGTCGGCCGTCCCTCGACGTCGAGGTTCTGTACGTAGCTCGGCGAATTGAAAAAGTCGTATCCTGGTTCGGGATCGTACGATTTGGTTTTGCTCCCGCCAATGAGACAGTTTGGATTCTCCTCCTTATAGGCGAACTCGTCACCACGTTCCTCGGTTACATGGACGTACTTCGCATCGAGGGAGAGAAGTTCGGTAACGGTCGCAGAAAAGTGGGTCACGTCGACGACGACATAATCTCCTGCAGGTGGATCTGTCGGAATATTCTCGCAGCCTTCTATAATCCGATCGTTGAACGATTGATTTGAGGGTGTCCGCGCTGACATCGAAATATGGTCCGAACAAATAATATAAAATAGTGACTATGATCTATATATAGTAGAATACCAGCCCCTATACCAAACTTTTGCCGAGGCAATCGCAGTCTATGACGACTTCTGAAGTGGGCCACGACCTCACAGCATTTTTACTACTATCATTCTCTGCATTCATGAATTTCGCCTGCTTGTCTAACCCTCTGTAGTTCAGTACTTTGTTTAAGTAATTGACTTGGACGAACTCTTGGTAGGTACGACTCCGATATCGATTGATGACTGCAACAAGGAAATCACAATGTGATGCGTTTCGGTCTATTTCTCAGACCTCTTATTACGAGTGGCCTGCCCACGATTCGACTCCATTCTACGATCATAGCTCTCTCGACGTACTCGAAGAGGATATCCGGACTGTCGCTGTGGCTTGGTTCTCGCATGAGGTGCACGATTCAGTTGATGATTTGGTTTGTGGATTACCACTGCAATACGTCAATTTCGATGCTCACGACCGATATAGCGGATCGACGAAATTCGGAATGAGTCTGCTCTTCCGCATGTTTCTGCTCAAGGAACTCCATGGATGGGAACACGAGACAGCACTTCTCGAGTACCTCGCACAACGACCTCCAATCCGAGAGCAACTCGGGTTCGGGGCTCTGCCCGATCAGTCGACACTGTGGCGAACGTGGCACTACCGCTTCCCGACCGATTTGGGAGAGACGATCACCGAGAGCGTACGAACTGTTCTCAAACAGGCGGATCGAAGAAACGTCGAAACTCCACGTACGCCACTCCAATCCTCCGGTTATCATGTCGTAGATAGCGAGAACGAGTTCGGTAGACAAACGCTACTCGATAGTGCTGACAAACTCACAGACCACCTTGTACGAGTCGTCTATCCTGCATTCTCGCTCGGCCGTGACTCACACTGTGAAATTCACGCAAATGCATTCTGGGACTTACAGACCTATCTCGGACTTCGAGAAAACTTAGCGGCCAATGAAGGTGTACGGTGTTTCATACTTGAATCCCGGCGAGACCGAACTCCACTCGGACATACTCATCGAACATACCTTCGTGATCTCTCTATTAACGAAATCCGCGAGATGTATCATGAGGCAATCGGTCGGTTGCTAGATCAAGTTGCCGAGACAGATGCGTATCATCACGCTGGTATCGTCGCGATCGACACGACTGAAGATAATCCATTTACAGGAGATCGTACCGGACATGAAGCGGAGATTATCGGGACAAAAGACGGTGAATACGCCTATCAGTGGGCAACGATTCAGCTCGTCGGCAATGCAGTACCGATTGTTTTGGACCCTCGACCAGTTCGGAAGGGTGATACTCGCTTGGAGATTGTCCGAGACCTCCTGGATTCAGCGCAAGAGCACGTTCTCGTAGATAATGTATTGATGGATCGCGAATTCGACAGCCAGCACCTCTTGGAGGAAATTGACCAGCCTGGGCTTCAATACGTCGTCCCAAAGCGAATGCAGACGAGTGGGCAAGCCCAAGCAAAGCGATTACTGTAGTGGGATCAAGACCGGTACGTGACTGACCGGAACCTCTTATTGAACGACGATGAGCGGCATGGGACAACGCTTGTGTACCGACGCAGGGCCAACTCCAATTGCACGGATTATCGCCAGTATTCGGTGTTTATGACGAACGGGGATCCGAGGCTGTTGCGAGAGTATGGACATCGCTGGGAGGTCGAAAGTGGGTATAAGAGCGTCAAACGGTTCATAGCCGCGACGACGTCGAAGAACTTTGTACTGCGGTTCTTCTACTTCGCGTGTTTGCTGTACTCGATTTGGCGAGCAGTCGATCTTCTTGTGCAGGTCGAATTGACTGGCGAGTACGAGCGATCACCGATTGTGACGGCGAACACGGTTCTCACGTTGCTGAAGCAGACAAGAATTGGCTAAAGCCGAGGATAACATAGTGAACGCCCCTCGATGAGCGACAGCATTGGTCAAGCAGCGCGAAAATCGTGAGAATATTAGAATACTACCTAGAATTGATTCTTAGATCCCGGTCTGCAATTGTTGTAGATCGATGGACCCGCCGAAATCGTGCATCCTGGGTACGCTGTTTCCGGTGTAGTCTCATCTTCCAGATTATGTCGATGTTGAGATTGGCGCACTCAATACATACACTAGCTTTTCAGGATTATCCATTTAGAGCTTCAATTGAATTCGCTTTTACCTAGCTATGCACATCTCGATCGGTTTTATTCCTCTCCAGAGATCTTTCTGTCTGTCAGTTTGGAAGAGGGGGCCACGTTGTCGCGACCGTTTCTTCGATGAGTTGAGTCTGTGCACGACGCAGTCGCTCAGAAACCGAGGATGCTGAAATATTCAGGCTTGTGGCAATCTCTTCTAAAGATGTTTGTCGTGGGATGGCGAAGTAGCCCAATTCGTAAGCCGCTCGGAATGCTTCTTATTGGCGATCGGTTAATCCATCTCTTGGTGATTTAGGTTCATTGTCTCGTGTAAGGAGATTTAATCGAAAACTGGCGGTACGCTGCCAGAAAGAGACACGCTTATCGGCTAAGTTCTTCGTGAACTGACTCGCCTTCCCCAGACTTCGATTCCCATTCCCACTCGTCTTCAACCCTGATACGCCCATCGTTGAGTAGTTCGACGTTTCCAACAGAGTGCCCGGTAGCAGTTTCACTAGCCTCGTTTATTTGAACGTACCGGACGTCCCACTGTTTTCCATCAAAGGTTCCAACTAAATGCCCGTCCACGATTGCACCACCGGAGTAATTCGCGTAGATCCGTTCTCCTTCTTGTTCGAAGTTGAACAGGGTATCAGCACCCACTTCTCCTGCTTCATCATTTGCCACTCCGGCAAGTCTGCGACCATCTAGTGAAATTTCATTTGCCATATTGTGACCGCTTCGGAGAGCAGAATAATGGTTTTGGTTGTTCAGTTATTTGCCTCGACTATCTAATCCCTCCGTCCGAACCATCAGAGGTCGGCTGTGTAGAGGAAGCAGCTACCGCTAACTATTGGAATTCTTTTTCCGTCACGTATCTCCACGCCTCGTATTCTTGATTCTCATAATATTCGTTGACGCCCTCTTTTACCGATGTACGGTCCACCTCACGTGAGCGCGATAATTAGCCAGACCGAGCTAAATAAATGGAACTCCTTTCCATTCCTTGGCAACAATAGAAGCCATACTAGAGATCTAGCAAAGTGATGATATTTGTTGTCTATTTGATGCTTGATTGTATGAACCAATGAGGAAAAGTACCACTTCGAAGTCAAATTGTACTCGCCGGTGCGCACGAGCGAGAGTTCGAAGCTGTCGGGGATCTCGCTTGTGACGTTCTTGAGCTCTGTTTCCGACCCCATGAAGGTCTCTCGGAGAGCGCGCATTTCGGTATCGGTAACGTATTCGAGCGGCCACTGGAGCACAATAGTGTGTTCGAACACCGCAGCGAGGAGAGCCGCCATCAACGGTGTCGATTCGTAGTGGACGTACGCGACCCCGTCACTCTCCACGGAAACTTCGTAATCTAGGACGCCAGGCGTCCGTTTGAACACGTCGCCGAGCGTCTCCATATTGCCACGAAACTGGGTAACTCGACGTGCGTCCCGTCGCCCACGGGATTGATGTAGTGTGTCGCCTCTATCTGGCCGTCATCGGCCGCAGCCACACCGTCATCAAGCGGGTGGAGCTGCCCGCGCTCCCAAGATAAAGTGACTGTTGCATATCTCATACGGTCTCACAGAGTCGATTGGCCCCGCGGTCGTCGCCGTTCGTCAACGAGGCTACGTGCTCTCTTCAATGCGCAGTATAAAGGGTTCTAGGAGCGTCGGAGTAAGCGCGACGGTTACACCACCCGAAAGACGAATCGACCATGAGAGCGAGCGAATGTGCGTTCTTCCACTACTGTACTGTCACACGATTAGTCCACAGCCTGCGGGGGTCTCGATGACTGACGAGGTCCGATACGGTGATGATTTACGAGTTCTCGTCGTCGGTGGTGGTATCGTAGGCTTGACGTGCGTGGGACTGCTCGAACGCCGCGGATTCTTGCCAGATGTCGTTGAGAAGATCGACAGCTACGGGGGCATCGGTTACGCTCTCGGTCTCTGGCCAGCGGGGTCAAACATTCTGAAAGGTCTCGATGCGTACGAGGAGTTCGAGTCTCGCGCGAACCTGATGCATACGTACACGCTCCTCAGCGACAACGGAACTCCACAGCTACGACCTGCGTCCACTCGCCAAGGAGAACGGGGAGCCGCAGCTCATCTGGCGGCCACGCCTCATCGATGTTCTGCGCGAAACAGTATCCACCGAGAACATTCGAATGGGGACGACGGTGACACACCTCCGCCAACACGACGGCGTGGTGGACATGTCATTCAGCGACGGAACCGAGGAAACGTACGACCTCATTGTTGGCGCGGATGGGATTCATTCGGCGGTCCGGAAGATGGTGTTCGGGGATATTCCGCTACATTACGCGGGGATGACGAGTTGGGCATTCTGGGTCGAGAGGAAGTTAGTTGAACGTGGTGTTATCAAAGAACACTGGGTGGATGGTCGGATTCATTCCGGACGTTCTAGATGAAATGGAGACAAAGGACGCAGACGCCATCTGGCACGACGACTTCCACGACTTCCAGATGAACGAGTGGACGAAGGACCGCGTGGTCCTCATCGGTGACGCCGCACACGCCTCATTACCGACCGCGGGAGTCGGTGCATCGATGACGATGGAGTCCGCTGCCGTCCTCGCGGACGAGTTGACTCGCACCGACTCGGTCTATCTCGAGCAGGCGCTTGAACACTACGTTGCGCATCGCCGCGACCGCGCGGACGACCTCCAGAAGAAATCCCGCCAAATTGGGACGTTCGCTCTCTTCGATCATTCGCTGCTCACCACGGTACGAGATCAGGTCGTCAGATTCTACTCTCAAGAGTGCATGGAGGACTACTTCCGTGATTTCCTCTCCAGCAAAATCTAAAGTGATTAGATAAATATGAACGAGAGGCATTGTTTGAAGGGTAGATAAGTCCTCGAAGATTACTCCATGGCGGAAGATGCCTCTCGCTGGAATTCAATGTAGATGAGCTCATCATCGCCAATCGTCCAACCGCGGTGACCCGGCGGTATCGCCGCTCCGCTCCCGGTTCCGACCTCGTGTTCGGCCCCGTCTTCGAGTTCCAGACCAAGTGTCCCAGACACAACGAGGATGTAATGTGATTTCTGGCAGTATTTGTCATTCGTATTCTTGCTTTCATCACTGGATACTCCCCATCCCGATTCCAATGTTGCACGAGTCACTTTCATCTCGTTCAAAGAAACTGATTCGGAGTACCCGTTCTCGAACGTCGACCTCTCTCCTTCGTTTGATAGGTTTCGAACAACTAGTTCCTCTACTTCGTCATCTTTACTCATCTCAATCAATTTCTGAAGAAGTGAAATAAATTTTGGCACTATCTCTCTGGGGCACCCTCCATTCAGATGGCGTCCGACCACTGCTTCGCCCTCGACTACTCGCTGCGTACGACCACACCACAACGCTCGGTTGGACAGAAAACTCTATGGACAGCGCTGGATGGCTGAGACGGCGTTCTCGTCCATCAAGGAGGTTTCGGAGCCGCTGTCGGGCCGAACGCATGGGGTCGAGTTCCGTCGACTCGTGCTCACCGCCGCCCTACAACCTTGAACAATCACTCATACAGTGACCCCTACGCATTCTGTGGATTCAACAAGATAAACTGATCAGTTCACGGTGTCTTTCTCAATCACGTCCTTGAAGTATTCCAACTCAACGAGGGTGTGTTCATAGGCTTCCCGTTCAATGTCTCCAAAGACTGCCAACACCCTTTCGGCAGCTTTCCCTAGTACTGTCGGGGGAACGCGAGCCCAGACGCGGTGAGAGAGGCGAGTCTGTCCGTCTCTTGGCTCAAGCAGCATGGTTCCGCCCTCTTCAACAGTGAACACAAACGGGAGTGGAGGCAGCGTATACGTGCAGGTACCAATCCAGCTGAACCGTCGCTCATCGACGACGTCACGGAGATCTGCTTTAATCATTCCTTTGACCGGTCCGACCCACTCTCGCTGATAGAACCGGAGTCCATCCCTAAGCGGCTTTTTCGGGTCCATGACGACCCACGTACCATCATGGTCTGGATTGGAGTGTTCCCAGAGGGTTTCAAACTCCTCCAGATGGGACCATACGGTTGCTGACGACGCATCAATCATGACCGTAGCGCTTGCTTCGATCATGTACTGTCAGTCTAGTCCCGATGAGATTGACACTATATCCGAGTATACTCGGGACATTCTTAAATTAGACTTACAGATAGAGTGCTATGCGTTACGCCACCGGGGTCCTCGTCTGGGACGACAGACACCTTCATCCGCTTGAAACGGCTATTGAAGCCAGTCCTGCCGTAACGATAGACAAGACACGTCAAATCAACAAAATCGGCGAGCAGTTCGTCGAATTGAGTGAATTCTCGGGGGACATGACTCGACTCGAACAGCTCCTCGGAGCCGAAGACTCTGTCCACGACTTTGAAGTCACACGAAAGACCGGCCTCGCATATATCGAGTATTACCAATCGCCGTCGATGTCCGAACTGTTTGCCATCCTCGCTGCGTACTCGCTTGTCCTCGTCCCACCGATCAAATATACCGATGAGTACAACGATCGTGGCGTTCGCCTCACGGTCGTCGGGACGGAATCCGCGATAACACAGATTACTACAGATTTACCCCCTTCGATTAAGCTCTATCCGGAGCGTGTCGGCGAGTACGTACCCGAATGTGGTCATCTTGAGGATCTGCTTACCGAGCGGCAACGAGAAGTGTTCGAGGCTGCCGTTGAGGCAGGCTACTATAAGGTTCCACGGGAAGTGACACACGAGGAGATCGCGGCAATAGTCGAACGAGCCCCAGCAACGGTGTCGGAGCAACTCCAACGGATCGAAGCCAATCTGCTGCCCCGCTATCTCGAAGAGTGTATCTAACAAATATGGTCCGAGTATACTCGGAGTCGGTTCTACTATCAACCGTCACGGAACCCCAGTATGTCCCGGACTGACGCGTCTATTCTCGTCGTCGGTGGCTACGGCACTATTGGCCGGACTGTCTGTACGGAACTCGCCGACCGTACACGGGGAAAGATACTCACTGCAGGTCGATCTCCGGAGAAGGCACGACGATTTGCAGATTCGGTCAATGGCGTCCAACCTCGGATACTCGATGTTACCGGCAGGACTGGTTACGCGGACGCTCTCGCCGACGTGGGGACAGCGGTCATGTGTCTGGATCAAGACACGCCACAGTTTGCGGAAGCCTGTCTTGAGCGCGGAATCGACTACGTCGATATCTCGCCGACGGACTCCCTTCTCCGAGAGATCGAATCGTTCGACGACATCGCTCGCGAACGAGAAGCGACTGCTGTACTTAGTGTCGGACTTTCCCCCGGAATGACGAACCTTTTCGTTGCCGAAGCGACAGACAAACTCGACAGTGTCGAGCGAGCGGACATCACCTTATTGTTGGGCCTTGGTGAGGCGTTCGGCCCCGATACAGTCAAATGGACTATCGAGGACGCTCTCGGTCCCTTCTCAGTTCGAAGTAGCGGCGAGCCCGTCTCTGTAATTGGTCTCTCCGACCCTCGGGTAGTCGATATCCCCGGGTGGGGACTCCGCCGAGCGTATCGTGTAAATCTCGCTGATCAGCACGTACTCGCCCGAACAACGAACATCCCGACGGTCGAAAGCAGACTGTGTTACGACTCTCGCATCGTAACTCGCTACCTTGCGATGTTACGCCAAACCGGACTGTATCAGCCGGCTGTGTCGTTGCTCGGGATCGATAGAATCGTCAAGCTGGCCGACGCCGTCCCGTTCGGTTCTCAAGAGTCGGTGATTAAAGTGGAGGTTCTCGGTCAGGTAGACGGCCGAGCAAAGCAAATCGAGCGGTGGGTTCGGGGACCTGACCAAGCCCGAGCGACTGCGATTGTGACTGCACGAGTCACCGAAGCCTTGGGATTGCCACAATCTACTGGTGTTCACCACATTCAGAATTTGTTCAGTAGCTCACCGCTCTCCGACGCCCTAGTTGAGGCCGGGTATACCGTCGGGCGGTCAGAACAGTGTAGAGACTAGGTTCGAACGGAGATGGTCATCATCAGACTCTTCTGTGCGGTCACTTCGTCTGATGTCGGTGAGCGGCGTCAGTTTGGATGCCATTTCCCGGTAAAAGAGCCACTCGATAAACTGACCGAAGAACGTGACGGCTTTGGCGTCGACGAGGTCAAGTTTGCTGTCGAATACGACGACGATTCCGCCAGATCTCCCGACTGACCTGGGGCTAATCCGTTGACAACCTACGAGTACCGAGATTCGAGGGCTTCGATTTGAGCGATTATTTCTGCGAGTTCGACTCCCTTCTCGGTCAGCGAGTACGTCACCGTCGGTGGCGACGCAGTCTCGTCAACGTCCCGGGCGACGACACCCACTCGCTGGAGTGCTTTCAGCCGCGTCGAGAGCGTACTCGCCGGCAACCCCTCAATCGTGTTCTTGATGTGGTTGAACTGGGCGTCCTCTTGGGACAGTAGTCGGATGATGTGAAACGTCCACTTACAACCCAGTACTTCCCAGATTCCGCTCCACTCTGTTTCCTCTATTCGCATGAGTTGACCTTGTTCAAAATCTCGGACCTACTGGCTTCAAAATTACTACTTGATTTACAACGCCAACTCGCCTCGATTCAGATAGGCGATCAACAATGAGCAACGAACCAATTCCGGGCTACGACCGCGGCGACGAGGATCTCCCGGCGCCACCGATCACGATGGACGAGTTCGATCAACTCAAGCGGTCGGTGATGTTCACCGTGGTGACCTCGAAGATCACCGGGACTATCCGGGTGATACATATCACTTCCAAAGCAGGCGCGCCGATGGAGTCCCGGAGCGTGACTCCTGCGAGGTAGTGACGATGCAGGTTCACTACCTCCAGCACGTCCCCTTCGAGGGGCCTGGGACGATCAGCGACTGGGCGACTGACCAGGGTCACTATCTGTCAGGGACGCACCTCTACGACAGCGAGTCGCTGCCCGACCTCGATACGTTCGACTGGCTGGTCGTCATGGGCGGGCCGATGAGCGTCCACGACACCGACGAGTATCCCTGGCTCGCGGCGGAGAAAGAGCTCATTCGGGCGGCGGTCGACGCTGACAAAATCGTCGTCGGGATCTGCCTCGGGGCCCAACTGGTCGCCGAGGCGCTCGGCGGGCGCGTTTACGAGGCCGACACCTCGGAGATCGGCTGGTTCCCAGTCGAGGCGACCGACAAAGCGGCCGCGTCGCCACTGTTCGCCGACTTGGGCGAGACATATGAGGTGTTCCACTGGCATGGCGACACGTTCGACCTCCCCGAAGGAGCGACCCGGATGGCCCGGACTGACGCGTGTGCGAATCAGGCGTTCGTCTACGGCGACCGGGTCGTCGGCCTCCAGTTCCACCTCGGATCCTCGTCGGGGACCGTCAACGAAATCATCGAAAACAGCGGCGACCTTCCCGACGAGCCGTTCGTCCAGGACGCCGAGACGATGCGGGAGGCAGTCGAAAAGATCGGACCGCTGGAGCGACGCCTCCGAACGCTGTTCGACAATCTCGACCGGCAGGTCACAGAGTCGGCATCCCAACGGGGATCGAACCGTGACTGATCCCGAGAACGAGCGGTTTCAACGTTCGGCCTCGGCGTCGGTTCGATTGTATAGCCGGGCGCTCGAACTGTTGGTCGGCGGGGTGAACTCCCCGGTCCGGGCCGACCCGCAGCCGCATCCGGCGTTCGTCGACCACGGGGAGGGTGCTCACCTCGTTGACGTCGACGGCAACCGGTATCTCGACTACGTGATGGGATACGGACCGCTGTTGCTCGGCCACGACCTGCCGGATGCCGTCCAGGAGGTGATCGCAGCGACGGTCTCGGACGGCCCGATGTACGGCGCTCCGACCGAGCTGGAGGTTGAACTCGCAGAGTTCGTGATCGACCACGTTGACAGCGTCGAGACACTCCGGTTCGTCAACTCGGGCACGGAGGCCACCGCTGCAGCAGTCCGACTCGCCCGAGGGTACACGGCTCGAGACAAGATTGTCGTGATGCAGGGCGGCTACCACGGCGGCCACGAATCGTTTCTCGTCGAGGGCGGGCTCAACGAGCGCACGCCGGGCAGCGCGGGCGTCCCCCAGTCGTTTGTCGAGGGGACGATCCCGGTCCCATTCAACGACGAACAGGCCGTCCACGATGTGTTCGAACGCCACGAAGAGGAAATCGCGGCCGTCTTGACCGAGCCGCTGCTGGGGAACCGAGGGATAATCACGCCGGTCGAAGGCTACCACGACACCCTTCGCGAGTTGTGCGACGACCACGGTGCCCTGCTGATTTTCGATGAGGTAATCACCGGCTTTCGGGTCGGCGGGCTTGGGTGTGCCCAGGGGAAGTACGGCATCATGCCGGACCTGACGACGTTCGCGAAGGTTATCGGTGGGGGCTTCCCAGTTGGGGCGATTGGCGGCCCCGCCGAGGTGATGCAACGGTTCACGCCAACCGGCGACGTGTTCGAGTCGGGGACATTCAATGGCCACCCGGTGACGATGGCTGCCGGGCTTGAGACCCTGCGGTACGCGAAGGCAAACGACGTCTGGGGCCACATCAACGCTCTCGGTGAGCAGCTCCGGACCGGGTTACAGGATCTCGTTGAGGACCACGCGCCCGAGTATACGGTCGCGGGGACGGACTCGATGTTCAAGCTGCTGTTCACCCGTGAGCGCCCGGACGAGTTGAGCGGCCACTGCACGAGCGGCTGTGAACAGCGGTCAGACTGCCCCCGGTTCGAGACATGCCCGAAGACGGGTGCCGCCGTCGCCGCAGGAGCGACGAACCGCTGGAAGCGGGTGTTCTGGCCCGCGATGGCCGACCACGGTGTGTTGCTCACACCGAACCAGTTCGAGAGTCAGTTCCTCAGTAACGCTCACACGGAGACCGATATCGAGCGGACACTCGACGCTTATCAGGAGGTTCTTATCATATGACACATCGACAACCGATGACCGACGCCACACACCGCTATTCGACCGTCGCAGCGCAGGACCCCGCCGCCGCTGAGGCACTGGCCGGCGAACGCCGTCGTCAGCGTGAGACGCTCACGCTGATCGCCTCGGAGAATCACGTCTCCGAGGCCGTCCTCGAGGCCCAGAGTAGCGAACTCGCTAACAAGTACGCCGAGGGGTATCCCGGTGAGCGATACTACGCTGGCTGTAAGCACGCCGACACGCTGGAGCAACTGGCGATCGACCGGGCCCACGAACTCTGGGGTGCTGACCACGTCAACGTCCAGCCGCATTCGGGCACACAGGCGAACCAGGCGGTGTATCTGGCGACGCTGGAACCGGGCGATCAGATCCTCTCGCTCGAACTCAGTCACGGCGGCCACCTCAGCCACGGCCACCCGGCGAACTTTACTGGACAGCGCTACGAGGTCGAACACTACCACGTCGACGCAGAGACGGGCTACATCGACTACGATGAACTCGACAAAAAGGCCGCCCGGTTCGACCCAGATATGGTCGTCTCCGGTTCGTCGGCGTATCCGCGGTACATTGATTACGAGCGAATTCAGGCTGCTGCCGACGCGGCGGATGCCCTACACCTCGCCGACGTTGCGCACACAACCGGGCTGATTGCTGCCGGAGAACACCCCTCGCCGGTTGGTGTCGCCGACTTCGTCACGGGGTCGACCCAGAAGACCATCCGCGCTGGTCGGGGCGGGATCATCATGTCCCGTGAAAAGTGGGCCGACGAAATCGATACAGCAGTGTTCCCGGGAGCGCAGGGCGGACCACTGATGCACAATATCGCGGGGAAGGCTGTCGGCTTCGGTGAGGCGCTGGAGCCCGCGTTCGAAGAGTACGCTGCCAATGTTGTCAGGAACGCCGAGGTACTGGCCGATCGGTTCCAAGGACACGGCCTCTCGCTGGTCTCAGGCGGGACGGACAAGCACCTAGTCTTGGTCGATCTTCGCGAGTCCCATCCCGACGTGACCGGCGCGGAAGCGCAGGACGCCCTCGAACAGGCAGGCATCATCCTGAACAAGAACACCGTGCCGGGCGAGACGCGGTCGCCGTTCGTTGCCAGTGGTATTCGCGTTGGCACCCCCGCGCTCACGACCCGTGGGTTCGGCCCGGAAGCCATCGAAACCGTCGCTGACGCGATCATTCGAGTGCTCGACTCACCCGGGGAAGAGGCCACGCTCGAGGCGGTTTTCGAGGAGGTCCGGATACTCTACGACCAGTTCCCGATCTACGAAGACCAGGCTCATCCAGTCGGTGACGATGACTAAGGCACGGTTGCGTTCGATCCAGGTCGGAACGCCAGAGACCTACGGCACACGCGGCGCCGAGAACCCGATGGACAGACCGTGGGAGACGGCCTTCTACAAAGAGCCGGTCGACGGTGAGGTTTTCCTCGGTGGAACGGGCCTCGACGGCGACCAGCAGGCCGACCGCCGGCACCACGGCGGCCCGGAGAAGGCCGTCTGCGTCTATCCAGTCGAACACTACTCCTACTGGGACGAGGAGTTGGGGCTAGAACTTGGTCCAGCGGCATTTGGCGAGAACTTCACCATTGAGAGCCTCACCGAGCGTGAGGCGTGTATTGGTGATCTCTTCGAGGTGGGTGAGGCGACTGTCCAGATAACCCACTCCCGGTCACCCTGCTGGAAGTTGGCCCGGCGCTGGCGCGTTCCTGATCTCGCTATCCAATTCGAAGAAACAGGGTACACAGGCTGGTATTTGAAGGTAGTTGAGACTGGTCTGGTGGCGTCTGGACAGCAGATGAAACTGGTAGAGCGACCACACCCAGACTGGTCAGTCTCTCGGGCGACAAAGATCCGATACCGAATGCCTGAGGACCGGAAGCTGGCAGAGGAATTGGCTAATATCGAATCACTCGGGGAGAGCTGGACAGCAAAGCTCGCAGACCGAGCAGAAACAGGTACTCAGCCTGATTCTACCCCCCGGGTGTATGGACCGAATCTACCAGACGACGATGTCGATGAGGCATAGACTGACGAAAAGCTCCACACCAGCACGCAAACAAAAACATCATGCAACGAAACTATCTCCAAGCTAAAATTCATCGAGCCACGGTTAAGGGTACAAACATCGACTACGAAGGCAGCATCACGATAGGAGCTGACCTTTTAGAAGCCGCTGATATTTGCCCGCATCAGAGAGTACAGGTGGTCAACTGCACAAATGGGGCTCGTTTAGAAACCTATGTGATTCCTGGTGAGCCGACAGTAGTTCGATTAAATGGTGCAGCGGGTCGATTGGCTGAAAGGGGAGACACAGTCATAATCCTATCATACGGGATATGCGAACATGATGATCAACCCGAACCAACAATTGTCCGTGTGAACGAAAATAATGAAATCACCGACGTAGACACGGAGCATAGCTATGAACGGGAGAGCTACCGATCATGAGCGACACGTCTTTCCCACATCTCACTCGAATCGCAGTTCATCCGATTAAATCACTGGAACCGGTCACATTGCAAACCGCAGAAATCGGCGAAAATGGCGGCCTGCAACACGACCGCGAATACGCGATGTTTGATGACGATGAGAAGTACGTCAACGGAAAACGAACTGCTGACGTACACCGTATCAGGGCATCGTTTGATGACGCTATCCAGCACGTGACACTCCGTCAGGAAGGGAAGTCAGAAGAATCCGCACGTCGATTCAACCTGTCCGACGACTGGGCCGAGCTCGCTGACTGGCTCACCGAATATTTCGGCTATCCCGTCCATCTGAAAAGGGAATCAAAAGGGGGCTTCCCGGACGATACAGTTCTCTCGGGACCCACAGTGATTAGTACGGCCACCCTCCGCGAGGTCGCTTCCTGGTTCGACGGGTTGGACGAACACCAGATGCGCCTCCGTCTCCGAGCAAATCTCGAGATTGGCGGGGTTCCTCCGTTCTGGGAGGACCGATTATATTCCGATCATGACCACGGAGTCGCGTTTCGAATCGGTGATGTGACGTTTCGAGGCGCAAATCCGTGCCAGCGCTGTATCGTTCCAGTTCGAGATCCCCATACTGGCGAAGAGTATTCCGAATTCCAACGTCTCTTCATCGAGAACCGTGAACGGACACTTCCAGAGTGGGCAGACCGCGCACGGTTCGACCACTACTTCCGCCTGATGGTCAATACAAAGGTTCCTGAATCAGAGTGGAAGTCTGAGGTGGCGGTGGGAGATGAATTAGAGATACTGGGAAAGGTTCCTCTTGATGGACCGGTTGATGAAGCACGGAGTGACCGACCCGGTTAGCCAATCACTCTTCCTAATCACCCATTTGGAACCTAACTGAAAGAATAGGGAGGGAGAAAGTAGTTGTTCATTACCGCTTTAGAATCGAAATCAGATGAGAAATTCTCAATACCCCTTTCGGACCGTGCTTGTCGGATGACCTATGCCTACAAGATCGGAATCGAGTTCAGGGAGGCGTTGCGAGATGGAGCGTGTCTCCGGGCTGCGGTGAGCGAGGTCACGCTCTACGCAGATCCGCTTGAGGACGGCTATCCAGAGTGGCATCCCGCGTCGTATCCATTCCACGGAATGCTCAAACTCTTTATTTATCCGGAAGTCACCGGAGACAGCTATCGTTCCCTCACACGCCATCCAGAACTTGCCGACGTATTCAGTCTCGACCAAGTTCCAAACGAGTCAGTCATCTCTCGAACGTGGCGCAATCGCTTTGGCGACGATGTTCGTGGATATGTCACTGCCAGCGCACACTGCTTAGTCAAGGAGATACACAACGAGGACCTCGCCGTTCCCGAAGTCCGGCCACTGGAGGAAGTCAAGCGGTCATCAGAGGAGACTACTGACTCGGTTGAGGATACCACCCAATTATCTGACAAAGAAATGTATCGAACAACCCGTCTCGCTCGTGAGCATGGCTTCGGTCCGTTCGACTCCGGGAGAGCCAAGAACGTGACGTATGAGGACACGCGATTCTTTGAGCTTCAGACGTTCATCGTGATGGTCGGCTGTGGTACACCACAGGGTGCGGCCCGGTTCAAGTTCCGACGAGGCAAAGAGTACGGCCCCCACGGAGACACTCACCTCCGAGCAGTCAAGCAATTCGATCCTGAGAACCCGCTCAATGGATTTCAGCAGGTGACGGAACGACTCCTCTCGGTAATTCAGTCGGAGTCTTCGTTTTGCCGTCCTGTTACCGTAGCGACCGACATCACGACCATTCGCTACTTTGGTAACGTAGAAGGAGTGCCGATGGTTGGCGGGACGAAGGACAGCGAAGGTCGAGCATTCAAGTTCGCCACGCTCTTGATTGTCGGGGGGAATATCCCGCTAATCCTCGCTGTCGAACCTGTCCGTGAGAGTTCGTCATGGGACGAGAACCCACCGAATAGGATTCATCGGGTAGTCCGACGACTTGTTTGACGCGCACAGGAGCACGTACCGATTGAGATGGTGCTGTGCGACCGAGAGTTTGACTCGAAAGTGTGTATCAGACGCTCTCGAATCTCGATGTAAACTATCTCATCCCGGAACGAATCCAGAGCACCGAGCGAGAAATTCTCGAGACGATGAACGAAGATAATCAGGAGGTTGCCGTTGAATCAGCAACTGTCCACGTCTAGCAGGGTTCGCACGCGATGCAGTTCCTGCATGTTCCCTCGACGAAGGGCGGGGGGACAGCAGTCTTTGCGACGAACCTCTCGGTTGATCCCGAGGAAGCCGAAGCGTTCTGTCGTCGATATCGCCGTCGTTGGCAAATCGAGAGCGAGTACAAGAGTATCAAGAACGACTTCTTGGCGAAGACATCTTCCAAGGACTACCGAGTACGCCTGCTCTACTTCGTGTTCGCGGTACTACTGCATAACATCTGGCGGCTCACCGATTTCCTATTGAAAGCGGGTGTCGGTGGAGAGATGGACTACGCCCCGGTTCTGATAGCTGGTGAGTGCGTCGAGTGATTTGCTCAGCGCTACTCCCACCGGATTAGCGCTTCACACCGACTCGGATCACTCATTGTGAGTGACGACGCTCTGCGAGACCCCAAATTTTAGGCTATTTTCGTTCACTTGGGGAAATTCATCCGAGAGTGGCAGTTGCATCCTCACCAAACGAGCCCAATAAAGCCGCGATTGGCCCAGAAAATATCCGAAAATGACTCATCCTCCGAAACTGTGTTGTTCTGCGAACAGCACAGAAGTTGAGACCATTCCTCTCAATGCATGGAGGAGACGGTATCTCATTCAGTACATTTGAACTCTGATCGCTCTCCTATACGGTTCGCTAGCAGATGAGGGTGGATCTTAGCTATCGAAGGGACCCTTGTCAGTAACCATGCGTCTATCGACAGGGTAAAAATGAAGGTCGAGCGGCAAGAAGTTCGGGTGTGAATTCGTTTGAGTGGCCTGAAAATCGTTCGCTGCCTCTAACGATTGGTGCAACAGCGGTCGGCTTTATAGCTCTCTGGCAGATAACCCATATCCCCTCTCTGGTCTTGTTAGGTATCGGACTCGCAATTGTACTAGTTGATATTTGGCGAGCTGCTTCAATGCGACAGAGAAGTGAGCAGTCGGCTCATTCTTATGGCCTCTGAGCGGGCTGGAGGGTAGCAGGATATGAATGATCCACGTGTAAACGGAGAGATGACTATCAACCAGGGTGACTCGTGTCTGTAGACAGTGAAGAGAGAATGTTACCAACAGACTATGCCGACGCCAGGTCTTCCGCACGATCGCTACGACCTCATACCACGAGTGGACTTCCGCCTTGAATAGAAGTTGAGACTGGTGCGCTCAATGCGGACAACAGATCATTCAGCCATATACACGGCAACGATACGGAGCCGGCGATAGTCTGCAACCCACGTCCCATCTATGAACTGCCTACCCCGGAGACGATCCTCGACGGTCGAGATGATCCCCTGTTGTTCTTCGTCTGGAATCGGGGCCAAGAGACTATCACCGAACATTCTGAGCCATGACGAGAGTCCGTCTGTGCCGCCGTCGAGCTCTGTCGGACGGTCAAAGAGGGTTGCATAGCGGACCTCAAAGCCGTGTGCTTCGAGTTTCGTAGTGTATTCGCCGACAGTTGGGAAATACCACGGGCTTTTGACCTCGTATCCTCGCTCAGCCGCGACATCTTGTACTGTCTCAACAATGGAAGCGATATTCCCTATACCGCCGAGTTCGGCGACAAACTGTCCGTTGGGTTGGAGTACATTTGTAATCGATTCGAGGACGGCGTCTTGTTCAGGAATCCAGTGAAGTGCTGCGTTCGAGAACACGGAATCGAATGGCTCTGCGAACGAGAAGTCACGGGCATCCGCATGGACGAAATCGCATTCGGGGTAGGTCTCGCGTGCCTTCGTAATCATCTCCTCTGATGCATCGAGGCCGATGACATTCGCTCCGGCGTCGGCAATTCGATGGGAGAGATGGCCGGTGCCGCAGCCAAGATCGATGATCTGTTCGCCAGCTTCTGGTTCAAGCAGATCGACGACGCCTTCGCCGAATTCGAAGACGAATGAGTGACCCTCATCGTAGGTAGTTGTATCCCAGTTGTTTGCTTTCTCCTTGGACGGCTGATTCATATTGGTACTGTTCCTGAATAGTCTATTTCAATCCGACGAACTGACAGTTGTTTCGTCGAGGTGTATTGCCGCAACGATATCAAGAACTTTGTCTTGCAATTCTTCTACTTCGTATTCGTGTGCTTGCTGTATCTGATTTGGCGTGCTGTTGATCTCTTGGTGCAGATCGACATGACCGGCGAGTACGAGCGATCACCAATTGTGACGGCAAACACGGTTCTTACACTGCTGAAGCGGACTGGCGTTGGCTAAACCCGTGTTTCAAGGCAGTGAACGCTTGGTCATCAGCGGCAGCTCTGGTTCAAACCATCGCTAATTCGCGAAAGAGTTAGAATAGTACTCAGAAATGACTTCTGGGAGTCTATTTGAAGCGCTTGCAGAAGTGTGGATTGGATGAAATTGTGCATTCTGGCCCCTCTATACCTGCTGTAGTCTCATCTCCCGGCACCAGCAGAAGTTGAGACTGCTGCTCTCAATGCATACGGTGGAGCTACCTGAGACCCTGTTCGGGGAGATTGTAGCTAGGCCAGTTACTTAGTAGAGCACTAATCTAACAACCCTACCAGCCACTATCTTCTGGTTTCCACGGACGGGCCTGCCAGTATTGTCTGGCCCGTATGCCTGCCGCAATTCCAACTGCAAGATAGGCAATAGCCCATATTGAGGCCCCGCTGACACCAACTGCATAGATAACCCCAAGAAAGCCGCTTAGTGCCATTACTCCAAACATGATTGCAAGATTAGCTGCGGTGTATCCACGAACGAGGACAGACCCTGCTCCAAGGATGGCGGCGACTCCGATGAGAAGGAATGGAAGACGCTCAAAGTAACCGTACCACATGGCTATGAAACCAATGACTATCAATCCGTATGGAATGTATCGGAGGCGTGCTTTGCGGGAGATCATACCAAAACTGAAGTACAATTAAACAATAATTTTCCGCTCTGAATGTGTCTTTTGTCGTTCTCTCCGTCGTCTGTATAATCAGGTAGACGAGTTCTTTGATGTACCGTAGCCAGCCTCTCGACGTAGCTGAGACTCGTGAATTACGCCGGACTACCTTGAAGACCTCTCTAGCCGTTGTAATCCCTTCACATAGGTTGTGCGTGTTCGTCTACTCGTTTATGCTAGGAAGAGGGTAGAGAACTCCATACCAAAGTCTATAAAGTACCGTTCCAATCGCGCTCCCCAGCGCGAGACTCTCGCGTTCAGAGTCCGTAATCGAAATCATCAGCTTCAGGAACACAGCAACGAGCGCGACAAAGGTCGCAAAACGACGCCAGTAGCTTGTGCGGATTTTCCAGTAGTCGCGGTCACGTGTCCAACCATGCACGATTTGGTATGTAACCCCGAGTACAAAGTACCGAAGATTCAGGTGGCTTGGTTCGCCCTCTTGATTGCCCAGTATCCGAGCACCCTTTTGAATCGTCCGGTAGAGGGCACTAAGAAATCTAATTCGGGCTTTGCTCCGTCGTGAAATCATTATTTCTGTATTGTATAGTCATATTATAAGATCTTGGATATAGTTACTCGTGGTAGATACGCAGTACCTTTTCTTGAGCTAACTTCTCAATTTTTGATCCTCCGATGTTGTGGGAATTCGATGTCAAAAGTTGAGATTTTGCTTTTAAATGGATATCTGGGTCAGATTTTTGTCATCGCCTGCAAATCCCGAAGTCTGTTACCCTATCCTCCACAATTTGAGTTCACTACCGGAGAGCATTACCAAGATCATCACACTGTATCCACTTCTCCTTCCGATTCTCATCTAATGTGTGTTATCGCACGTCGTGTAATAGCGCCGATGGCGAATCCTCCGATTCCAAGGCCGACGAAAATCGCAAGGATATGGATGTCCGTCGTCAGCGAGACAGGATAGTTAACCGAACCAAGACTGGCATTGATATGCATCGCAACGACTCCCCCGAGTGCGAACAAGCCTGTGATCAACCCACTCACGAGAAACCTGTCGTTGAGAAACGCGCTGATCGTCGCGACACCAAGCACCACTACCACTGGCCCGATCATGAACGGAAAAGTATCCGGAAGCCCACCGAGCACTATCGCGGTGTATGCTAAAGCACTCCCAAGACCAAAAGCGCCCCCAAAGCGGAAAACTGTCGAGAGCGGTGCTGGTTGCGGCCAACGAGGATGGAAGAGACGGTTGTACTCATAATGTACTACCTTTCTATTCAGTACTAAATAATTTACACTCGTTCATCAGGGCGTATCCATACATGTTTGAAGTACTGACTGTATCGTTTGTTTGATGGTCAAAACCAGCCTCTTCGAAATAATCCAGAAGATGGGTAGGCTCCAAATCGGAACTCCTGCGTTTCAGCGCAGGCTTAGTGGGATGGTTCTCAGCAGCATCGGAGTGATAACTGGACTGATGCACATTGACCATCTTCTCGAAAATTCACATACGATGCCGGTTATCTCTGGTGTCGTATTCCCACTTTGTCTTTCAGTAGTGTTATTCTACGCTGGATACTGGTTAGCGACAAGCGACTATCGGGGCGAACAGGCTGTTACCATCGTCGTTTGGAGTGTTGCCGGAGCCATTTGTCTCACACTCGTAGGCGCAGCTATCTTCACCTCTGACATACTTGTTCACCACCACTCGTTGCCAGCAACAAGTAGTAACACGCCATTCATAATCCTTCCCAGTAGTGTGACGGAAGGTACAGTTACCGGCTTCATCTACGGAATATATGTGACCTGGAGCCATTAGCAGACGAATTGCAAGCGTTGAGTCAGCAGTTCCCAATGTATAGAATATGCTGAGAGGGGGATCTCGTGGCAGTATTCACCCGAGAGCCAGTCATGCGAAAGTGTAGATAGTGAGCACCACCGCCATTCCCACGTCAAACAGGACCAGTTTGACAATAGCAGTAATTCCCCAGTTTTCCCCAACGTCAACCGCGCCGAAGAACCCGCCTTGAGCATGAACTGGATCGTTCGACGAGGGGCCACTCATCGCACTGAATCCGGTCAGAACGGCGGCTATCGCGAATACAGTGAATAGGATGATTTCGAAACTTGCCGCGAGAATCGTGCTTGCGAGGTAGGAACACCCAGTTGCAATGCCTGGATAGAAGATTCCATATCGGGTTAAGAAGCCACCTAGTCGCCGTGTCCGTTCTTCCACCATGCTATAACAACCAATATTCCTACATATATTAACTCCGGAGTCCTCGTATGACCGGTACGCTGGGATCGTCGCGATTGATTTGACGGAGGACAATCCGTTCACGGGCGACCGCACCGGCCATGAAGACGAGATTCTCGGGACGAAAGAGAGTTCGGACGAATACGCTTACCAGTGGGCGACGGTACAGTTGGTCGGCAATGCTGTCCCGATTATCCTGGACGCTCGTCCCGTACGTCGAGGCGAGAGTCGGCTCAAAATCGTCAAGGACCTGCTTGACTCGGCTGAGGAACTCGTCCACGTCGATAACGTGCTGATGGACCGGGAGTTCGATAGCCAGCATGTGCTGGAGATGATTAGCCAACGCGGGCTCACGTACGTCGTTCCGAAGCGGATGCACACGAGCGAGAGAGCCCAAGCGAAGCGACTCCTAAAGAGCGATACAGACCGGTATGTGAACGACCGAAAACTCCACTTAGGCAAGAACGAGTGGCACCAGACGACGCTCGTGTATTGCCGAAACGAGAATTCTGAGCACACTGACCACCGGCAGTATTCGGTGTTCATGTGTAATGGTAATGTGGGACTCCTGAGTGAGTACGGTTATCGCTGGGAGATCGAGAGCGGCTACCGGAGTACCAAGCGGTTCATGGCCGCGACGACCTCCAAGAACTTCGTACTGCGGTTTTTCTACTTCGTGTTCGCCTGTCTGTTGTACTCGATTTGGCGAGCGGTCGATCTGCTCGTGCAAGTCGCGTTGACCAGTGAGTACGAGCACTCGCCGGTGATAACGGCCGACAACACGCTCACGCTACTGAAGAAGGCGACGGGAATTGGGTAGAAAGTTACTCAGTCAGCCCGCACGTTGCCTTTCCGAGTGGCGACACTGGTAGTAGTTTTGAAAATCATTGAAATAATCACTAAAACAACAAGAATGGGTGTTTGCGAGACGACCTGAGGCGGTTTCCATGTACTGATCCGTCCGAAAATACGCATCATAGGCCTGCTAAGCACACTGTAGTCTCAACTTCCACAGTTTCGGAGGATGGATTTGATGCGTGGCTTTATTTCGAATTAACCATCTGAATAGGAGGCATTCGAGATGAACAGGCTACTCTGGTTCGCTGTTCGGTTCGTTGTCCGGGACCGACGATGCGACGAACTTCTTGATGATCCGTCCTTCGGCGCGGTGGAGCACACCGCTCGCGGCCGATTTGTTGACGTCGAACGCCGCCGCCAGTTCAGTGAGCGTGCAGCCACGGGGGCTATCGTAGTAGCCCCGTTCGACCGCCTCGACGATGAACTCCTGTTGGCGGTCCGTGAGCCGTTCGGTCGAATCGTGTGATTGCGTCAACGACTGGATTTGGAACGGTATGTCGGACGCGTGTAACTCGTCGGTGAACTGCGAGAGCCGATCGTGAGAGGCCGAAAGCTCGGTGTGTAACCACCCATCTTGCATCCGAGCGGGGTAATTCGGCGGCGTTCCGGACGCCCGGTTCGCGCGATATCCCTCTGGAACTGGCGTCGTCGCCCGAATCAGGACTGACCGTTCGTCAGTGTGTAACACGTCGTACGAACGCACCTCTGAGGCATCCTCGAAGCGGCGAACGATGGCGTCCGTGTCCGGGCCCCGTATTTCCATCACTCCGAGCAGGCCATCGTTGGTGGGATGGCTCGAAAACAGCTGGAACTCGGTGTACGGAAACTCCGTCGACAGATTCGCCAGCCAATCATCGGTGGCCCCTGGGTTGAGTTTCAGACGGACACGAGGCATAATACTCTGTCACATCTTGGATTGGGCCGCAAGTATATATGGCGGTGAACGTGTTCACCCGTGAATCCGTGGCAGCCCCCACGGAAGAATCCAATGTGGTTACGATGCTAGACCAGATGCACGCGATTCGCGTCCACGAATTCGGCGACCCGAACGCCCTCGAGTACGAGACCGCCCCGCGCCCGGAACCGGCCGCCGACGAACTGCTCGTCCGCGTCCACGCAGCGGGCGTCAATTCACTCGACTGTCTCCTTCGCCGGGGAATCATCAACGAACCGCCGCTTCCCTGGATACCTGGGTACGACCTCTCCGGCGTCGTGGAGACGGTCGGTGCAGACGTCACGGCGTTCGAAGCCGGTGACGCCGTCTATGGTCAGGTCGGCGGGCCCCCTGGCCTTGGCAACACCTACGCGGAGTACGCTGCCGTTCCCGCAGCGGGGGTCGTCCGCGTACCCGAAGCGCTCGATCACACCGAAGCCGCAGCAGTTCCGATGGTCGCGCTAACGGCGTGGCAAGCGCTGTTCGACAAAGGCGAACTCTCCGAGGGCGACCGAGTGCTCTTCCACGGCGCCGCCGGCGGTGTCGGTCACATCGCCGTTCAGTTAGCGAACTGGCGAGGCGCGACCGTCATCGGCACCGGCTCAGCCCACAGCGAGGACTTCCTTTCCGACCTCGGCGTCGACGAGTTCGTGAACTACCGCGAGGAGCGCTTCGAAGACGTCGTCGGCGACATCGACCTCGTCATCGACACGCAGGGCGGCGACACGCGCGAGCGCTCGTTCGAGGTACTCTCCGAAGGTGGCACCCTCGTGTCGCTGAAGGGACAACCGTCCGAGGAACTAATCGAGGAGTACGGGGTTTACGGCCGTTCGGTCTTCGCCCAGCCCGACGCAGCGACGCTGACCAAGATTACTGACCTTCTCGAAGCCGGCACGCTCGACGTGACCGTCAGCAGTGTGCGTCCGCTTGCGGAGGCGAAGGACGCCCACGAGCAGGTCGAAGACGGGCACACTCGCGGGAAACGCGTCCTTCGGGTCGCGGAATGATCGCCCAGTGAAGTTCGGGCTTACGCACTCAAGAATATGATCGACGCCACTATCGATGACCATTCACCAAATTTGCTCGTGACCCTTACCGGAACAGAAATCGACCATCGACTCGTCCGCGAGGCGGGGGCGTACGCTACGGGTAGGGGGAGCCAACTCGTGCTGTTGCGAGTGATGTCCGAGCGCGAGTTCGCCGGTCGACAGGGGGTGTACGCACGGATCAAAGACCTCCCAGAGTATACTCTCGTTCAGGCCGAGGAGCGCGGTCGTCTGAGCGCGGCCCGAATCGGCCATGAGGCACTCGTTGCTGTTGATGTGGAGTTTACTGCTGTCGGCGTGGTTGGCAGCGAGGCCGACCAGATTGTCGACGCCGCGCAAGCGTACGACTGTGCCCACGTCTTCCTCGCGGAGCGACCACGATCGCTGCTTCGACGGCTGTTTGCACGCGATCTCGTATCAGGTAGTCGCGCGCAGTTTCGACGGGCTCGTCACCGTCTTGCAGACCGAGTGCAATGGGAAGACTGACACCGAACGGCCGCCCCTTTTCCCAGTCGGAGAGTCGTGACGAACTAGCTCAGGGGTGCTCCAGTCCAGCACTTCCGTATCGTGCCTAGCCGGATCCGACATTGACTATCACCGGGCGAAGGAGTCGAGTGCGCTGCGCTTGCGCTCGGTCATCATGTCGCTGCCGGTGTGCCCGGCGTCATCAACGACGACTAATTCTGCATCGGGCCACGCGCGGTGCAGTTCCCACGCGGTGTCGAGCGGGGCGGCCAGATCGAGGCGTCTGTGAACGAGAACGCCGGGAATGCCAGCCAGGCGGTCGGCGTCGCGGAGCAGTTCGCCCTCCTCCAGCCACGCGCCGTGCGAGGAGTAGTGCGTCGCGATACGAACGAACGACAGCTTCGCGTCCGGTGGGCGGCCGCTGTAGACGTCTGCCGTTCCGTTCGGCTCCTCGGAGATGACCGTGTCCTCCCATGCGCACCACTCGTCCGCAGCGCGTGTCCGCACCTGCGGGTCGGGGTCGTTCATGAGGCGTGCGTAGGCGGCGACGATATCACCGTCGTAGTCGTCATCGCGGACCCCGGCCCGAATCCGCTCCCATTGTTCCGGGAAAACCGAGACAGGCCTCTGTAGAGCCAGTCGATCTCGGACCGTCGCGTGGTGGTGACACCGGAGATGACGATCTCCGAGACCCGACTCGGGTACCGCTCCGCGTAGGCGAGAAGCACCGTGGAGCCCCACGAACCGCCAGACAGCAACCACCGATCGATGCCGAGGTGTTCACGAAGTCGTTCCATGTCGGCGAGCAGATGGCTCGTGGTGTTACAGCGCATCTCCGTGTCAGGGTCACTCGCGGGAGGTGTGCTTCGCCCACACCCGCGCTGGTCGAACAGGACGATCCGATAGCGGTCCGGGTCGAAGTACCGGCGGTGGCGTGGTACATTCCGACCCCGGACCACCGTGAACGACGAGGGCGGGCTTGCGTCTGGATTACCACAGGCCTCCCAGTATACGTGATTCCCGTCGCCGAAGTCGAGCATCCCCCGGTCGTACGGTTCGATCTGCGGGTAGAGGGCAGTCATATCGACGAACCTCCGAATCGACCGGAGTAAACGGTGCTGGTCCTGCCCGATGGCCCCTGCCGCCGTTTAGTGAGCGGGGCTTCAGCGACGCGCGCCGAACAGAGCGAACGTGCGGTCTGTTCGGTACATCTCGGACGATCCCCTATTAATCGGTGAACCTGTTCACCGGTGCTTGCCTGGGGTCGCTACTCGTAGCACCGCCATGCCTCTACTGGCAACCGCAACCGACGCGAAATCAGCACCGAACGTCGGTGTGTACCGGCTCGCAACGTACGGTCTGTTCGCGGCGATCGTAGCCATGGTCGTGAACAGCGCCATCCTCGTCGTGACGATCGAAGCACTGGGCGTTCCCGCCGGATTCCCGCTCTCGTGGGGGCCGGTCCTCGCGAGCTCGGTGGTTCCGGCCGTCGGAGCGACGGTCGTATACGCCACCGTCGCTCGTGTCTCCCGGCGGCCGAACCGAGCGTTCGCGCTCGTCGCGACGCTCGTCCTGGGCCTCTCGTTCGTCCCGTTCGTGTCTCCCCCGCCCGAGCTATCCGGGGCACCTCAGTCGGTCTTCGTGACCCTGGGGGCGATGCACGTGGCCGCGGCAGTCGCGATCGTCGGCCTGCTGTCGCGAGTCCCGCAGCGTACAGCCTCGGCCGGGGAGTCACCATGACGGGGTCCAAGCCTCACGTCGTCGCCCTGTGTGGCAGTCTCCGCTCGGGGAGTCATACGCGCACCGCGCTCCAGCACGTTCTCGACGCGGCTACAGCGGCCGGGGCGACCACCGACCTCGTCGACCTGCACACCCTTGACCTGTCGGTCTTCGATGCGGGTTCCCAGGATGCAGGCGACGCCGCAGAACTACGGCGGCGCGTTGGCGCTGCCGAGGCGATCGCCCTCGGGACGCCCGTCTATCATGGGTCGTACTCCTCGCCGCTCAAGACCGCGATCGACTACTGTGGCTTCGATGAATTCGAGGGGAAAACGGTGGGGCTCCTCGCGGTCTCCGGCGGTGCGAGTTCGTATCCTGGCGCGCTGTCTCACCTGCGAATGGTCGCCCAATCGCTCCACGCGTGGGTGCTCCCTCATCAGGTCGGCATCGGGGCCGCCGGCGAGGTGTTCGACGAGACCGGCGAGTTCCACGACGAGTACGCCGACATCGCTCGCCGGACCACCACACTCGGCAGGGAGGCGGTCAGCTACGCACGCATCGTTCCCGGCGAGACGAGCACTCGACCCGTGACAGTGAGCGGAAATGATTGACCACTCGCCACGGACGAGTGCAGACCTCGTTTACTCGAACGAGAACTCGACCACGGTCGAGTGGATCCACATCGCAGCTGATTCCGGTGAGCCGATGACCGCGGTGAACGAGGTCTAGAGAGCAATAGGTTCGAAGGGTGGGACGGATGTGGGCCGTTCGGACTCCACCATTTCTGAGAGAAGAACTGATTGCAGACGGGTGTTCTAAACACGTGAACATGTTCATGCGTACTGCAGTGACAGCTCCGGTGTGAGAACTAGGTATGACATCCGCTGCAACGACCGTCGAATCGGACGCGTCGAATCACATCAGCCGAAGGCAACTTATCAGAGCTGGTGTCCTCGCGATACTTACGGCAAGCGCGGTGAACGGCCTCGTCCTCGAGCTCGCACTCACCATGGTCGACGTCCCGTCCACGTTCGAACCCCTCCCGCTTGGCTGGGGGCCGGTCGTCGCGAGTTTCGCGGTCGGTGCAGTCGGCGCAACGGTTGCGTACGGCATCATCGCCGGCTACTCGACGCGGCCGAACTGGACGTTCACTAAGGTTGCCGCTATTGTGTGGGTGCTCTCGTACGCGAACCTTCTCACACCCGCGCTGGCGGGCGCTCCCGCAGTCGTCTACGCGATCCTCGGGCTGATGCACCTGACCACGGGAGTGACTATCGTTGGGGTTTTGCGGCGGGTGCCGACCCACCAGGACGCCGCCGCGGAGGACCCGCGATGAACAACGAGACGCCCCGTGGGACGTTGCTCGTCGGCACCGACCAGGGCGTCTACCGCGCTCCCATTGACTATGTCGCCAATTCACGGCGCGTTCTTGCGACCGACAGCGTCCTTCGAGTTCGCCGGTTTGATGACGTGGTGTTCGCGGCCACGCGCTCCGGGTTGTTCCGCTCGCGTGACGGCGGCAAGACGTGGACCGACCTGAACGTCCCCCGGCGCGAAGTCTACTCGGTGACCCCGAGTCCTGACGGTAAGTGTCTGTACGCCGGGACCCACCCGGCCCATCTGTACGTCTCAGCGGACGGTGGGACCTCGTGGCGCGAGCTGGCGGGCTTTCAGGAGGTACCGTCGCGTGAGACGTGGCACACGCCGCGTCACCGTAACGTAGCCCACATCAGGAGTCTCAGCGTCCACCCTGACACTCCAGATAGAGTGATAGCCGGCGTCGAGGTCGGCGGCGTTCTCGTAAGCGACGACTGTGGCGAGTCCTGGGAGGAGCGCCGAGCGGGACTCCATGACGAACGAGCGGACGATCTCCAGTACGACGTCCACCACGTCCTCGCACTGAGCGGGGATGAGTTGGTCGTCTCGTGTGGAGGCGGGCTCTACCGGACGCGGAAGACCGGCCACTCGTGGACGCGACTCGACGATCACGACCACCCGTACTTCCGGGAAGCGTTCGCTCATAACGGACGGCTGTACACGGCGGCGACTCGAGGCCCTTGGGCCGGCGAGATGGACGCTACGCTGTTCGAGTCGACTGATCAGGGCGATTCTCTTGAAGTCGTATCGTATCCTGGTGATGGTGACGAGTTCATTCTCGCGTGGGCGGCACCCGATAGAGCCGACGAAGATGTGTTCGCAGGAACGCACACCGGCTCAGTGCTCCGACGAGTTGACGGTGAGTGGACAACGGTTGGAAACGTCCCGGCGCGATGTCAGTCGTTAGCCATAATCTAACCAGTGAGATGAACACCCAAGTCGCTATCTCTGCGTGGCGAACTCTTTGACGAACGTAACTTCTTGTTGCAGAAGATTAGGATGGTTTCGATACCATTCGACCTGTGGAACCTCTGGTACTGCATCGACCGTTTCATCGACAGCAACCTCGTCGTAGCTAAGTTCTTGAAAGAATCCTCCGGCTTCCGTGCTAAACAAGAACAGTCGTTCGACATCTCGATCCATGGCTTCCGTTTCGATGTATCGGACGAGCCGTCGACCTAGTCCTTGCTCACGGTATTCCAGCTCGACGTATAACGATCCCAGCAGGGCATGAGGAAGATCAAGTTCGAGCCGGACGACTCCCGTGATGTCATCACCCCTCCGTGCGCCCCAGAACATCGAGCGTTCCAGGTCAACGTCTTCCCACATCATTCCGACTTCTCGAAGACGAATTCGGACACGTTCTACCTCCTGGTTTCTCAGCCGCTTGATACGATGTTGTGGGGATTTCGAGGACATACATGAAAGTTGTCTGTTGGTATGCGATATCTTTTCTGGTGGGAGAGATACTGTTTTGAGAGAAAGAAAGCGACCCGATTAACTGTGTATCTGACACGACTTCGAATGTAGAACCAGTGCCTTCCGGCTCGTTTGATTGGTGCGAGATCAATATCACTTTCTACTACGAGCAAGCCGGATTGCTTCGTGCATTTCGCCACGCCACGGATCACCATGACCTGGTAACAGCGTGACCTCGCCGAGCGATCCGAGCTGATCGAGTGACTCGACAGCCTGCTTCGTATTCTCGGTAAACATCGGCATAATCTGTGGACCACGAGCACGACCTGTTTTGAGATCGACGGTGGCGAGTGCATCGCCACAGAAGAGGACGTTTCGATCCGAGAGATACAGCACACATGAGCCAGCAGAGTGACCGGGGACGTGAATCACCTGTGGTGTCGCCGGTAGTTCGAGGTCAGTTCCGGCCTCGAACGACTCAACCGTCTCTACCGGTGATGGATTCCCACCGCTACGACTGAACTCGAGTAGCAGCCCAATTACGGCCGGTCGCCAGAGATTCCACACTACCTCACGCATGTTCTCCTCACTATCGCCCTCGACCAGCGCTACATCCGCCGAATGCACCCGTACGGGGACATTGGCGGTCTTCTGCAGTCGGTTGGCAAAACCAATGTGGTCACCGTGACCGTGCGTCAGTATCAGTGCTGCAATGTCTTCGAGACTATACCCAAGACTATCAAGACCGTCTACCAGTTGTTCCCAATGATTTGGGAGGCCTGCATCAACAACAAGCAGTTCGCCATCCGCCTCGATAACGTACCAATTGACGCGGTTCGTTCCAAATCGATAGACGCCGGGTGCGACTTCGGAGTCATATGCCATTGTCTGACGGTCATTGCTCGTCTCGTCCGTGCTGGCCATATTACTTCCAAACCTCGCATTCCAAAGAAGATCTGGCTAATATATGAACCGGTTTATAAACGTCTGTTCTCAATCACGTCGTCGAGGACGTGCTGCTGGGCCCGACGAAGCCGTTTCGAGAACGACGGTTTCGAGATACCGAGTTGCTCACTCAGATCACCGAGTGTTGTCCGTCGGGGGATATGGAAATAGTCGCTTTCGTAGGCAGTTATGAGTGCCTCACGCTGTTTGGTGGTTAAGCCCATATTGGATAACTCGTTACTCTTCGGGGTGGGTTCATAGAGACTATCGAGTCGGAACGAGATCTCGCGTTCACGGCAGATGTCTCGAAAGCGAGCCAGTGCGTCCCGATTTGGAAAGTTCGCCTGAATTTCCCACCCGTCGTCAGTGATCGTGCTTCTCCCGGCAGGAACTGCCCCGAGTTTAACGAATGCCGTTTTGACTGAGAGCAGTGGATTCTGTAGCTGCACATGATAGAGCCGTTGTTCCCGAGTGGTTCTTAGCACTGAGTACGTTGCTACCGTGCTGTTCTCGGCGAGTTCTGTCTCGAACGTCTCGAATGATGGGGTTTCGACCCAGCAAATGACGACTGGCTGATCTGAATCGACAGTTAGTGTTCTATCAACTTCGAGGTTCGTCCCTGGTGTCGCTGCTACGATGTCGACCAACGGAAGGCGTGGATCTCGCAGTCGAAATTCCGCGATGAGACTCATAGGGTACGAATCGGGTGCGACACACATACCAGTTCGTTGTATCTCGAGGTCGTCAAATTGGCCAGCGATATCGTCGAATACAGCCCGTTGTCTCACCCATCATCGCAGTGTCTCACGGAAATCAATCCGTGAATATGTTCACGAGCGATGCTACGAAATCCCTGGGACGACTAGTGTCGTAGTTCGAATGACACCGCTAATCGAGATCGAAGATGAATTGAAACACAATCCAAGAGATCGAGCGTGATGAGAGGTAGGGATGTCTCTTTGAGGGGAGAACGGAGATGAAGTGGGACGGATTCCGTAGCATTGAGGTGCGGTACTATCTCTACGAGGTGACGCGAACCATTTGGTTCGGCGTCGCAGTCTATATCCTGTTGTTCCAGTCCGCGGGATTGACGTATACGAGTATTCACATCATCGAAGTAGTCTACTTGATCACTGTCTTTTTCGCCGAGATCCCCACCGGCTATCTCGGCGATCGACTCGGCCGGCGAAACACCCTAGTTCTCGGTGCAGTCCTGCTCATCATGGCGAATCTCGGATACGTGGTAGCGAAGACGCCGATGGGGTTCGCGGCCGTGTACGTAACGTTCGGCCTCGGCCACGCACTCCAGTCCGGAACTGATAGTGCGTGGCTTTTCGAGACGCTACAAGAACGGAACGCACAACACTTATTCACGAAAGTGAGGGGGCGGGCACGCGGCCTCGGTCTCATCGCTGCAGCGTTCGGTGCCATTGTGGGTGGATACCTTGGAGAGCTATCGTTACTATTTCCTTTCCTCGCGTCCGCTGTCGTCTCATCTCTCGGGATTCCACTTCTGCTCTCGCTGCCCGCGTCGGAAGACAGGACAGTCGACGGGGAGACGGGTCAACCGGTTTCGCCGAAAAGAGCGTTGGCAGTGTCTCGGGAAGCGTTGTTTGGACCGACGCTTCGCCCCTTCGTCCTGTACGTCGTCCTGATATTCGGGTTGTTCGGGGTTGTCCAGGTATGGGTTCAGCCCATCGCACTGAGTCTCGGATTGGTAATCAAGGATATCGGTTGGCTCTATGCTGGATTGATCTGGGTCTCGGGGGTGCTCACGTACTTCTCTGCCGAATTGCGGGGATACCTTGGGCTCCCTCGGCTACTGAGTCTCCTACCGATCATCGCCGGTTTGCTCGCCGTGAGTGTGTTGGTGGCGCCGATTCTCGCGTTCCCGGCATTCTTCGTTTTCAGAGCGGTTAGCAGGGTACTCGAACCCGTAGAACAGCAATATCTCAACGAGCACATCACGACCGTTGGCCGTGCGACGGTATTGAGTTCGATTTCGATGGCCAAGGGAGTCGCTGCGATACCTATCGAACTCATCGGCGGTGTCGTCGCCGACCTGTACTCGCCGATTGTCGCAATGGGACTCGTCGGTATTGGTCTCGTGACGATTTCTATGACTCTTTGGCGGTTCAACAAACCAGTCCACGATGGACATATAGATGATATGGTGGGAATGGATTGAAGCCGGTCAACTGGCCATCGAAAACGTCGAAGTACCCCTGGCCAGCACGAATCAGAGGATGTGTGGGTACACGAATACATTCACCGGACCACCCGGCTGGTAAGAGCTACATGGGGGCGGTCGGCTGTGGCACCGCCAGGGCGCCACATATTACCTGTACCACCGCGGTATACAGCATTGACCACACGGTGATACCCACCTTCAGGCCGTCAATCAATTCACCCAAGAACCGCTCCTCAACGACGTGAGGATGGTCAGGGGAACGAAAGTCGGCGAGAACCGCGAGCTAAAGTTCGCAGCACTATCCGGGGATGTGTCATTGTGGTCGGTTGCTGACTCGTTACAGTTGAACGTCCCCGTAGGTTCTCTCGAAGCGTTGATTCGTTGCACGCTCACAGGCCCTGTATGAGTGGTTCTGACGGAACTCATTCATGTGAGACGTCGCGAATGCGGTATCTCTGTGAGGCCTATCAACTCGGGATCGCCATCAGAGATGACCTCCAGGTAACCGACCTCCTCACGGCATTCGAGAAGCTAGACCAGTCGGTGGAAACAATCCACGACGGCTATCCCGCCTGGCATCCGGGCCCGCTGTCCTTTCGTGCTATGGTGCTTTCGTTCATCTATCTGGAGATCACGGGCGACTCCTACGCCTCATTCACCCGACGACTGAAACGGCAACCAGAGATTGCTACTAGCTTGGGATTCAGCCGCGTCCCCGATGAATCAGCCTTCTCGCGGGCGTGGCGGAATCGATTTGACGACGCCGCCCAGGAATACATCCAGACCGCCGCCCACTTCGTCGTCAAAGAAGTCCACGACTTCGACATTCCCGCGCCCGAGGTGCGGCCCAAGGCAGAGATCGTTGACGAGTCTCCAGTAGAGGAGGACTCAGTAGAAGAAGAGTCGTTCTCCCAGGACGAGATTGTCCAGACGACGCGCCTCGCGCGTGATCACGCCTTCGGCTACTTTGACTCTGGCCGGGCCGCGAACGCGTCCTACGAGGACGCGCGCTTCTGCGAGTTGCAGACATTCATGGGGATGGTTGGCTGTGGCACCGCCCAGGGAGCAGCACGGTTCCAGTATCGACGAGGCGACGACTACGGCCCGCATGGCGACACCCACCTCCGCGCCGTCAAACAATTCGACCCTGACGAGCTCATTGAGGGCTTCAATACAACCACAGACCGCTTGCTCTCGGTCATCGCCTCGGAAGCATCCTTCCGTCGGCCAGTCACCGCTGCTATCGACATCACGACCATTCCCTACTACGGGGACGTCGAAGAGATGCCGATGGTCAGCGGCACGAAAGATGGTGAGGGCCGAGCGTTCAAATTTGCGACGCTGTCGATCATCGGCCGGAACATCCCGTTCGTTCTGGCGGTCGAGCTGGTCCGAGAGAGTTCGGCGAGGGATGACAACCGGTCAAACCAGATCCACCGCGTTGTCCGACAGCTTGTCAAGCGCGCGAAAGAACACGTGCCGATCGAGACTGTACTCTGTGACCGTGAGTTCGACTCGATGCGTGTGTTCCAGACGCTCTCGAACCTGGATGTGAACTACCTCATCCCGAAACGAATCACCAGTTCCGAACGCGAGGCACTCAAGCGGATGGACGAGGACAACCAGGAGGTCGCTGTCGAATCCGCGTCCGTCCACGTCGAGGCGGGGTCGCATCCGATGCGGTTTCTGTACGTACCATCGACGAGCGGCGAGGAAACAACGGTCTTCGCGACCAATCTTCGGGTTGGGCCAGAGGAGGCCGAGGCGTTCTGTCACCGGTACAGATGGCGCTGGCAGATCGAGAACGAGTACAAATCCATCAAGGGGGATTTTCTGGCGAAGACGTCCTCGAAAGACTATCGCGTTCGCTTGTTCTACTTCGTATTCGCCGTGCTGCTGTACAATATCTGGCGGCTCACCGACTTCCTACTGAAAGCAGGCGTCGACGGTGGGATGGACTACGCACCCGTGCTGACCGCGGGTGAGTGTGTCGAGATCGTTGTTTCGGCCTTGATCCCACCCGACTAACCGCCTGAGCCCTCGCTGAGTCCGCTGCTCGTGAGTGGCGACACTATTCAGCAGCGCCAGAATTCATGCAATTTCTCACATCTATCCGGTAGTCACGTCCATAACAGTTCGCTATCAGCTTCCGACCGCCGAGAAGAACCACTAGTCGACGGATATATGGCCAAAAACTAGCCCATCCTCCGAAACTGCGAACTTCCAAGATGCTGAGTTTTGGTATCGCTTTATATGGTTTATGAATGTTCTAAATGCTGTTTTCGGCAGGTATTGGTCTTCTATTTAGCGATTCCATAATGGGTGGTGGTCTCTGGGTTACTGCCGCTTTTTGCAGTAAGCGGAAGTGGTGCCCCCCCGATCCCCCTAATGAAATCTATGGAGGTGTGATGGCTCAGACAGTCGAAGTCGACTGGTGGATAATTGAAATCCGGCGCGACAGTCTCCCTAGATGCGTGAGACGTCCTTTTCGCCAAATAGGCACTTCGGCGATGTCGAGTGTACGAGGGCCACAGAGCATGAGCACCGCGAAGTTGCATTGGAATGTCTCGTTCACGATATCAAATGTTCTATGGCTCAGTGAAATCGATCGATTATCCGTGACGCTCCTCAGCCAATCGTTTAGTTAACTCGCGTTCGACTCTGCTCTCGCATGAACTGCTGGAGGTACCAATAACCGCCAGCAAATTTACCTGTCGTCCCTGAGTACTTCCATCCACCGAACGGTTGTGCTTGAACCAGTGCACCAGTTGTCGCACTCTGAGAGCGGTTCACATAACACATTCCAGACTCGATTTCATCAAACCAGCGGTCGATCTCACCGTCGTCTTGCGAGAAGAGTCCAGCACAGAGCCCGTACTCGGAGTCATTCGACTTCTCAATTCCTTCGTCGAGATCAGATATCGGGTGAATCGTGACGAACGGAAGGAAGTGTTCTTCACGCGCAAGTTCGTGACCGTGAGGGATATCAGTGACTACCGTCGGTTCGACAAACCGACCGTCTGCGAGGTTACCGACTGTAACGACATTTCCACCGGTTCGAATTGTCCCCTCCTCTTCAGCGCGTTCGCAGATGTCCGTGTACGATTCGAGCGCACTATCATTAATGATCGGTGATATGAAGGTATTTCGTTCAGTCCCCCGACCGATCTTCAATTTTTTCGTTTCGGCGACTAGTCGATCCGTGAATTCATCGATTCTGTCCTCTTGAACGTACACGCGTGAAGTCGCGGAACATTTCTGTCCGCTGAAAGAGAACGCTCCTTTCATCACGCCCTCTACCGCGTCCTGGAGTTCTGCGGTATCACTGACAATCACTGGGTTCTTTCCACCGAGTTCAGCGATGACAGGCCCATGTTTCCCTTGCTCGGAGAATGTCTCTTGAATGGACACCCCGACTCTTCGCGATCCGGTGAAAACTACACCCGAAACGTTTTCGTGTTCGATCAGAGGCTGGCCGACATCGCGTCCACCGCCCATAACGAGGTTTAGAACACCCTCTGGAATTCCTGCCTCGATGAAGATTTCGACACACTTGTGTGCAATCAGTGATGTCGTTTTCGCGGGTTTTGCGACGACCGTATTACCGGTGATCAACGCACCGCCGGTCATACCGACGAATATGGCCATTGGGAAGTTGAACGGTGCGACAACTGCAAACACACCGTACGGTCGCAGCAAATTCTTGGTATGCTGGCCAGGAGTCGGCTCTCCAGTGTTGAAATCATATCCATTAGACCGCTCTAATTCACGGCTGTAGAATTCGAGGAAGTCGATAGATTCGTCAACGTCAGCCATCGCTTCCTTCCGGTTTTTCCCGTTCTCTAGGGAAATTGTCGCCGCGAGTTCGAATTTCCGGTCTCGCATGATATCCGTAGCGGTACGGAAGATATCTACACGGGTATCGACATCTGAAGCCTCCCATTCAGGGGTGACGGTATCAGCTGCGCTGACGGCAGCGTCCATGTCTTCCGAACTTCCGGCGGTGAACTCACCAATTGTTACGTTCAGATTCCCGGGAGATACGACGTCGAAATGGTCATCCGTATCGACCCGCTCACCGTCGATCCAAAGGTGGTGGTTCCCTCCGAGTTCCGCTTTGACAGTTTCGACGGCTTCCTCGTACGCTTCGTGAAACTCCTCGACGTTACCGTTTTGGTTGTACCCGTGGAACGTCAATTCGTTATCAAAGTCTCTTGCTTGCACAACCGTAGCAGGTAGTTGATTGGTATTATAGTTTGGGATTTACTACCATAGTCTATTCGGAAAAGTCATTGATGCCACACGGGTGTAGGGCCGCTCTTCTGACTGAAAAGACACACCAGCGAACGGACAGAGCGCGGCAATGAAAACGACGTTCCACACGCGGTCGTACTCTCCACATGACGTCGTGGTGCTGACGTTCAAAGGGGTGTTCCCTGTCGACCCTCCGCCGTTCGTGCCGTCAATCCTGATTCGCAGCGCTCGTGGACGGGGAAGGGCTAGTCAACTCCTCGCTCGGCCACAGCAGCGAGGCACCGATTGCGGCGGCGAACCCAATTGGCGGCGCGATAAGACGAACCGTGATGACCGAGTTCATTCCGAAAGCGATCCAGAGGATGGTCGTGCCAGGACCGGCGACGAATGCCGCCACGAGGCCTGCCACGGAGAGGTTCCGTCGCCAGAAGAAGAGAAGAGTGAATGCCGGCCCGAAAGCGGAGAAGAGCCCGGTGCCGGAGTAACTCACGAGGGTGTACACGAGGTTCGACGTCAGGAGTGCGATCACGAGCCCGATCACGCCGACCGCAAGCGTGGCGACCCGGGAAACGCGTAGCTGGGCTTTCTCGCTGAAGTCCTGTCCTTTCTTCAGAATATCGGTGTAGACGTCCTGTGCGACCGCGGAACTAGCGACGACAATTTGCGAGGAGGCCGTCGACATCATCGCCGCTAACGCGCCCGCGAGGAGGATTCCCCCGAGCAGTCCGGGGAGATGTTTCAAGACCATGAATGGGAGGACCATCTCGCGATCTGCCTGCAGTGCCTGCGGAGCACCGTCAATGACGCGCGCAAGGAGGCCGAGGAGCACTGCGCCCGACGAGGTAAGGACGCCCCAAATGGTCGCTACGATGATGGCAGAGCGGCGGTCGTCGCTGTTACGAACCGCCATGAACCGGGCGTCAAGGTGCGGGTAGCCGCCGAGATACAGGAAGAACCAACTCAGGTTGGCGCCGAGGAAAACAAGCGCGGCGGCACCGATCCGTCCCCCGAACCACGCCGCCCGGTTTCCTCCGGAAGCCGCGAGTCCACCCAATAGGGAGGTGGAAGGATCGAGGAATACGCCCACGAGAAGATACCCTGGAAGCACGACAAGCGTGAACACCATTAACAATGCTTGCATCACATCGGTCCAGACGACGGACGGAAACCCGCCAGCGAGCGAGTACGCCGTAACGACGCCACCGATGAGGAGGACCCCGATGACAGGATCGATCCCGAAAGCCTTCTTGAAGATGTTACCACCGGCGAGGAACTGTGACCCAACATAGCCCATGTAGAACACGAAGGTGATGAGCGCCGGGAGCGCACGAGTAACTGGCGAGTTACCGGGGAGTTTCTCAGCGAGGAGTCCGATTGGCGTAACTGCACCCGTCTCCTTGCGACCCTCCATAAACGGCCGCGCGTAGACGATCCACTGGAAAATGGCCCCACCGGTTGTGCCAACGAGCACCCAGATAGCGGAGAGGCCAACCGACCACGCTAATCCTGGCACGCCCAGGAGAAGCCATCCAGACATTCCGGAACTTCGTTCGGAGAGTGCCAATGCCCAGCCGGGAATCTGTTCGCCCCCGAGAAAGAAGTCTTCCTCGGAGGAGACCAACTTCGACCCCCAGTGACCGATCGCTACCACTACGATCAGATAGCCAACTAGCCCGATAATGGTTTCCATGCCCGCTTGTACCATAGTCGTATGAGAATTTTTGGCATAATATATGAATGTATTGATTTGGACTCATCTCCTGCGAGTCACGACCCTACTCAGTCGAATTCGGCCTCGATCTCGGCGATCGTGTCGAACAGTTGTTCTACTGTCTGTTCCTCGATCTGGTCGTCGGTCATTCGGTAGGTCGCACCGTCTACGGCGAGGCCGCCAAGGACGTACCCGTTAGGCTTCGTTATCTTCGCACCAACGCTTCGGAGCCCCTCACGCTGTTCCTCGTCGTTGATCGCGTACTCTCGTTCACGGACTAAATCTAGTTCCGCCTTCAGTGCATCCCGATCCGTGATCGTGTTCTCCGTGAATTTTGGGAGCCCCCAGCGGTCGATGATCTCGTCGACACGTTCTTCGGGCATCTCCGCGAGCAACATCTTTCCGCTTGCAGTAACGTGCATGTGAAGGTACTGACCAATCTTGAAGTCGGTCATCGCGGAGCCACCGATGTTGTGGTAGACCACGACGAGACGACCGTTCTCCTCGGTGGCGAAGGAGATTTCTTCGGGTATCCGGTCGGCGAGATCTCGCGCTTTCGAACGTACAACGTCAAACGCGGGCTCCTTGTTCTTAGCATGCTGGGCGTGCGAGAGGAACCGCAGACCCAGCTGGTATACCCCGCGTTCTTTCACCACGTACCCGAGCTTCTCGAGAGTGGTCAGATGATAGTACAGCGTACTCTTGGAGAGCTCAAGCTGCGACTTGAGCTCCGAAAACGTCGCTCCATCCGCGTTCTCGATGGCGTGAACTACTGCGAACGACGTTTCCGTCGTAGTGAACGTCCGGCTTCCGTCTGTCATAGTATGACATCACACAACCCCGACCCAAAAGCGTTCGCATTATGGGAACCGCGTGCTGGTGGCCACTCTCGCCCGGGAAACCGCAATCACATCGGTAAATTAGCGCGTGGTTCACACTATTCGAACCGATCGCCAACCTCCGAGATTACACCGCCATGGTCGAAGACCAGCCGTGACACCCACCCATGTCCGTTACAGAACTACTTCTGTAATCCTTGTCCCGCTGTCTTCCCGGAGTGCGCTGTGAGAGGAGACAAGTACTGGTCGGTCCCGACCATCCGCTATGCTACTTCACACTATTCGAAAGGATTTACACATTGATGGATCCGCCACCCTCGCTACCGTCGGAACGTACCACATCATGGTGAGGGGTACCATCTTCCATATGTACAATCACCAACTGGTTCTACTATTGTGAATAATACCCGCACGCGGGTTTCGTAGCAGTTGTCCACCGCTATTCGGAAAAATAGAATCATTTTTGCCACCCGAACGTCGAGTGATATTCGTGATTCCACCGATCGCAAACAACTTCGTCGCCGACGAGTCGACCGAAGGAGCATTGGAGTACGCCGCCGAGCTCAACGACCGAGATATCAGCGCCATTCTCAACCTCCTCGGCGAACACTATCACGAGCGCTCCCCCGCGTTCGAGGATGCAGCAGAGTATCGCCATCTGGCCGCGGAGATCGATGACCGCAACCTCGATGCGTCCATCAGCGTCAAGCCCAGTCAAGTCGGTCTCAACGTCAGCAAAGACGTCTTTGTCGAAAACCTCGAAAACATCGTCGACCGCGCCATTGACCACGATGTTTTTGTCTGGGTCGACATGGAGGACCACACGACGACCGACGCGACACTCGACGCCGTCGTCAAGAACGCCGAACGCGACGGGGCTGATGTGGGTGTCGCTATCCAGGCGAACCTCAAGCGGACCGACGACGACCTCGAGCGACTCGCCGAGAGCGATGCGACCGTTCGTCTCGTCAAGGGAGCGTACGATGAACCTGCCTCGATTGCGTATGTGGACAAATCACGGGTGAACGAAGCCTATGAGAAGCACCTCGACTACCTCTTCCGCGAATCCGAGCGCGTTTCTGTCGGCAGCCACGACCCACGGATGATCTCGCTTGCCCGAAACCTTCACGACGAGTATGGTACTCCCTTTGAGATCCAAATGCTCATGGGTGTCCGCGACGACGCGCAGGTCGACCTCGCGGATGACGGGGTGCGTGTGGTTCAATACGTCCCCTACGGGGGAAAGTGGGCTCAGTACTTCTATCGCCGAGTCATGGAGCGCAAGGAGAACCTACTGTTCGCGGCCCGCGCGATTCTCTCGTGACGATGCGACGCAGTTCGACATCAACCGAGACATCGATTAACAGTCCTTCGGCAGCGTGTGAGACGTAGAACTCAGGAAGAACGAGAAAGACGATCGAATATCATCGTCTATCGTGAGCCGAAAAAATGTGAAAGGGCCGCGATGACAGTCGAGCGGGGGCAATTAGCGGCAATTTGGGGACAAACACTGAGCTACGAGTCGCATCTGTTTCCTGCCAGACTGTTCATTGAGTCCCTGTCATCCAAGGACATTCACTGCCTTTCCGAGACAGTATTTATATCTATCCTTTCTGCCGTCCGTTTTTCTATCCGTACTGTTCAACGAGGACGATCATTCCAGAACTGAATGCCCGGGTGGCTGTATCGATAGCCATTCGTTTCGGTCATATTGAGGGCTTAATTGACTGGTTTTTCGACAATTGTCGATAGACAATTTTATGATTGACGATACTATAGTACGAATCGATGCGTTACAAATGTAGCCGCTGTGGTTCAAACGGCATCGTTCGGGACTACGAAACCTGGTCGTGTGAAAGTTGTGGATACGTGCCACCACATGGAGCAGATTAGCTCGAAGTAGGAACCGGAGACTCGTGGATTCTCGGATTCGAGGCGGATCCATACGCGAGTCGAACGTTCACGCTATGTATTCGTCGAAGACCCCGACGGACAGAAACCCAACTCATCGAACGAGACGGGATCGATGGAGATCTCTTCCATACTAATCAGCATATATGAAAAATATTTTTCATGATACGGGATGGCATGGGCTAGATTCTCTCCTCCTCGGTAGGAATTCAATTGTCGAACGGTCGGGACGTCTCTGACGGCCATAGTAATGCAGAATACATTCAAGACATTAATCACCGCAAGGACAACTGTCTACTCACGACTTCTGGAAGCAATCGAAACGTAGTCCGTATGCATCAAACCATTTTGATCAAGTTCTGCTCGGTAGAGTCGAGCCGAATTCTCGACCAAATCAGAAAGAAATGAACCGAAACCTGTATTCTTCGCTGAAACATGCCTTTTTTTGAAGTTATACTCCTCGCTAGCTCGTGCAAAAACGCAACTGCCAAATCGGTGGGACGCCGACCAAACGATTGGATATCACGCGATGATTGTTCCGGTGGTGTTGTATTATCTATTCAAGACTACTCGCCATTGGTTTGCGACAATTACGTCTACGAGGGCTCCGTCGGCGATATCGACTGCGGGCCAAATTTATACCAAACAACCGTCTATTCTAATGACTAGTCATTGATATAATTTTCGTACGCCGAAGAGACGGAGAATCGTTCTCGGACCTCTGATTGGCATTCGGTCGCGTGAAAGCGGACAGCAAATGGCCTGATGGGCAACCACAGAACGTTTTGCGTTCCGGCATACAACGAAACTCGACACATGTCGTTAACATCGCCGTTCACTCACGCGCTCACCATTCGATATTTGCCGTTTCTAACCCCTGCGAATGTACACTCAGTATGAACTGGTTTAATCGCGGGGGACAGCGGTCTCATACCCTCGTATTTTGTATCTGCTGTTGCAGACGTAGGGCATTTTTTAGCTGGTCAAGTACCCCTCAGTCGATCGGTTCGTTAGTCCGTGACATGCCTTTAGATGAGCACCATGCGTCAGGTAATTGAATATCTTCATCCAGTCGTATTGAACGGCGACTCTTTCGGTGCTTCTCAACAGGATATTGAAAATAGAATAGTCAAAATTGTTTAATGCCTCTCGGATAATGTTCGCTTTATTTTCATATGTTTAAGGCCTTTGATTGTGATTACCCACTAAATCCATAAGCGGAAGTAACACCACCCCGGGACCCCCACATCGATCTGTGCGCAGTTGGTGATGCAAATCTCTCGGTGACGAAGTTCCAATTCGAAAGGCCACTCGTTGATGACAATCTCTACTAGCCATCGTGAATAATCTCCTACCATGACTGGTTCCGAGAACGGTGAGGAAACACTCCATGTGTCGATTGATCTCTGGTATCCCGACTGCTGGGAGATCGAGGTTACGAAGCAAGTTGCGGTTGGGTTTCTTGGATACGGAATATATTCGACTGGGAATGATGTTGCGACACTCTTTACGATCTACGCAGATGATCAGGAGACAATTGCAGAGGGCATCGAAGCTACGAACGCATCAGAACATGTCCACTCAGTATCCGAGATGGCCCCTGGCTTCCAGCGAACAACCGTGCCGAAACCAGGGAACGTAGTGCGGGAACTCCTCGTTAATCACGACGGACGCAAGCAGATCAGCCAACCCCTGACGTCTCGAGGGTTCGTCTGTACTGGTCCGATCGATATCCGGGACGGACGAGAATATTGGTCACTTGCGACAAACCGTGACCGGGAGACGGTTCAGACGAGATTTGAACAAGTCCGTGAAGAGATGAATGCGGAGATCAACATTCGTAGCATGGAACAAAGAAGTCGTCAGCCCGCGACAAATGCGCTTCCTCTGGATCACCTCACGAAACGCCAGCTCGAAGTACTGCAACTCGCCCGCAAAAAGGGATACTACGAACACCCGAAAGAAACATCGGCCCGCGAGCTAGCGGAGGAACTGAACATTTCTACGTCTACCCTGCACGAACATCTCCATAAAGTTGAAGCGAAGTTGTTGGGACAAAACGGACTCACACGGCTCTCGTAGGGGCTATTCTTCGAGGTTCGGATTAACTTCAGATGGAAGTATGGCTCTCAATCGCAGAAGACCTGCTATGTCCGGCTCCTGGTTTAATGGTTCGCCAGTACCGTACCCATCTATGGAATTCGAACTAACAGAGACCCAACGGTCGCTTCGAGACGATGTTCGGGAGTTTGCAGAAACCGAAATTCGACCCGAAGTGAAACGGTTAGATCAACAAGGCGAGTATCCCAGCCAAATTCTTGACGAACTCGGTAATCGTCGCCTCGCGGGATTAACGCTGTCTGAAGAATACAACGGACGCGGTGAAGGTCTCGTCGAACTCGCGCTGATGATCGAAGAACTTTCAGCTGCGTGTATGTCCGTAGTGAGTGCCCTCGGACTGCATATCGGCGTCGCGGCAGTCATCGAGCGCTTCGGCTCCGATGAGCAACGTGACGCACTCCTTCCCGAGATGGCGACATTCGAGACAGTCGGTGTGCTCGGGCAAAGCGAAGCCAACGCCGGTAGCAACAAATTGGAGATGGAAACAGCGGCCGAACGGCAGGGGGACGGATGGGTACTCAACGGGCACAAACAATGGGTGACGAACTTCTACGACGCGGATTACGTTCTCACGTACGCGAAAACCAGTCCTGATGAGGCCGCACCGCACAACATTAGCGCGTTTCTCGTGCCAACCGAAGAGTTCGATAGAGAGAACGACTGGGATACGTTAGGTGCGAACAGCGTCAAATCACCGCGCATTTCGCTTTCGGACGTCTACGTTCCTGCTGATCGCCTCGTTGGCGAGCAAGGAGAGGGTTATGTCGAGCGTGGCGAAATTCATACCGGTGTGAACGTTTCTGCTCGAGGTGTTGGTATCGCTCGTGCTGCTCTTGAAGACACAGTATCGTACACGAGTTCAAGAGAGCAATACAGCCAGCATATCAGTGACTTCCAGGGCGTGCGATGGGAGCTCGGCGAGATGGCAGAACGTGTCGACACCGCTCGATTGCTCACACTTCGAGCAGCTGATCGCGCTGATCGCGGCCACGATGTAACCCGCGAGTTTGCCATGGCGAAGATCAACGCAACGCAGGCCGCGGTCGACAATGCGAACAGAGCGGTTCAACTCCACGGGGGTCTCGGATACACAACCGAATATCACGTTGAGCGCTACCTTCGTGATGCGAAACTCCTGACGATAGCTGGCGGTCCAAATGAGGGTCACAAAGACACACTTGCAAAAGCTGTGATCGAGCGGGACGGAGAGTGATTCCGTATGCCGTTAGTTACAATTTCAGTTCTGACAGGCAAGTCCGACGAGTATCGAAATACAGTTGCTGACGCGGTCAACACGGCTGTCCTCGATACGCTTGACTTCCCACCAGGTGACCGCTATCAACTCATCCGAGAACTCCCTCCGCAGGAACTCGAGTTACAAGATCGGGACGGGGATCGAGCCGTGCTTGAGTTGACAATGCGTGCTGGCCAGGATCGCGAAGACAAACAGGCGTTTTACGCTCGTGTGACTGACTTGCTAGAACAGGATCCAGGGATCTCCTCAGAAAATGTGATGATCGTCATCACCGAGAATCGTGAAGAAGACTGGTCTTTCCGGGATGGTGTGGCCCAGTTTATAGCTGATAGCTAATCCGATTGAGAGCAAAATGTACGCTCTCTAATCAGCATATAGTCGAACTTTTCCGGTTAATTTGATAAGCGGAAGTAAACACACTCCGGTACTCTCAATGAAATCTGTGTGCACAGTGGACCGTCATCGAAGATACGTCTCAAGAGACTCAACGACGTGATCGACGAATTCCCTCGTGACTCGGCCCTGCCACGCCACCAGATCTTCGATACGAGGGGAGTGGACTGCCCAGGGAGAGATGAACGATTCGTACGGTACACCACCTGTTTTCCAAACAGCTGACTCCAGAGGAATCGAATCCCCGTACTCTTTCGTCGAGATGGCGACAGCCACGTACTGCTCGTCGCCGAACGGATGCGATTCGTTGTTGACGATGAGCCACGGTCGTTGGCTATCTTCGCCCAGTTTGAACGGGTCTGAACTTCGAACCACATCGCCACGTTCCGGTTGCATTTATTCGTCTCGCTCGCTTGGATGCGGTTCGTCCGGAGCAACTGCGTCCCACTCGTCAGGTTCGATCGCTCCTTCGTCTTGATTGAGCCGTTCCGTGATCGTGTGGAGAGCATACGCGTCTGCAACTCGATCAAGATCGTTCGTTATCGCCCAGTACTCTCCTCTGTGTCGGACGAGTTCACGCTGTTTCAACCGCGAGAGGGCTGTCCCAACTGTGTTCGGGTCCTCGTCGAGACTGGTCGCGATTTCCGACCGGGTGAACGCTTTGTCCCGGTTTGTATAGAGATAGACAAGTACCTGTTGGGGCACGCTTGGGCCGCTTGGAAGGTCCCCAGCTTCGAACTCCTCGATGCGTACGGGCATACGCTGTACTTGGTGTGCTGACGTAATCAATGTACGGGTGTACTGAAGCTGTGATCTAGTAGATGGTCACTATCAGTCGGTACTCCTCGCTCGTTGTCTGAAACCGATCACCGTGTGAGGGGTTCAAGACGGCCGAATAACTCGGATCAGGGATTCGACCGGCGAATTACATGGCTGATTTGAGATGGGCAACCATTCTTCATGGAGCCCTGTCATCGCACGATCAGTGACATAAAATCTGCGGTCGTATATCAGATGATAATCTAGATCGTAGGAGAAGTAGTCTGTGTTCTGGGATTTCGCCGTGTTTGGCACTGTCTAGTTTAGCTCCTCTTCGACAGGTGTTCGGTTGTTGAGCGATTGATGCGGTCGCTGATGGTTATAGTAATGCACAAACTGTTCAAGACACTGCTGGACGCTGGGCCGACTGCCCACCCACGACGTATGGAAGCGGTCGATCCGCTGTTTGAGCGTGTGAAACCACTTTTCGATCAGGTTTCGCTCTGTGTAGTTGAGCCGACCGCTCAACCCAACTCGAAAGAGGGCAGTCCGATAGCCGTAGCCATCAACGAGAAACACGGTGTCCGAGAGATCGTGTTTCTCGGCTAGTTGGCCGAGAAACGTAGCCGCTTGATCGGTCCCATGCCGATCAAATACTTTGACATCGAGCAGCAGTTTTGTTTCTGTGTCTATTGCAGCGTACACCCAAGACCATTCGCCGTTGATTTTGACAGCGGTTTCGTCCACCGCGACCCGCGTCGGCGATGCCGACGGCGGGTCGGAAACGCTGTCAGCGAGCCGATGAACCCATTGAAAAATTGCTTGATGCGACCGTTTGACGCCGAGGAGCGCAAGAATCGCTTTTGTTTCTCTGAGTGAACAGCCGGTCGCGTGGAGCCGGACGGCGAACGCCCTGACGGGCGTCCCCAGAAATCTCTGATTTCTGGTGTGCGAACGAGACGCGTAGCGTCTCGTTAACGTCGCCGTCCGCTCACGCTCCCAACATTCAAGCATAGCCGTGTCTAAACTCTTTTTGAGCAGGTTTGAGAGTAGCATCAATCACTAACTCTTCGACCTGCTCGTCCTTATCTAGACAGTGCTTTCCACGTCGTTTGTCCGTTTCCTTGTCACAATGAGCTAGGTAGTGTCACGAGTAGACTCTGTCCAAGGGTTTACTTATCCCGTACTCGAATTTGGTCATACGAATGGTCTCGAACGGAACGTCGCCGCTCACTCCACTTGCGCAAGAAGCACTTGATGCGCTCGCGAGTGCGCTCCCAAATGAAGGAGAGCTCACGTACGAGCAAACGTATGCGATTTTGAAGAAAGAGGAAGATCTTAGGCGGCCCGCTGCCGATGATATCGTCGAACGGCTGCACAATAAGGGCCATCTTTACGAAGTCGAGGGAAAGCTCCGACTCACTGATTACGAGGCTGAATAGCGAATCCTTCCCTCGTCGGTTACGATGATCGCGAAACTCTTCGAACTCCTCGACCGGAATGATCGTCTTTTCACGTGAACTGACCGCGATTTCTTTGAACATGCCGTCCGGACAACTGTCGAGCAAACACGAGACTGAATTCTCTCCACTCTACCGAGCCTGATCAACTAACCGGGCATGGGTTTTCACTAGTATCGCAGTGTGCTCCGGGCGGTTCGTAGATGGGGATGGTATTGTCGCTACGAACGGAGACAAGATAGCCCTCAACTGTGAATCGCACCTCAACGTCACTCTTTTTGGATGCACATACTTCGATGATGTCTTCGAGAGTATCTGGGTTCACGTATTCGTACAGTGCAAAGGTACTCTGACTATCTGTCGGCTTTATTACATCCGCGAGTGTCTCAACGAGAAACACAGCCGCTTGATTGCTACCATGCTGATCAAACATTTTGACATCGAGTAGCAGTTTTGTTTTGGTGTCTATTGCGGCGTACACCCAAGACCATGCTATGTTAATCTTGATAGCAGTTTCGTTGACCGCGACCCGCAACGACTCCAGCATCGGCGGGTCTGGAAAAATATCATAGAGTCGGTTTGGTATCCGAAAAATAGTTTGATAGGAACGTTTTACGTCGAATAGTCGAAGAATTTCTTTTGTTTCTCTGAGCGAACATTCGGTCGCGTGGAGTAGGATGGCACCATTTTGGACAAGGGTTTCAATGGTTAGTGTCGAAGGATTTCTGCAGTCAAATCATCACAGTCTGGACAACAGATCTTGAATTGGTAACTACGAAGACCGACTACTGGTAAGATTTTATCTCATACTCATTCGGAGGATCAATATTGTGGAGGTATTTAACGAAGTAATCCCACCGAGCGCGGATAAAATACGGGTGACCATCAAGTGAGTGATGAACATTGGGAATAATAAGCATGTCAAAGTCATTGTTGGCTTTCATAAGGGCATTTGCGAACCGGAGCGTCGCAGCCGGATGGACATTCTGATCAAGCTCACCGTGTACCAACAGCAGTTTCCCTTCAAGTTGGTCGGCAAGAGTGATGTTTGACTGTTCGCTATAATGATCGTCTACCGGATAGTCCATCCACATCTCGTTCCACGAGGCCTTATCCAATCGATGGTCGTGGTTCCCGCTTGACGAGACTGCAACATTGTAAAAGTCTGGATGTTGGAGAAGTGCACGAGCTGAATCATATCCGCCAGCAGAGTGGCCATATATCCCTACTCGTGAGAGATCCATATACGAGTGCTCCTCTGCTAATTGGCAAAGTGCCGCTTTGTGGTCCTCAATTCCGTCTCGGCTCAGGTTCTTGTAAGAACAGTCTCGGAACGCCTTTGAACGCCGTCCAGTTCCACGACCATCAACCATGACAACGACGAATCCGAGTTCAGCGATTGATTGTGCGTTGGATCGATATGCGTCGAATCCCTTCGGCACAAAATAGTTGTGTGGCCCCGTGTATATGTGTTCAATTACAGGATACTGTTTTGTAGGATCAAAATCCGAAGGGCGCCACATAACTCCATAGATATCGGTCTCACCGTCTGCTGCAGTGACTTCAAAGGATTTTGGGGGCATCCAACCAGTACTACGCAGCTGTCCGACCTCTGCTTTTTCTAACTCTTGTATTACATCTCCACTCGCACTTTGTCGAAGTACCGTACTGGGCGGTGTGTCAACTCGAGAGTGGATATCAACGACAAAATCTCCCGATGGTGAAATAGTGACGGTATGATCTGCCAATTCGGGCGTAAGGAGTGTAAGATTTGATCCGTCGAAATTGACCCGATAGAGATGACGAAGGTAGGGATCACGATTCGCTTCCCGACCACTGGCGGTAAAGTAAATTTGTCTGTTGTTCTCGTCGACGTGCTTTATGTCACGCACGACCCACTCACCATCCGTAATTTGGTGTTTCTCATCACCCGTTTTGCCGTCGATGAGGTAGATATGGTGCCATCCGCTTCGTTCTGATGTCCAAAGGATTTCCTCTCCATCGTTGATGACCCGTGCATGAGACATTCGTGGGTCAACTAAGGTGTCCGATTCCTCTTCGATTAGCATCCGAGACGATCCAGTGATCGAATCAACTTCGAAGAACTTCGCCGACCCAAAGCCACGAGACCGACGAATGTAGTGCAAGCGTTCACTATCCCCATACCAGTCAAGCAGTGGTTCACCGCCAAAGTATAGAACTGGAATCGGATCGACGTCTAATTCGACTCTAGAACGCCGCTTGACATTAAAAACGACTGGTTCTGCGAGAGGTAATCCATTTTCACCAGGAAGCGGATACGTGTATGTGTAGTGTCTTGGACGCATTTGGTCGTCGGGTGATGATTGGACAAGAGCAAACTGTCTAGCTGAGCGCTGGTCCAATTGATATGTCACCAAACGATTTGAATCGGGTGACCACTTTACTTCGATCGAGTGGTCAATGTCTTGCGTATTTTGATCAACCATATCTACTGGCGAGGGGTAGGGCGTTGCATAGCCATATTGTTCCTCACCGTCTGATGTCAACTGGATAACTTCTTGATTCTCCGTATCGCGTACGTACAAATTATGATCCTCAATGAATGCTATCCAACGCCCATCAGGTGACTCACCGGGATGCTCTTCCTCCTGTGGGATTGTTTCGCAAGTATAGGTCGAGAGGTCACACTTATATTGTGTCTCTTGCACAGAAAAGAGGATAGCCGACTCGTCGTCAGTATATTCAAACTCATCGAACGGGAGACTCCATTGATCGTGGAGAATGCCCGTCTCTCTTGCAATCGCTTCCTCAAGTCGCTCGTGTTCAAATGCTGGCGTGCGGGTGTTCTCATCCGGATCGATTTGGATGAATTCTTTTCCGTTACGGCACTCTCGACGATACCAGAATCGATCGCTGTCACCAATCCAATGAATGTCGATATTGTCGTTCAAGACAAGTGATTCAATGTTCTTCGGGAGAAATTTCTCAGCGCGCTCGTACGCTTTGTGTGATACCATCGTTGAGTCCTTTGGTTATCTTGATAAAGTAGTTATCCATCTCATTTCCTACCAACAAGAAGGTGTCATCTGCGTATTAACATAGACACTCCTCAAGTTTCCCGAACCCGCGGAAAATGAGCCATCCGCGTTCGCACTCATTACTTTCTCCAGTGATGTCTGATAGTTAAACTATGAGTTGGTCGATATCTCGAGGATAGTATGTCAGAGTGTCTGTCCCTGTCTCGGTGACGAGTATCGTATCAGAATGCCGAAATCCACCGACTCCAGGGACATAAAATCCTGGTTCAACGGTATACAGTTCCCCGGATGAAATCGTGCCGTCGTACCCCCGATCGAGAAACGGACGCTCGTGTCCCTCCATTCCGATATTGTGTCCGATGTGGTGTTGAACGTATTCATGTACGCCTTGTTCTTTATAATAATTCATAACTGCTTCTTCGACGGCTGCGTATTCGACACCCGGTTCAATTGTGTCGATCGCGATTTCTTGTGACTCGCACATTATCTCGAAGTAACCTCGCTGCTCATCCGATGGGTCACCAACAACCAAAGTCCGCTCGAGTTCAGTCGTATACCCACCGATGGTGGGCTTAACGATTGTAACGATGTTGTCTCCCTCTCGAATACGCGTCGTCTGGTCAACGCTATGAGGTAGCGAAGTAACTGAGCCAGTCGTGAAGTTACATTGCATTGGACGCGACCAACTCGTCATCTCATATCGTTCACCAAGGGTATCAAGTATCGCACTGGTTCCTTCAGCTTCGACCTCGGCACTAATCGAAATAGGTCGTTTCCCTACCGCTAGTTTTTCTTGGAGTAGTCGATGCCCAAGGTGTGCCCACGTGCTCGCCTCGCGAATTAGATCGATTTCAGCCTCACTCTTCCGTTCACGCATCGTCGTCACGTAGTCCTCAACACCAACAGAACCGGGAATGAGGCTAGAGAGCGATGGTCCGGTATAGCCATTTCGACGTAGACTTCCATCGTTATCAACAGCCACTGACTTCCCTGCAATACCAAGATTTTCGCACATTTCAGCGACCAGTTTCATTGGATTACCCTGTGGAAAATCGAAGTAGACGTGAACATTATCGATATTGAAGTCCGAACACTCGGCGTGTTCCCGTTCTAGTCGTGGAACGACGATATCGATACGCTCATCGGTCAATCCAACGGCGCACGGACGCTCGGTCGGAAGATGGTACATCCCAGTCACATAGTGAATATTTAGCGCACCAAACAGCACTACGCCGTCATACCCGTCTTCGTGCGCACGTGAAATCAGGGTTTCTGCTCGTTCTCGATACTCTTCATTTGGAACGCGTAGCCGATCCATAAGAGAGACAAAACACAGTACACCGTAAATTTATCTCTATTCTGTGTTAGGGTTAACCATAGGGAAAATAGCTAAGCAAGCTATAACATGTATATCCAATGCATACCCAAATTTTGGAATCGGAGATATCTGAGCTTCAGACGATCGTTCAATTCAATGAAGAGATGTTGGATAAGCGTCTTCAATCTACATGTGATCCGAAGTACTGATTCAAGAACCACCTACGAGGATACAATCAACCACCTCAGCGAGAGTGAGCGAGAAGTCACGGGTCTCATCTTTGCATTGTCTGGCTACCTTGTGCACGATGTGTATGATACAGTTCCATTTGTTTTGTCAGATTTGCTCGAGGCGATCGATTCAGACCGGATTGCGGTACTTGTCGAATATTTCAGTGAGTATGCCGGTTTTCTTATTACTGCTCTATTGCCGGAGGACGCCGCGGCCCTCAGTGAACAATATGAACACATGACTGAAATTTAGAGATAACTGTTATTATATTACCAATTGGTCACAATTCGTAGCTATCGTTCGCACTCAAAAAGAATCACATTCGTAAGCTCTATATTGACACCTCTCCCCAGTTTTGAAGAAAAATGCAAGTAATGGCCATAATCACTACACCAAGATATAAATACCCGAAAGCACTCTCCTCTGATAACAGGCCACACACAAATGGGAAGAATACAGAGCACCGACATTTCCACGATGGCTTCTATAGTCAATACCGCCGAATCAGACAAAAATAGGGAAAAACAGGATGTGCCATCAAATTATCGAAGTTAAAAGAGTACGCAGCGGTGATAGTGGATCAATTACTAGAGATGTCTGGGTTATTGGTGCTGGAAACAATACACACAGGCGCGATGTGACTAATATGATAGTAGGTAGTATATTCACGTGCGACATATTCTTGACAGAGTTCAGTGGCATCGACGCTAGTAATTGGAAGTCACCGTTTCTGTATGGGACGGCCTTCGGCGGACTGGTTCGTTTCGTTCAAAACAAGGTTGTCATTGAAATTGACTACCTGAGAGCGAGAGCAAGGGTTATTGAGGACAGAGGGGTATAGAAATGGAGTGGCCGAAAGAGGAACTAGTTATTGATTGCTCACCCAGCGAGAAGCTAGTTTATCTGACCATCATTCAGGAGGAAGAGGCAGATACGACGGAATTAGCAGAAAAGACGTTATTAAGTGAGCGCACAGTTCGATATGCAACTCAAGGTCTTCGTTCACTTGGCGTCGTCGAACAAGTCTATGTTCTCGGAGATGCTCGTAGGCGGAAATACAGATTAGCAGACGAAGAGAAGGAGCAGGAGATTACCGTAGTATGATATCGATTAATCCATTCGTTGTTGTGAATGTACTCGGATTGGTCGCATTTGCTTTTGTTGGTGGAACGAAGGCCATTCAAAAAGGATTCGATCCATTCGGTGTTTCCGTGGTTGGAATAATGACCGCGCTGGGTGGTGGGACGACTCGTGATGTCCTTGTGAATCGGGTTCCAATTTCGCTTCAATCTGCGGGAGACGTAACTGTCTCCTTGTTAGGTGTTGGGCTCGCGATTTATGCTGCTAATTTCGTTAACAAAGCTGATAGCCATCCAATCGTTCTACTCGCTGATGCACTAGGTCTCGCTGCGTTTGCTACGACGGGTGCGATTGTAGCGACTGAAGCCGGACTTTCTGTGTTCGGTGTTGCAGGACTCGCGCTTGTAAATGCTGTGGGGGGAGGCGTACTTGCAGATGTCCTTCTCGACCAGACTCCGTTTGTCCTTGTTGAAGATATCTATGCAACATGCGCGCTTATCGGAGGAACGGCATATTGGATTGTTTCTGTAACCGAACAACTCAGCAGCTTTGGCGCACTGATTTGCATTGCGACCGTTCTCTCGCTTCGGGTAACCGCGATTTACCAAGATTGGCGACTTCCAACGATTACTAGTATCTCTCGGGACGATTCGGATCAACTCTCTAAACGTAGCTAGGCGTCTCTCGCCCACAAAGGAATTGCAGTTCCGAGGGGTGAAATTACGATAGCATTGCTCATTCCGCTTGATGTACATTAAGCGCCGGTCAATTTTCTCATTATTCAATAGTTCAGGTAGTCACTTGTCCAAGTGCTGCCACGAAAGTCGAGGATTTCGAGCGGCACTAGTCTGATCAATTCGCCAGGCAGTGGTTCTATTTGGCGCTTGTTCCAACGCCTCGAAGTTCTCGTTGCTGACCGCGTTAAATGCAGTTGCCAACTGTTCAAGAGTTTTCTTACTCTCTGCCTCAGTCGGTTCGGTCATAAGTGCTTCCCGGACGGTTTCCGGCCACTTCGTCGTCGGTGGGTGTACACCGTAATCTAACATTCGCTTCGCAAAGTCGGCAGCATCCTGCTCGCCCGCACTTGCAACGAATTCATGATGGAAAGGCCGAAACGGAATTTCAAGATCAAGCTGTGAGGCGAGATAATTAGCGTTAAGTACTGCTTTAGCGCTTGTATCTCGAAGCCCTTCGTTACCCAACCTACTAATATAAGCGTAGGCTTTGAGCAGTACTAACCAGTTCCCCATTGCCCCGTGAACTTTTCCGATGGTCTGGTCAGGTTCAAACAGTTCGTATCCGTTATCGGTTTCACGTACCTGCGGCGTGGGGAGGAACTGTTTCAATTCTTGCTTCACACCGATCGGTCCCGCGCCGGGACCACCGCCGCCGTGTGGAGTAGCAAACGTCTTATGCACGTTATAGTGCATAATATCGAATCCCATATCTCCTGGGCGGGCACGTCCAAGGAGTGCATTTAAATTTGCACCGTCGTAGTAGAGCAGCCCGCCAGCCTTGTGGACGATATCCGCAATTTCCTGGATGTTTCGTTCAAATAGTCCGAGAGTGTTTGGATTCGTAAGCATGAGTGCAGCAGTTGAGTCACCCACAGCAGCTGAGAGCGCATCAAGATCGACTCGTCCATCAGAATCAGCTGGCAATTCAACAACTTCGTATCCAGCCATCGCCGCACTTGCAAAATTAGTGCCGTGTGCACTGGAGGGGATGATAACCTCGTTTCGTTGCTTTGACTCATCATTCGATTCGTGAAATGCTTTTGCAATAAGAATTCCTGTGAACTCACCCGCAGCACCTGCTGGTGGCTGCAGTGTTACTGCATCCATTCCGCCGATCTGTCCAAGATTCTCTTGCAATTTCAAATACACTTCGAGAGTTCCTTGCACACTCTCAGAATCTCGATCCGGATGGACTGCAGTCGCAGGAAATGCAGCGATGTCCTCGGTGAATTTTGGATTGTACTTCATAGTACAGGAACCGAGTGGATACGGGCCATTATCGATGCCATAATTCATCTGTGAGAGCCGGGTATAGTGCCGCGCGAGTTCTGGTTCCGAGAGTTTAGGTAGTTCAAGAGTATCTCGCGTAAGATTATCGGGAAGGTCTGTTTCACCAACTTCGACATTTACCAGTCCTTTTTCCGAGAGTAGTGGCTCGTATCCGTCGGACTCACTATTGTTCCATATCGCCTGATTGAAGAGTTGCATTATTCGAGCACCTCCGTGATTGATTGCACCAAATCATCCACGTGACGTTCATTTGCCTCAGTCACGCAAATTTGAATCACATCGGTATCAAGTGCATGAATCGCAAAACCGTCTGCCATCAATTCGTCCGCTAGCAGATGTGCATCGGGCTCAACGAATGCCCTAAACTCCCGAAAATGATGGCAGTCACGAACCGGCGCAGAGATGCCGTCGATTTCATCAAGCACTGTAGCGACTTTCTCAGGGAGTTGATGACATTTCTTAGCCAACGAAATGAGACCAGACGGGCCGAGGTATGCAGCGTGAATTGCTGTCCGAAGGGCGACCCAAGCTTGGTTTGTGCAGATATTACTCGTCGCTCGCTCCCGACGAATATGCTGTTCACGTGTTTGGAGTGTTAGCGTAAATGTCCGCTCTCCATGGGCATCTTCCGACGCACCAACTAACCGTCCAGGAACTTGACGAATATAGTCGTCTCGACAAGCAAATATGCCAAGTCCCATGCCGTATGCGGTTGGAAGTCCGAGGACGCTCGCATCACCGACGACTACGTCAGCACCGACGGAAGCGGGAGATTGTAATAACGATAGTGCCACTAAGTCCGAACCAAGGCAGAACAGTGAATCCTGCTTATCGATTAGTGACCCAATTTCATCAAGATGCTCCTCGATAACGCCTTCAGTTGTCGGGTTTTCGATGTATACCATCACAACGTCGTTATCAAGAGCACGGTCAAGTACCTCCGGGGTAGTTTGTCCATTTTTGGTTTCAAACGCTTCAACTGTGAGATTAGTTCCGATTACGTAGTTCTCTAGCACAGCACGCCGTTCAGCGCGTAAGTAATCCGGAACGAGAATCCGTGATCCACTAACTTGACGAACGCGGGCAGCGAGTGTAGCTGCTTCCCCAAGTGCCGTTGCAGCATCGTACATAGAGCAGTTTGCGACGTTCAAGCCAGTGAGTTCGACAAGCAACGATTGGTATTCAAAAAGAGCCTGAAGGAATCCTTGCGTGATTTCTGGTTGGTACTGAGTGTATGAGGTGATGAATTCAGAGCGGAGCGATATGTGATCGACAATTGAAGGGACATAATGTGAGTAATATCCCCGGCCAAGGAACTCTGTTTGAACTGAATTCTGCGTTAGCGTCTGTGCTAACTGCGCTGTGATCTGCTGCTCCGACGCGGAGGTAATATTTAGTCGACTGTCGAAGCGGATCGACTCAGGGATATCAAATAATTCTTCAACATTTTCGGAACCGATTGCATCTAGCATCTCCCGAACATCCGCTTCGGTATGGGGCGTAAATGGACTCCCATTGCAGTTATTTACCTCTTCAATGTCAGATCTATCGAATTGGTTGGTCATGTTTATTCGGGTTTATTTACGATATTCTTCCGGAGTGGAGAGATGTTCTAGGTCGTCATCCGTCACCATTTCAATCATCCATCCACGTTGGTATGGTTCATCATTGATGTACTCTGGCTTATTGAGGACAGTTTCATTCACAGCAACGACTTTTCCGGATACAGGGGCGTATATATCCGAAACAGCCTTGATGCTTTCTATCACACCAATTTCTTCACCCTCTTTGACCATCATTCCTTTTTTGGGCAATTCTACGAAAACAATATCTCCTAATTCGTCTTGAGCGAAGTCAGTAATACCAACTTGAATGATTTCATCTCGTTTCTCTACCCACTCGTGCGATTCAGTGTAACGGAGGTTATCTGGGACTTTGAATGACATTATTTCTATCTCTAGTTAGTATTAATTGACTTTATGAATCGCTGGTTAACTATCGTTGCATCAACAGCTCGGTCCCGAATCTCGACTGCAACTTCCAGACCCCTCTCAGCATATTCTGACTGGACATAGCCCAGTGCTAGCGGCACATCGAATATCGGACTTAGAGTACCACTCGTTACCCGTCCAATCTCAATTCCATCATTGACAATAGGATATCCATGGCGAGCAATTGCACGGTCTTCGATTTTGAGTCCGACCATTTGTGTATCAACGCCTTCTTCTTTGAGATCTTGCAAAGCCCGCCGACCAATAAAGTCCGGTTTCGAGAAGTCAACAATAAAGCTAAGACCCGCTTCGAGCGGTGTTCGTGGTTCGTCTTCCGGGTCAAAGTCTTGCCCCGAGAGCAACAAACCCGCCTCAAGGCGGAGCGTGTCTCGTGCACCAAGACCACATGGTTGGATGTCCTCGAAGGCATTCCAAACCTCTGCTGAATCATTGGCGGGGAAGAATATTTCGAACCCGTCTTCGCCAGTATAGCCCGTTCTCGCAACGAGACATTCTATACCGGCTATCTCATTGTGTACACATGAGAACCGGGACACACTTGTAACAGAATCTGCTGTGACAGAATCAACCTTTGCTTCAGCATCCGGACCTTGCACTGCTACTAACCCGGTTTTGTTGGTTTTGTCCTCAACGCTCACTGTTAACCCATACTCCCACGCAAACTTCGACCACCGGTTGACCATTTTCTCTCCGTTGCCAGCGTTAGGAACGAACACGTAGCCATCTTGATCTGGGTACTGGTATACCACTGTATCATCCAAAATCACACCATCGTCGTTAAGAATACACGAATAGTGGGCATCTCCAGGGTTCAACTCCCGGATATCGTTTGTGGTCAAGCGATTCATGAGTTCGGTGGCATCTGGGCCACTTACCGTTACCTCACTCATATGACTAACATCAAATATCCCGACGGAGTCTCTTACTGCCGAATGTTCTGTTCGAATACCATCAAATGTAACAGGCATTTCCCAACCACCAAAGTTGGTGAAATCCGCTCCCGAATCTTGGTGTACTTGATAGAGAGGTGGCTTATGTGATGACACATCTCATTCATTCAGGTGGCTGAATAAATAATTTTCTCTGTGAAAAAGTGACTTTACTGTGAAAGTTCTCGTGAGCGATTTAGCTAACGCGAGTGACTGAATACCCCAGATTACGTATTGAATCTACAATCCGATCAGAGTGGGCAGTTCCACTTGTTTCGATTCGAAAGTGCAGATATGCCTCTCCAACATTGAGATCTTTAACTGAGCGTTCATGGCGAACATCCCGGATATTCGCATCGTGGTGGGCGATCATCTCTGATATTTGAGCCATCTTTCCAGGTTCATCGACAATATGTACTCTCAGGCGGATGAGCTGACCTCGATAAGTGAGCCCATGGGTCAGAACCGTTTGAAGGTCAGTCATACTCAGATTGCCGCCAGAAAGTAGTGGAACCACCGTTTCGTCACGTACATCAAGTTGTTCACTACGAACTGCTGCAACAGTCGTCGCACCTGCACCCTCAACCATCTGCTTCGTTCGTTCGAGTAAGAAGAGAAGGCTTTCAGATATCTCAGTATCGGAAACAGTAACAACCTCATCGACATACTCATCAATGAGTTCGTAGGTAAGACGCGAAATGCCACCGGTAGCGATTCCGTCAGCTATCGTTCGAACTTCATCAATAGCACACGGTTTTCCTTTTTGTAGGCTTTCTGGCACCGTGGCTGCGCCGTGCGCTTGCACACCGACAATTCGCGTTTCAGGGGAAAGTTCACCAATTGCTGTGGCGATACCACCGATTAGTCCGCCTCCACCTACTGGGACGATCACCGTGTCTATCTTGGGGACTTGATCCAGGATTTCTAAGCCGACGGTGCCCTGTCCTGCAACAATGTCTTCATCGTCGTAGGCATGGACGAAGACGGCGTCACTACCCGCAATCGATTGTGCATGATTCATCGCCTCTTGGAAGTTATATCCATGAAGTTTGACGTCTGCACCATAACCTGCAGTTGCATCTATTTTAGCTTGTGGTGCATTCTTTGGCATTACAATCGTCGAATCCAGCCCCGTCTTCGTTGCTGCGAGTGCAACACCCTGGGCGTGGTTGCCAGCACTTGCCGCTATTGCTTCCGTCGCCTCACAGCCGGAGTCGGTAATTCGTTTGAGCTTATTGTATGCGCCCCTCGTCTTGAATGAGCCAGTTTTTTGCAGGTGTTCCATCTTGAGCCGAATTTCAGCACCGGTTTCTTCTTCTAATGCGCGACTCGTTTCGATTGGAGTTTGTCGAACAACGGTTTTGTCACTAATTCGATCACGGGCTTCTTGAATGTCAGATAATGATACACTCATAGCTCTCATTTGCTCCCGTTAATGGGATTGTCAACGAATCTCTCGTCAGTAGATGCTTTAGATGGGCCATCTTATATTTGATGGTAGTGTGTGGAACCCAGAACAATAACCTACAAGTATTAAAATAGTTCGAAATATTATTTAAGCCCGACACGTACGAATACTCCACGGACTCAATTATTGCCTGAGTTGACACCAACTGCAGTAGCAGCGTCAAGGAGGCCATGTCCCTGTTGATAGCTTGGCATGCCAAGATCCTCAGCAGTACTATTGAGCGTACTACGAGCATCTACGTTCGAATAACCGAGTTCCCCCATAAGAACACCGGCTGCACCGGCCACGTGTGGTGTGGCCATCGATGTCCCCGACATAGTGGTGTACGTGTCGTTGTAGTACGTCGAGTAGATGTTGCTGCCAGGGGCTACGAGTTCGACCTCAGGCCCCGTATTCGAGAAGCTAGAGAGGTTATCGTAGCTGTCTGTCGATCCTACTGCAACACACTCGGAGTTCGCGGCGGGATATCCGACACAGTCATAGCAGCCGTCGTTACCAGTAGCCGCGGGGAGGAAGACACCTCGGTTGTAGGCGTAGGTACAAGCATCCTTTACGACGGATGAGTACGGGCCACCAAGGCTCATACTACCGACGTCCCAACCTTGATCGGCAACGTACTCGATACCACCAGCGATATCGGAATTATAGCCACTCCCACTATCGCTAAGAACCTTCACAGAATGCAGCGTTGCTCCCGGAGCGACTCCAACGACGCCTTGGGAGTTATTCACGCCTGCCGCAATGCCAGCGCAGTGAGTGCCGTGGCCGTTGTAATCGTACCAACTGGTGCCGGTAAAGTAGGCACCACTCCCGAGGCTAGAGTAGAGATCTGGATGATTGGGATCGATACCCGTATCAAGGATAGCGATATCTGCACCGCTCCCGTTGTATCCACTAAGTTGTGCTTGTTCAGCATCGATTCGATCAACGCCCCACGGTAGGCTTTCCGCAAGTGCGTACATTTTTCTATCCTCTTCGACGTAGCGGAGTTCGCTACGACTTCGAAGGCGGTCTAGAGCCTGTTTTGGGAGTTCAACCGAAAGTGCGTCAAAGGAGAAGTCCTGATGAACTGACTTCGATGCGTCGAGTGCAAACTTTCGGCCTTCGGTATCCTTATAGCCGATATTGACTCGAACGAGGTCATTTTGTTTTGCCGTCGCGATTCCGGTAACAGCTAAGCTACCAGTTGCCGCTCCAGCCGATTTCAATACATCTCGCCTTGCCTTGGCAAGTTTATCACTCTGCATTACAATTATAGTATAATAATATAAAATGTTAAATCTTACTTCTGGTATCTATTATTTAATATTTATAGATATATAATCTATTATATGTAGGTAAGTGACTGGATTAGCTGTGATCTACACTATACTCTACCGTGCTTTTCACTGTGAGAAGCTATCTTCACCCTTAACACCGCCAGCGTTTCGAACAACCCGACGAGCAATTGTTTCTTGTTTTTGCGCTAGCTTTGTAACCTGTTGACCGTCGTGAAGTAAACAGGCTACATTCCTGTCTGTTTCTACTGTAGAGAGCGAGGGATGTTTCTGTTCGCAGACAGTCGAAAACTCATTGCGAAGTTGCTTTTGTGCACTCTCTTGATTACCAGCTATAATCGACTCGAGTGCTTGGTCAAGGATTTGTTCAGCCGTTGAGTCACCTATCCGTTCGGGGATACCAAACTCATTTCGAATTGCGTTCTTTATTTTGGTGGTATTCATCCCATCCAATGAATTTCCGCTTTCCCCGACGAACTCTAGTACCGCTTCGCGATTGATTCCGTGTTTGCGAAGGTGTATCCGTAAATCTAGTACTGCCCGCCATGCAGATTGTTCGAAATCGTAATCATCTGGTTGTATGACGGCGGGACAACGTGTGTGAAACCGACATCCAGTTGGTGGATCAGACGGATCTGGAACTTCACCACTAAGTTGCACCGAACCTGTTTTCGTATCCGGATCGGGACTTGGAACGGAGTCAAGCAGAGCAGTAGTATAGGGATGGGCCGGAGATTCAAATATACGTTCAACAGGCCCAGATTCGACTATTTCTCCAAGATACATCACATTCACACGATCACAAACTTCCCGAATTACACCCATATTGTGACTGATTATGAGTATACCGATACCGAACTCCGCTTGCAAATCCTCCAATAACGAAAGGACATTCGCTTGGATAGACACATCGAGTGCTGAAACCGGCTCGTCCGCAACGATAAGACTTGGATTCGTTGCGAGTGCTCGTGCAAGTGCAATTCGTTGTTTTTGCCCACCGGAAAACTCGTGTGGATAGCGGTCGACGTCGTTAGTGCTCAACCCAACTCGATCAAGGAGATTCATCGCAATTGAACGATGTTTGTCAGTATTTCTCATTCCGTGGATTATGAGCGGTTCTGCGATGGACTCACCGATAGTCATCCGAGGGTCAAACGACGAATCCGGGTCTTGGAATATCAACTGCACGCTCCGTCGGAATTTCTTCAACTTTTCTTGCTCAAACGAGGTCACCGGCTCACCCTTGAAAAGCACCGTCCCGTCAGTTGGCTCTTCCAGTTGTAAGATACTTCGTACTGTCGTGGATTTTCCGCATCCGGATTCACCGACAATGCCGACCGTTTCACCTGCTCTTACCTGGATATCAATTCCATCAACAGCTTTGACAGTTCCTACTTGTCGATTCAACAGACCTTGTGTGATCGGATAGTGCTGTTTAAGTCCACTTACTTCGAGGAGCGGTTGGTCACTCATTGTGTATTACCTCCACTACAGGAGCGTTCGGAATTGTCTGTACCACTTGGAGCGGTAGAATCGTCCAGCTCTAGTTCGTTATTCTGATAATAGATGCATGAGGCAACGTGATTCTCAGAGACTGTAACGAGTGTCGGTTGCGACCCGGATGCACAGTCGTCGACGGCTTTCAGGCAACGGTCGTGGAACCGGCACCCTGCTGGCGGATTATAGGGACTTGGAAGAGATCCCTCTATTGCCTGCATTTCCTCCCCTCGGCCAGGGAGACATCGTAACATCGCACGCGTGTACGGGTGGGCTGGCGATTGTAGAACATCGTGAACATCTCCTTTCTCCATAACTTTTCCAGCATACATAACCACGACTCGGTCTGCGACCTGTGCGACGACTCCGAGATCATGCGTGACAAGCAGAATACTCATATCGAATTTAGCCTGTAGATCTTGAAGAAGGGTCAAAATTTGCGATTGGATGGTAACATCGAGTGCCGTCGTCGGCTCATCTGCAATCAATAAATCCGGTTGACAGGCGAGCGCCATTGCGATTACAACACGTTGTTTCATTCCCCCAGAGAATTCGTGGGGATAGTCATCAACACGCTTTGTTGCTTCCGGGATTCCAACCTGATCGAGCAAATCAATTGCATGACTACGAGCGACGGATTTCTCCACATCACGATGAAGCATTACTGCCTCTACTATCTGAGTGCCGACAGTATAGACCGGATTCAGAGCCCCTTGAGGGTTCTGGAAGACATATCCGATTCGACCCCCACGAATATCGTGGAGTTCTCTGTCGGACATCTCAGTCACGTCTCGACCATCGAACGAAATTTCTCCAGCGGTGATTTCACCAGGTGGTGTCGGAAACAGCCGTGTAATCGACTCTCCTGTTACCGACTTTCCGGAGCCGGATTCGCCAACGATGCAGACTGTCTCTCCTCGTTTGACATCGAAGTCGATGCCATCAACAGCGAAAACGGTACCACTGTCCGTGTTGAACCGTGTGTGAAGGTTGTTCACCGAAAGTAATGAATCATCCATTGTTACTCACCTGAACGGGGGTCAATTGCGTCACGAGCGGCATCTCCAACGAAATTAAACGCAAGCACAGTGAAAAAGAGGAAAAATCCGGGGATGGTGGCGATCCATGGAGCAGATGCCAGTTGAGATCTACCACTGGCAATAACCTGACCCCACGAGAACACATCGGGGTCGCCAAGCCCGATAAATGACAGCGCTGCTTCGCCGAGAATAAATCCTGGAATCGTTAGTGTTGCTGCAGTGATAACTGTGCTTGAGACGTTCGGAACGAGATGGTGCGTTATTATCCATCTTTCACTTGCTCCAAAGCTCTCTGCTGCTTCGATATATGGTTCTTCTCGCCGCTGGAGCGCTTCACTTCGAACGAGTCGAGCGGTACCTTCCCAGCTCAAGAACCCATATAGTAAAATAACAATAAATAAACTATTTCCGAACAGATAAACGGTCAATAAGAGAAGCATGAACGCGGGGAACGTCATTTGAAGGTCGACGTAACGCATTAGAATTTCATCAACAGTTCCACCGAAATACGCAGCCACAGTACCAACAGTTGTACCGATAGTAATCATAACGAGCATACCGATTAACCCAACTTCGAGACTCACCCGTGCACCGTACACCATAAGTCTGAGAATATCCATTCCTCGTTGGTTCGTTCCGAGAGGGTGTTCCCACGTTCCGGTGACGACTTGACCCTGCGGCGCAGCGGTCATACCAATTGGCGGCAACAACGAATCTGAGAACGTCAATTTTGGCTCCGGGACTACGAGGGGGCCGATGATTCCCACTACGACTAATCCACAGAGATAAACTAACGAGTATACTGCTAGCTTGTTCTTCCGGAATTGTAACCAGTAATACTTTGACATCCGTTTATTTTCGTAGAGTGGCACAACTACATTGAAAAATAAGAGAACTAACGATAGTATAAATAACCAATCGATTCCACTTACGTCCCAGATGAACGGCGTCGTTACCGTTGGCTGTTTCGAGGGAATGACGAATGAGTCGTACAACAATGCAAAAGCGTAGATCCCCAAAATTGCTAGCTGTGCCCGAACAGTTTTCGGAAGATCGAATCGACTCTGTTGATATTTGGACCAATCAACCTGATCAAATGTGAAATCAACTGGCGGGCTCACTGATCTCTTGTCCGAGCTCATGTTCGATCACCATAGTCGATCCGTGGATCTAGCCAGACGTATGCTAAATCTTGGAGTAAGTTACCAATCAGTGCGAGAAAAACTGGAATAAGGGTAACACCCATGATGAGAGCGGTATCTTGATTGATAATCGCTTTGTAGCCGAGCAACCCAATCCCGGGAATTTGGAAGACAATCTCTACTAAGGTTGCACCTGCCCAGAGCAGTGCTAGGGCGTCGCTCACAAGGATTGTTGAGAGCGGAATCAGTGCGACTCGTAAAATATGCTTGATAAGAAGATGCCATTCACCTGCACCTTTTGCTCGGGCCGCTTTGACGAACTGTGATTCGGCATATTCGAGCGCCTGACTGCGCGAATAACGCATTTGTCCGGCAACAGCCGCTGTCGATGTAACGATTATGGGAAGGATTATCTGTTGGATGTTTTTCAAACTGATGAATTCAACCCCGGTATGATAGTAGACTGGTGGAACGTAAGGCTCTAGCGGGATACCTAAGACGACCAAATCTTTCATCCATACCGAAACGACCAGTATGAGTACGATTGCGAACCAAAAGTTTGGAATACTAATTCCAAAGAACGCGATGAATGTTGCGAAATAATCGATAGAGGTGTACTGGTGCATTGCTGAATACAACCCGAGACCGAAACCTATGGTAACCGCAAGTAGTATCGCAGGAATCATAATTTGAGCGGAGTAGGGCCATGCAGTCGCGAGGGCTGTTGTTACGGGTTGATTGCGCGTCGTCGACCATCCCCAGTTTAGCGTCGCAACATTGGTCATGTAGTTGATGTACCGTTCACTAGCTGGCTCGTTCAGACCTTTGCGTTCGCGATACGCTTCCATCGCTTCATCGGGATTGCCACCTTTCTGCACCGCGTGAAATGAGGCTTCCATTTGTCCGGTATTCGGTGATAACGTGAGAATGCCGAACACGATGGATAAGGCGAAAAAGGTCGCAACCAAGGTCCAGGCTAAACGTTTTGCGATATATATTTTCATTTTGTATACTCACCTAGGCTACCGATCGTTGAAGTAGAGGTCACGAGCAGCATCGTTGCTGGTGTACTGATTTTCCGGCTGTTTGAGGCCTGCAACCTTTTTACGATATCCCTCTACAACGGCACCACAGTCGGTAAATACGACTGGCTGTTCTTTGCTGATAAAAGATAGAAGTTTAGAAACGATTTTCTGCGCTTCTTTCTTTGTCGACGCTTTCGCAGCGGAGTTGACCTGCTGCATCAAGTCGTCCCGGGATGGAACATATCCCCACCAATTGAAACTACCTTTTTTCGGGAACAGCATAGACATCACGTCCCACGGAGTGTACGCAGCGTGGTCGAAGCCACTTGGTATTAGGTCCCAGGACTTCTTGCTCGTCGAATTGCTCCGCGGGCCACCATTCCACGAACCAGCGTTCCATTTGGGATTTTTCGCTGAGTTTTGAGCGTAGTTTCCATACAGATTCGTGAGGGACGTTCCCTGCGCATTGATCTTGATTCCGAGCTTGTCGTACTGTTGGGCAAGGTAGTCTTTAAGAATCCGAGTACTTTTCCATCCGGTAACATACACTAATTTTAGTTCGACTTGATTACTGCTTGAGTCAATAAGCCGACCATTTCGATAGGAGTAGTTCGGGAGGGCGGCATCGATCTTCTGTTTAGCTTTTTTGATCTTCGGGCCGTTTGGAACCCAAACATCTTCTTGGTCGTAGAACGGTCCCCATTTTGGAGACCATGTGTGAACTTTTGTTCCGTAGCCTCGTTGAACTTTTTCGATAATCACATTCTTGTCAATCGCCATTGCAAAAGCTTGGCGAACTGCTTTTTTCCGAAACGGTTTCCATCCGTTTTCCCGCTGATTCATGGCAATAAAGTCAATAGATGAACCAAATTTGCTACTGAGTACGTTTACATTTGGATTCTGTTTAAACTGACTTGCCTTGAACACGCTCAATCCGGCATGCGTCACATCACCGCTCTTGAGAGCAGACAGTGTAGTACTTGATTCGTTAAATATCTGCCTAGTGTATTTTTTGACGTAGGGCGCGTTCTTATACTCCTTCGTTTCTGCAAGATAGTAGTCGTCATTTTTCGTGTATTCCATTTTCGACTGCCGTTGCCACTTTTTGAGGTTGAACGGGCCTAAATTCCCTGTCCAAGTTGCATTGACAATCTCATCCGCCTTTTTCAACCCTTCTAGATCCTTGTTTTTCACATAGGGTTTCAAGAGTTTCTTCGGCAGCGGTTTCATCCACTTAGTGGGATCCGTAAATAGCCAGTACGGGCGTTTCTCTGGCAACTCCGCACGGAGAGTATATTTTCCTTCTTTTTCATATTTGATCGGTTCCCCATCGATGAAAAAGGAGTTAACATATGGATAGCCATGCCACGAGTCCTTATCATTCTGATTGATTGTATTTAACTGGTATATGTAGTCCTCCGCGGTCAGCTTTCCATAGGGGTCGCTGTACCGAAGATTCTCACGGAGTTTAACTGTGAGGACGTCATTGCTATCACTCAATTCCCAGCTCTCGAAAAGCATCGGTTCAATTTCGAGATCATCGTTGATAACTCCGCCCCAGTCCATCAAAAGACCGATTGCATCCTGTGTCGATTGGTCACTAGCAAGATATGGCACGAGATGACTAGCATCTGCAGTCGTTCCTTCAACCCACGTTCCGCCAACGGGCTTAGAGGCAGCTTGTTTCTGCGTTTCCTTGGTTTGTGAATCAGTACCGTCTTGAGAATCTTGCTGAAAACTACAGCCAGCAAGACCGAGAGTACCTGCTGCCGCAAATGTGCGCATAATCGACCGTCTTCTGACGCTACTCTTGTCCAATGGCATCGTTTCACAATGTAGAACCAACATATTTATATCTTTCTAACTAATCACAAATAACTATTTCTACGGGAGGGTTCATAAATACTCAGGTCCCAATTATTGCTCCCACGTTTGCCGTATTCCGACATCTTGCAGCAGTATTTACCCAACCTATTGGTATGGATAGAGGCATCGAATTTTCTTAGAGAAAATTATGTTCCGCACCCCAGAACACACGTTCCACTCCTCATTCAATGATATTCATGAGTACAAAATTAAAAATAATGATAAATATGCCCATTAAAGGCTAATATATTGAAGCTGGATACGAGGGAGGTATTTTGTCTGATGAAAGATTGTTCCTTCATAAGGAACAGAGTAGAACGGTTCGCCATCAGTCATCCTTGCATCGTCATCGCCGAAATGGCATCCATTACATAAATAGTACTGTAATGCTACGATTACACATATAGGTCTGTAATGGAACCTTACGCTGTTGGGAGTAACTCTGGTGACCAGGGTGTGAAAAGTGGGGAAAAGTAGTAGAACCGGAGACCCATCTATCAAAATCAAACTTCAGGGTCGTCATTGATATTGTTCCGCCACGAGGAACAGATATTCCGGGGTTATGAAGGTAAGTCGCTTAGCAAAATAGTAGATCTCCACCAATGCTTAGGTTCCACTGCAGGGATGGTTTCTATTCGACTGTACAAGACGATTATAGTCCGCATGAAAAGAATGGTGTGCAGGACCTGGTCACAGATACTCAAAGGTGGTGTTCCCCCTTGCGGAATGGTTATAGCCAAATTATCATCGTTGGGGGGGATGGCAGTATCCAGTCACAAAATGACAATTATATTAATTTATTGTGTGATAATAGATGAGAAAGGCTACGGCACAGTGCCTACAGTTATTACAAAAATGGCGTGGGAGGCCGTATGGCGATGACAGTCAGGCGAGGTCAATTGAGGCTTTGATAGGGACAGACACTGAGCTACAAGTCACGTCTGCTTGTGCCGGACTGTACATTGTGTCCCTGTTTCCCAAGGACGATTCTATCTCATGACTGGAGATATTTAAAACTATTGTTTTTACCCACATATACATCCATAAACAACATTCTACGGCTATATTCTCCGCATGATTGGACAAATGTCCAAGGTATTTCTCAAAACAAAGTCACTGATGATTTATATTGTTCTAAATTTAGTTCATTTTATTCTTGAGGCTCAATCGAATATGGGAGAGTAACAAAATTCTCGATACCATCGTCAGTTATCAATACGAGATCTTCCAACCTTACTCCCCCACGATAGGGATCATATATTCCTGGTTCAACCGTAATCACCTGTCCTGATTCTAGTTCAGTTCGCTCAGAGAAGAATGGTGGTTCATGGAGTGAAGTTCCAACACCATGCCCCGTTCCGTGATACAGTCCAACATCTACATCGCCGGTCTCGAATCCATTTGCTTCGATGACACTCGCGATTGTCTCATGAACATCTCCACCAGAGATACCAGGTACGTCGTTTAATTGCTTTAAACCAGCCTCAAGTGCTTCAGAGACGACCTCATATACGTTTTGTTCCCAAGAGTGAACCTTGCCAGGGACAAATGTCCGTGTGATATCACCAAAGTATCCGCTTGGCCCACGCGGCCCTAAATCGATAAGAACTGTTTCTCCGGGTACAATATCATCATCCCCATTGAAATGGAGATCTGCGCAGCTTACCCCTGCACCGACAACCGTGTTTCCGAAATCGTTGCCACCTGCTTTTGCAAACACTGCATTGATTTCCCGACGGAGGCGTTCTGTTGTAAGTGGTGCCGAGTTCCAAATCAGTTCATTACCGGCTGTCGTTGATGCTGCAAGTATCGACTCGGCATGTCGCATCGCTTCTTGTGCAATTGCCATTGTTTCCCGAATACATTCTATCTCATGAGTTGATTTATATACGCGAGCATTTCTGATGGAATCTGTCGTAACGACTTCATAATCTGCTTGCTCTAATTCGAAATGAGCCCAATGGGGTATCGATGCTGGAACCAATATGCGCGATACCGATGATGAATCTCGAAGAACGTTAACTGCACGCATGGCTGCCGATGATCGATTGCTATTCTGTGTTTTCGTTACCTCGGCACCTGGAAACTCACGCTTTGCTTGTTCATAGAATAACGCAGGTGCGCATAATGTTGCCCTCTCGTCCACATACACGAAAGCGTAGTCCCGGTCTGGGCCGTAAAAACGCGTGAAATACCAAAGCATTTGATCAGCTTTGTCGCCGATATGGACGTATGCATCGGCATTCTGTTTCTCAAGTTCGGATATAATATACTGATAGTTTGGTGTTGGCTGCTCGCCTCGAGACATGCTCTGATAAGGGTAATCTGGGGAGAAGAATGTATTGGTGAATGATTTCACATGATATCAGACTTCAGCTACTCGTGTGAATCAGATCGACATCTGTCGAAGAGTAATTTTATGATTGACGATGCTGTAGGTAGGGTTGATGTATTACAAGTGTAATCATTGTGGCTCGAACAGTGTTGTTCAGAGTCATGGGACTTGGTCATGCAAAGAGTGTGGATACGTACCCCCACATGGATCTGACTAATTCGAATAGAATGCGGTCGCAGATGAATTTATTTAGTCATGATGGCGCGCAGCGCGAATAACAAGTTCTCTTTCCGTTCTCGCACACGACGGTAGAAATACGAGGGCCATTTCGAACCATAGGGTACATACTGCCAAACCTCATACTCTGTCGCGAGCTCTCTTTGAGTATCCTCTCGAACTCCCATGAGCATTTGAATTTCGAACGGCGTTCGATATTCCTCATAGAGCGATTTAGCATGTGAAATCATCGCAGGGTCATGACTTCCTACTGCGATTCCGTTATCGAACTCTTCAAACATGAATTCCAAATGAGCACGGTAAGCTTCATCCACAGCAGATTTCTCCTGCAGTGCAACAGCAGACGGTTCGTCATACGCGCCTTTTACGAGTCGAACCTTTCCAGGAAGATCCGCCAGATGTTTCAAATCATTTCTGGTGCGCTTGAGATTGGATTGGATACAGACACCGACCGTTCCATCGTATTTCGTAGAGAGTGACTCGAATGCATGAAGAGTAGCATCCGTTGTTTGGTGGTCTTCCATGTCAACCCAAACGAAGTTGTCACAATTGTGTGCACGTTGAACGATTCTTGCCAAGTTCTCACGAAACTCTGTCTCCGCAATGTCTAAACCGATCTGTGATGGCTTTATCGAGACGCACGCGCTCACATCTGAGTTATCGAGTGCTTCTAATAAGTCGAGATAGGCGTGCGTATCTGCCTCTGCATTCGTTGAGTCGCCGTAGTGTTCACCGAGTTGGTTGAGTATGCAAGAGATGCCCTGTTTATTGGCACTCCGCGCATGCTCGAGTGCAGACTCCGCTGACTCACCAGCTACAAATCGATCTGCTATTGGTGGAATCATTACTTCGATAGAGGCGCTGCCGCCTTTATAAAATTGCACAATTCGATCGGAGAAGTTTGCCGGACGTACTATCTTTCACCCGGTAAATTCGGCGCTTCGGAGGTATCTGTGTAATGGTGACACGCACATTGATTGGCTCCATCTATCTCCTTGAGTTGAGGGTCAATTTCCTCACACACAGATCCAATGTACTCCTGACATCGAGTGTGATATCGACACCCAGTTGGTGGATTCTGGGGACTCGGTACATCGCCTTCGAGAAGGATTCGGTCAGATTTTGATCGTTCAGATGCCTCAGGGACTGCTGAGAGTAGTGCTTTAGTGTATGGGTGCTTTGGATCCTCGAAGAGATCGCTTGTTGATGCAAGCTCAGCGAGCTCGCCTAAGTACATGACCGCGACCCGGTCACAGATGTGCTTAACGACACTCAAATCGTGACTGATGAATAGATAGGTGAGATCATATTCATCCTGGAGATCATCGAGCAAGTTGAGGATCTTTGCTTGGACACTTACGTCGAGTGCACTAGTGGGTTCATCGGCGATTATTAGCTTCGGATTGACGGCGAGTGCTCGAGCGATGGCGATCCGTTGTTGCTGACCACCACTGAAAGCATGTGGTGCTCTAGATAGGTGACTATCATTGAGTCCAACCTCCCGAATCAATTCTAAAGTTCGATTTTCGCGTTTCTCAGCGGGCCAGTCGGTTAGACATTTCATTGGCTCTTGGATGAGCTCTGCGACGCTCATTCGAGGGTTGAGAGAGGATGCAGGATCCTGGAAGATAAACTGAAGATCCTGCCTAATATCCCGGAGTTCAGATCGTGATGCACCGGTGATGTCGGAGCCATCGAACCAGATTTTTCCAGCTGTCGGCTCGATAAGACGCAGTACTGTCTTACCAAGCGTGGATTTACCACAACCGGATTCGCCAACGAGACCCAACGTTTCACCACGCTCGATGTCAAGGGTTACTCCATCAACTGCTTTGACCTGACTGACGGTTCGATTTAGGATGCCGCCTTTCACTGGGTAGTACTTTCTCAGTTGTTCGAGTGTGAGTATTGGTTCCTCACCGTCATGTGATGTGAAGCTACTACTTTGCTGTTCATCGGCACTGTCTTTGTGTTGTTGTGACTGTGAACTCATTGTGATTCACCTGATTCAGTACGAGAGGATGCACCCGTACTCGGTGCTGAAAGATGCTCCCAATCAGCTGGCGGTGTCTCATCGACAATATCCGTGTAAAGATGGCAGGCGACCTCATGCTTCTCACTGCCATCAGCCGCGGCAAGAGCAGGGTCGACGGCGTCACAGACGTCGCCAATATACTGTGGACAACGGGACGCAAACCGGCAACCAGACGGCGGATTGCGGAGATCCGGTACAACGCCTTCAATTACCGGAAGGCGATCTGGGTCGTCCGAAAGTGATGGAATACTCTTTGAAAGCGCGCGTGTGTATGGATGTAGCGGCTCATCGAAGAGTTCCCTCATCGTACAGTTCTCTACGATATTGCCTGCATACATAACGGCAATTCGGTCTGCGATCTCGCTTATCACCCCAAGATCGTGGGAAATAAAGAGAATACTCATACCAAATTCTTCCTGCAGTTCTTTCAGTAAATCCATAATCTGTGCTTGGATAGTGACATCGAGTGCAGTTGTAGGTTCATCTGCGAGTAGTAGCTTTGGTTCGGTTATCAGTGCCATCGCAATAACAACCCGTTGTCGCATACCTCCACTGAGCTCATTGGGATACTGATCCATAATCCGATCAGCATCAGCAAGTCCGCAGGCCTCGAGCATTTCGATCGCTTGCTGGCGGGCTGCTGACGCAGAAACGTCACTATGTGTTCGTAACGGTTCGGTTACCTGCTTTCCGATAGTGAGCACTGGATTGAGTGAGGTCATCGGATCTTGGTAAACCATTGTAACGTCGTTTCCACGAATGTTGTTAAGTTCGCGTTGGGAAAGTCTGAGAATGTCCTGTCCAGCGTATTCTATGCTCCCGCTTACAACCTCTGCAGGAGGAGACTGAAGGAGGCCTATTGTAGATAGTGCGGTAACGCTCTTTCCGCAACCGCTCTCACCGATAATACCGAGAACTTCGTCTTCATAGATCTCCAGGTTGACACCATCAAGTGCTTCAACTGTTCCTTCTTCAGTGTGAAAGTGAACGTGCAAATCGTCGATTTTGAGTAGTGGTTGTGTCATGTTATTGTGATTGTTTTGGGTCCAATGCATCTCTAAGACCATCCCCGAGCGCGTTGAATCCGATGACGATCAACATAATCGCAAGACCAGGAAATGTTGCGATCCACCAAGCGTCAGCGATTTCACCGCGTCCAGCAGCAATGAGCGCTCCCCATTCGGGTTTTGGCGGTTGGACACCCATTCCAAGGAACGACAGTGCTGCACTCCAAAGAATCACGGTTGGGATAGTGAGCGTTGTGTAGACGATGATACTGGATGCGGCGTTTGGCAAGATATGGCGCGCGAGGATTCGGAGATCCGTCGCACCGGCCGCTCGTGCGGACTCGATGTACTCTTCTTCCATTACTGATTTAACATCACCTCGTACTAGACGAGCAAATCCTCGCCAACCGACAAGACTTACAGCGACGACAAGTGGAATTAAGCCTCCACCGAGCATCCCTGCAATCGCAAGAGCAAGCACGATTGCGGGGATTGAGAGACTAATATCCACTAGTCGCATTATTGCTGATTCCATCCAACCGCCGTAATACCCTGCAATCAATCCAAGTGAGACGCCGATTATCATTTGAATCCCGACAATAACGATACCAAGAAAGACCGTATATCGGGCCCCAAAAACTATGCGCGAGAAAATATCACGCCCATAGGTATCCGTTCCGAATGGATGTTCGAGAGACGGTGGTTGTTTGAGGGCATCGTAGTGCTGGTTTGTTGGTTCGAATGGTGCAATGAATGGTGCGAATGCTGCCGTAAGGAGAAGTACCATCACAATACCGAGTCCGAATAGGGCGAATGTACTTCGGCTAAGTCGTCGAGCGACAAGCTTCGACCGTGAACGGAAGCTTGTATCTACCCGCTGCTGGGCTATATCGCTCTGCGTTCCCTGCTTCTGTGCCATCACTCCTACTATCACAGTTTCCCCTTGTTAAGCTTCCGCATAGGTTTGTGGAGTCACTCATGAGAAATCCCGAGTGTGATTGGCAACTCCTACCCAAGTCGGAACTTCTTATACGGAAAGCCACTGTGTGTATAGTGATGTCAACCGGAATCGGCGCACGGCTCGCACGCATTGGAACTGATGGTCGAATCCTTAACGTCCCAATGGATCACGGGATTACTATCGGTGCAACTACGGGACTGAAACGGATTGAAGACACAATTGATGCAGTTACACGTGGGGGAGCCGACAGCGTTCTCACCCAGAAAGGACTTGCACGTCGTGTCCACCCGAATAAGAACGGAAAAGGCTACATTATTCATCTGAATGCATCAACCACACTTGGCCCGGATACGAATGATAAGCGACTTACTGGTACCGTCGAAGAAGCGATACGACTCGGTGCTGACGCTGTTTCACTCCATATGAACGTTGGGAGTGACTCTGAGCCAAAACAGATAGAGCAACTCGCTGGGATCTCACGTGATGCTGCAGAATACGGGATGCCAGTACTCGCAATGACGTACGCTCGTGGCCCTGGTGTCGATGAGGCCAATGCTGACCAGGCTGGCCATGCCGTTCGGTTAGCAGAAGAGGTTGGGGCAGATGTTGCAAAGACCGGGTACACAGGTAGTGCACAAAGTTTCAAGAAAGTAGTGGATTCGACAGCACTTCCAGTTATTATGGCCGGAGGAAATCCACAAAGCGACCGTGACATGCTTGAGAACGTTCGTGGGGCAATGGACGCTGGCGCGGCAGGCGTTTCCATGGGGAGAAGTATTTTCCAGCACGAAGATCCAGAAGCAATGACGCGTGCCGTATCCAGTATTGTCCACTCAGACTACGGCGTCGACGAATCTCTCGAACGCGCAAAGCTATAACCACAGACGTTGTTCAAATTTTATACATAATGAATATGAGTTAGTCGTAGGTAATCCGGGGATCGAAATAACTATAGGTTATATCGACGAAGAGATTCGAGAGGATGACGATAATCGAATATATGAGGACAGTTCCCTGAATCACGGGGTAATTCCTTGAAAGGACTGCATCAACGAGTAGTCGGCCCATTCCAGGCCACGAAAAAACCGTCTCGATAATGACGGTACCGGAGAAAATTAGTGGGATTTGAAGCCCAATAAGGGTGATAATCGGAATCATCGCGTTTTTCATAGCGTGCGTATAGATAACGCTTCTTTCTCCGATTCCTTTCCCACGAGCAGTTCTAATATAATCCTCATTGAGAACTTCCAACATTGACGATCGGGTCATTCGTGTGAGGAGGCCAGCACGACGGGTTCCTGTCGCGATAGCGGGCAGTGCAAGGGAAGACAACCAAGTTAGTGTAAATATCGCTCCGGTTCGACCGGAAATTGGGAATAGATCCAGTCTGACTGAGAAGACCAAGATAAGTAGTAACCCGAGCCAGAATGACGGCATTGATATCCAGAAGATAGCGAATAGCATCGATAAATTATCGGCCCAACTGTACTGTTTGACTGCACTGATGACACCAAGCGGAAGTGCGATAATAAAGGTGATCACCATTGCAACCAGAGCTAACTCTAATGTTGGAACTATTCGTTCAGATATCATATCCGTCACTTCACGACCTCCACGAATTGACTCGCCAAGGTCACCTTGCACGACACCCCACATCCAGTCAAGATAGCGAATGTGAGGGGGTTCATTCAATCCCATTTTCTGTTCGAGATTTGAAACTGCCTTCGCGTCTGCGTTCGTACCAAGTGCAATCCGCGCCGGGTTCCCTGGGGCCATGTACACAATCGAAGAAATAACGATCGTGACTCCAATGATGACGGGGATAGTGACGAGGAGTCGTCTAATGATGTACTTATACATTGTCGGATTTCAGAGCTCGAGTTCGAGATGGCGAAGATATTCTTTAACTGGCCACCATGGGTGATCGTTCGTCATCGTATCGACACCACTAACCGAATTTTTGTAGCCGAGAATCTTGTTATAAGCCAGAACTGGTACGACAGGTGCTTGTTCTTGGACGATGAGTTGGGCATCGACGATGGCTTGATTACGCTTTTCATCGCTCGTGAACGTCCGCGCTTTTTGAAGCAAATTGTCGAACTTCTTGTTCTCCCAGAGTGAGAAATTCGTTCCGCCCTTCTTAGCACTCTGATCGCTCGTGAGAGTTGCTGAAAGGGTCTCAAGAGCATATTGACCGCCATACCCCATTACTACCAGATCATGTTCACCAGCTTCGAGTTTCTTGTAGAGAGTCCCCGCTTCGAGTATTTTCAGATTCGTTTTGAAGCCTACCTCATCCAACATCGGTTGTATCGTTGTTCCAATTTTCTTCTCACGTGAGATCGTAAATGTGAGGAAATCAATTTGGAGTTTCTTCCCGCCTTTCGACCTGACTTGACCCTGTTCCGAGTTCGTCCATCCGGCTTGCTCGAGAAGGCTACGGGCTTTCTCAGGATTGAACTGTTGTCCAGTCTCCTTTGCGCGATCCGTACTTAACGCATTTTTCGCCATCGGTGGCATAAGCGCCCAAATATCGTATCCTTCACCACCAAGTGCCGCTTCAATAACTGCATCTTTCTTTATCGCGTATGTAACTGCTTTCCGAACGCGCACATCATTCATTGGTTCCTTCTGTGTATTCGGGCAGAGGTATGCCTGCCGGGTGAACTTTTTGCGCTTGAGCCCCGTATTAGAGTTCTGCTCCACTTTTTTAGCGTCAGAAAGAAGTACAGATTTCGAAAGATGGACATCGCCATCAGTAAGTTCATTGAGAAGGGTCGTCGGTTCGGGATGCGATTCGAATCGGAATTTCTTTACTTTCCCGGGACCCGTATTCTGAACCCAATTTGGTCCCCAATCATATTCATCAAACCGTTCCGTTTCGATGAAGGCACCACGAGACCAGTTTTTGAACTTATAGGGACCGGTTCCAACGATAACGTTCTGGCCGTATTTATCGCCTGCTTTCTTAACTGCTTTCTTTGAGACGAGAGCAGAATTCCATGATGAAAGGCCTCTCGGAAGCAATGGGAACGAATTATCGTACTTGACGGTGATTTCGTAATCCCCTGTGACCTCTGTTTTGGAGACGTTTCCTGCGAGATATCCCATTGGAGATTCATTGACGAACCGATCCAGATTCCATTTTGCAACTTCTGCAGTTAGTTTCTCACCATTATGGAACTTGATGCCTTCCTCAAGGGTAAGAGTATATTCGGTTGCATCGTCGTTCATCGAGTATTTCTTTGCTAAGTGAGGGACTGGTTTCAAGTCTGGGTTGACACGAAAGAGTGGCTCGTTGATAGCGAACAACACTTCCTGTGTACCAATGCGCGTAGCACGGTGCGGGTCGAGTGGTTCATCGCCGGACATCTTCGTATTCTGACCAACAATGAGCGTGTTTCCGTTTGATCCGTTCGTATCATCCTTCGATTCGTTGTTCGAACTGCAACCTGCCGTAGCAACTCCTGCACCAACCATCCCAAGAGCTGATAGGTATTTCCGTCGGTCTATCCGCTTGTTACGCGGTGGCTTACTAGCCATGTTAGGCGATGACAAACTCTGTAGATATAACCTTTATGTGCAATAATAGATATTTAGAACCGGAATAAAGTGGCCAACATTTATTATATTACCTGATAGCCTTTCTGTATGGCTCCAACGAGAGTTCCAACAGCAGAGTACAACAGTCGCATCTCGCGCGTTCGAGACGATCTCGCGGCTAATAATGCCGACGCCCTTTGCCTATTTTCGGCAGTGGATATCGGTTGGTTGAGTGGGTTCCATCACTTGCAGACGGAGCGTCCAGTTTGTCTTGCCGTCACACAAGACCAGGTAGGCCTTACGGTTCCACGGTTGGAGTTAGACCGAACCGATGGCGATGAATTCCCTGTTCTCGATGAAATTTATTGGTACTACGATTACCCAGGGGGATCTGGGACGGGTGCGACCTACTATAAACATCCATCTGCAACCCCGGAAGAAATCATTGCAGAGATGCTTTCTGACCTCGATGTCGAGCACATTGTCGCGGATATGAACGGTGCACCTGGATACTGGGGATACTCCGGCCCAGCACTCGACGAGTTCGCCGATGTCACTGTTGAAACGGTGGAATGGATCAAAGAGTATCGGAAAGCTAAATCACCCACCGAGCAGAGCCTGATGCGGGAATCAGCAAAGTGGGGGAACCTTGCTCATCGAAAACTTGAGGATTATGCCGAGCCAGGAAAACATGAACTTTGGGTGGCAAAGAAGGCGAGCCTCGATGCATCAATGGAAATGCTCGACACCCTTGGAGAGAGGTACCAATCACGTCTTCGAGGCGGTTTCCCGGCATCATGTGGTTTCCTCTCTGGGCCAAATACTGCACTTCCCCATGGGTTAACAGAAAACCGCCGCTTAGAACATGGAGACGTTATTATCACAGGTGCGACCGCAAACGTTGATGGCTACATCAGCGAACTCGAACGAACGATGTTCATCGGAGAAGTGAGTGACGAACATCGACATTACTTCGAGCATATGCTTGAGATGCAGACACTCGCGATCGAAGCGTGTGGTCCTGGTGTTCCTGTGGCTGACGTTGACCAAGCCGTTCACGATTATTGTGAGGAGCAAGGTCTTCTCGAATACACTCAGCACCATACGGGACACAATATCGGCCTCGGTGTCCACGAACGAGGATTCCTTGACAGAGGAAGCGACGAGGTTATCCAGCCTGGACATGCCTACACGATTGAACCCGCTCTGTTCGTTCCAGATGTTGCCGGCTACCGGCACTCTGACACCATCATTGTTACAGAATCCGGTATCGAGTCGATTACCTACTACCCAAGAGATTTGGAGAGTAACATCATCTCATATTGAGCAGAATAAGCTAGCTTATTCCTAATCGAAGATGTTCATCCATCATTAATATATCCCAGATATTGAAGCCAGTTCTGGCGCTAACAATATATTTTTGTGGTCATAGTGCTGTCTTTAGTAAGACCACAGATGAAGGTGTTAGTACTGGTCAAAGAGGTTGCAGAGCTAGCTGAAGATTTCGAAATCAGCGACCTAGTGATCAAGGAGCGTTACAAGGAGCATGTGCTGAACGAGTGGGACGAGTATGCAATCGAGACGGCTGTCCGCATCAGTGAAGAACGGTCAGAAGAAGTTGAAATCGTTAGCGCCACTATCGGTCCAGAAACTTGTGAGGAAACAATCCGTCTCGCGTTAGCAAAAGATGTTGACCGGGCCATTCGATTCTGGGACGATTTTTTCAGCCAAGATATCGTTGATGCGCGTGTACGTGCAACCGTGCTTGAAGCCATCGTCGATCGCGAGAGGCCAGATCTGATTCTAACTGGCGTTCAGGCAGACGACGATGGTTTCGGCGTAACCGGTGTTATGCTTGCAGAGCGGATCGGATTCCAATGGGCGGCTGTGGTTAATCATCTCGAACTCACCGACGACACGGCTTGTGTTCGGCGGGAGCTTGAAGGTGGCGTTGAAGAGGTAACGTCTATCCCGCTTCCAGCAGTTCTAACCATCCAAACAGGAATAAACGACCCACGATACGCAAGCCTTCGGGGCATTCGACAGGCAAAGAGGAAAGAAATTGAGGAAATGGACCTCGCGGATCTAGATCTTGAACCGGGGGACTTCGCACAACAGTTAGAGCGACGATCCCTTGTTAAACCGGAGAGTGAAAGCGACATGGTTCGCTTCAAGGGAGATACAGACGAAGTAGCATCGGAACTTGTCGAAATCCTCCGGCAAAGGGGGGTGGATGCATAATGAGTGAAGTTCTGGTAGTCGCAGAACACCGTGGAGGTGAACTCCGTGACGTTAGTTTTGAAGCAATAACCGCAGGTCAGGAACTTGCCAGCGGTCTCGGTGCCTCTCTCGCTGTCGTAGCCATTGGAAAGGATTCAAAGGGGTTTGCGAATGAACTGAATTGTAACGATGTAGATACAGTTTACTGGGTCCCTGAAGGGGAGAATTTCAACCACGATATCTATCATCGAAGTATTGTTTCGCTTGCTAGCGAACGAGATTTGGTTGGTATTGTGATTCCACACAGTGTCAACGGCCTAGACTACGCACCTGCCGTTGCAAGCACACTCGATACACCGATCGTTACAGACGTCACTGGTATCGCAACCAATGATGGGGTCGTTTTAACACGTGAGCGATATGGATCGAAGGTTGAAACAGATATTGTAGTAACAGACGGAGTCCCGGTTGTAACCATTCGAAGTACTGAGTGGGTAAAGGCAAATTCGTCAGACTCTGCCACTGTGCGTGAGTTTCCTGTCGATATCGAGACATCCACAGTAACTGTCGAAAAATTCGTAGATGTCATGGATGGGGATATCGACATTTCACAAGCAGACATACTCATTAGCATCGGACGAGGTATTGCGGAAGAAGAAAATCTCTCTCTTATTCAGGAACTTGCGGAAGTGATGGACGCGACTCTATCAGCATCTCGGCCGATAGTTGATAATGGGTGGCTACCAGATAGCAGACAAGTTGGGCAGTCGGGGAAAATTGTAACCCCGGACGTTTATCTTGCCATTGGAATCTCCGGAGCAGTCCAGCACGTCGCAGGCATGAAGGGTTCAGACACCATCATTGCAATCAATACTGATCCGAATGCTCCTATCTTTGATATTGCGGATTATGGTATTGTCGACGACCTTTTCGAAGTCGTGCCGTCGCTAATCAGTCAGTTCGAATAATAGTAGTGATGTATTCTTCTAAGTGGATTATGCGGTACTAGTCTTCTCGGTCGGTCCAGAATTCGAAGCCTCGTCCGGGTGCGAAGACATCAATCGCGACGGCGCGGTCATCCCCGCTATTTTCGACGCGGTGAGATTCCCACGCATCTAGCCAAGCAGAGTCGAACCGTTCGAGGGTGGTTTTGTCATCTTCTGTGTGGATAGTGAGTTCACCTTGGAGAACGATGCAAACCTGCTCGTTCTCATGGTCGTGCATTGGGGACGAATGACCCGGCGGTTTCTCAAACCACTCAAATGTGAATTGGTCACTACCGGCAAGTGAGACCCGCTGCCATCCATCGTCAGGTTCGTACTTATCCGCGTTACTAAAGCTTACAGACTTCATCTGTTTCGTCTATTAGATGGGGTACATGCTATTTTAATATTGTGGAGAGGCTGTGTCCTCCACTAAGGTATACTCTATTCCCATCTAACCGCATTACATCAGATGGCAGAAAAGCAGGTCAGAGGTTTGCAGCACCTGCTCCGCCATCAATCGGAATCGCGACCCCATTTAAGTAGCTCGACCGGGGTGAAGAAAGGAATGCAACGACTTCTCCGAGTTCGTTCGGATCTCCAATTCGTTTTAGTGGAATTCCTTCACCACGTGCTTGTAGTCCATCTTCGTAGGAATCGTACTCGCCCCGTTCGACGGATTGTTCAACGAGTTCCTGAATCCGGCTTGTTTCGTGTGGGCCAGGTAGCACAGCATTTGCTCGGATTTCAGGCGCGAGTTCTTTCGAGAGCGTTTTTTCGAGACCAATAACGCCCATTCGTACCGAGTTCGAAAGTACAAGTGAGTCAATAGCCTCTTTCACACTTCGAGATGTGATATTGACAATTGTTCCGCCCTGACCATCTTCAAGATGAGGAATCGATTCGCGGACGAGGCGAACCACACTCATGACTAGCAAATCGAATGCGTGATACCAATCATCGTCCGTCGTTTCTGTGAATGGCCCACTTGGTGGACCGCCAGCGCTGGTGACGAGATGATCCAACCGGCCAAATTCATTGACCGTTGTTTGAACAAGATTCTTGATATCCTCTTTTTCCGTGAGGTCGCCTTGGACACCGATAACGTTGCCATCCCCCAGTTCATCGAGGGTGCTAACTGCTTCGTTGATGTCGGTCTTGTTTCGGCCGTTGAGTACGACGTTCGCGTCTTCTTTAGCAAGCACTCGGGCCGACGCTTTCCCAAGGCCACTGCTCGATGCTGTCACTAATGCCACATTGTCTTCTATTCCAAGGCTCATAGCAGTTGGAATGGTGTTCTCTCACTATTTAGTAGTTCGGTTGCGGGAATCCATCTGAGGTATACACCGATACGCAGGCTCTGGGAGATGTCGAATTCTTCAACCTGTTTTCAGGTGTTGAAGAGAAGACGTGGACGGTTCGACCGTTCAAATTTAATTACGATACTGGTGTGACGATTATTGGTTTCCAACGTCGCCGACAACTGTTCGACTCTGTTGGCGCATAAATTGGGGAAGATACCAGTAGCCACCAGCGAATTTACCAGTCGTTCCGGAGAACTTCCAGCCACCGAAGGGTTGTGCATGGACTAGCGCTCCGGTTGTGGCACTTTGTGAGCGGTTCACGTAACACATTCCAGATTCGATTCGGTCGAACCAGACGTCGATTTCCTCCTGATTCTCGGAGAAGAGACCAGCACAAAGTGCGTAGTCACTATCGTTGGCTTTGGTAATCGCTTCGTCAAGACTTGAGACGGGATGGATGGTCACAAACGGAAGGAAGTGTTCCTCCGTTGCGAGCTCATGGTCGTGCGGTACATCCGTTACGACAGTCGGTTGCACGTATCTACCCTCTGGCAATTCTGGGTCAGTAAGCTGCTCACCACCAGTATGAACTTTGCCGTCTTGACGTGCCAAGTCGCAGATTTTGTGATACCGGTCCAATGCACTATCGTCGATGAGCGGTGAAACTACGGTGTCTTCGTTTTCTGGTACGCCAATCGGCAACTCCGTAGTTTCTTCGACCAACCGCTCGGTGAACGAATCGATTACATCTTCGTGAACATAGACGCGAGATGTCGCTGAACACTTTTGACCGCTAAAGGAAAATGCACCAAGCTTGACTCCCGATACCGCCTTTGACAGGTCAGCCGTATCAGAGACAATAACCGGATTTTTGCCACCCAATTCGGCAACAACTGGCCCTCGTTTTCCCATCTCCTGGAAGGTCTCCTGGATGGTAAGACCGACCCTTCGGGATCCCGTAAAGGCAAAACCAACGACGTCTTCATGCTCGATCAGTGGTTGTCCAACCGAGCTGCCTCCACCGGTGACGAGATTAACAACACCATCCGGGATCCCTGCCTCGTTTAGTATCTCGATGAATTTATGCGCAATCAAGGGAGTTGTGCTTGCCGGTTTCACGACAGCAGTGTTTCCAGTGATTACTGCACCGGTCGTCATTCCAGCCAAAATTGCCAACGGGAAGTTGAATGGCGTTACAACCCCGAAGACTCCATATGGAAGAAGTTCATTTGTACAGTGCTGGTTCGGTGTTGGTTCGCCTCTATCGAACGTGTAACCGTTGTTCCGTTCAAGTTCCTGGCTGTAGAATTGGAGGAAGTCGATGGCCTCGTCAACTTCGGCGATTGCTTCACCTCGGTTTTTTCCGTTTTCAAGAGCCATCGTCGCGGTGAGTTCGTACTTTCGGTCACGAATATTGTCGGCTGCTTGTTGGAAGATTTCGGCTCGTTTCTCCCACGAAGTGTTTCGCCAGTCATCGAATGCCCCGGAAGCAGCCTCAACGGCTTGATCAACGTGAGTTGGTTCACCCGAGGAAAATTCCCCGATCACTTGATCGAAGTCACCAGGATTGGTAACCGTGAACGTATCATCGGTTTCAACCGGTTGGCCGGAAATCCAAAGTGGATACTCCCCGCCAAGCTCATCACGAACGGTTTCAACAGCAGCTTCGTACGCTTGATGGAATTCCTCTGTGGTTCCTTTTTGCTGGTGTGTTTGTACAGTTAACTCGTTCTCAAAGGTACCAGACTTCATCGACTCATATTTTCCCCTAACTCTTCATAAAGATGCCGGACTGAATTCGTGTCAAAGAGGCAATTTGAATCAGCACATCTAACCTCTGGAGGATAACGGATTACAATAGTTAATTAAGTTAATTTGCTGAGAATAAAATATGAACACTTCTATCTACTCCGTATTCCGACTGAGCAAGTTACGATTTTGTTCACACACCTGTGAGTCGAGCAAGGCCAATTGATAGAAGAGCCAGCACCAATGGAAATCATTCTGCTCGTGGTTAATGTAGAAATAGTAGCAACTGGGCCGCTTCTGGCTTGTGAGAGCGTAGCGGAGGTGAGAAGTATACGGCGGCGATTAGTCTTGCACCATCGGTGTTTCGGGAGACGACGTCTCAGCCACCTCCTGACGCGGCCAAATCAGCGACGCGAAGATAGCGGCCGCAAAGCCAATCGGAGGAGCGACAAGTCGAACCGTAACGATTGATGTGAACCCTAACGCAGTCCACAGGATAGTAACTGCAGGCCCGACAAGGAACGCTGCAACAACACCCGCTTTTGAGAGATTGTCCTGCCAGAAGAACAGGAGGGTAAACGCTGGCCCGAAAGCCGAGAATAGCCCCGTTGCAGAGTAGCTTACCAGGGTATAAACGAGATCTTCAACGGAGAGTGCAATGGTAAGGCCGACAAGTCCAACAATCAACGTTGCTGCCCGCGAGATGCGAAGTCGGGTTCCCTCACTGAACTTGCGTTCTTTTGTAACCACTTTGTTGTAGACGTCTTGTGCCGCAGCGGAACTTGCGACAACGAGTTGTGAGTCAGCCGTTGACATCATCGCTGCGAGTGCACCAGCGAGCATTATTCCTCCGAGGAGACCTGGAGTATGTTCGAGAACCATGAATGGTAGAACCATCTCACGGTCGGCCTGAATTGCTTGGGGTGCGCCGTGGAGGGTCCGAGTTAGGAGACCAAGGAGCACTGCTCCAATGGAAGTGAGTATTCCCCAGAGGGTTGCGATGATGACCGCCGTTTTTCGCTCCTCGTTGTTGGGCATCGCCATCAATCTGACATCCAGGTGAGGGTAACCACCGAGGTCAGCAAAAATCCAACTTAGATTTGCTCCAAGGAGGAGCAGTGCAGATGCTCCGGTCTTACCCCCAAACAACGACGCTTGTCCCTCACCAGCTGCTTTCAAGCTACCCATGACTGAAAGCGAGGGATCACTAACGACGCTCACAAGTAGTATCGCGGGCAAAACGATGAGAGTAAAGACCATCAACAATGCTTGCAGTGCGTCGGTCCAAACAACGGCCAGGAAGCCACCAGCAAGGGAGTAAGCGATAATCATGACCGCGACGATAAGCAGTCCCGTGAGAGGCGTGATTCCGAAAATCTGCTGGAGAATCTTCCCACCAGCGAGGAACTGCGACCCGACGTATCCCATGTAGAATACGAACGTCACAAGGGCGGGAAGCAGCCGTATTATCGGCGAATCACCTGGCAGTTTCTCCGCAATAAGTCCAATTGGTGTAATCGCCCCCGTTTCCTTTCGCCCGGTCATAAACGGCTTTGAGTAGATCACCCATTGAATGATCGCACCACCTGATGCGCCAACAAGAACCCAAATAGAGGAAAGTCCCGTCGCCCATGCCAATCCTGGCATTCCTAAGAGGAGCCATCCGGACATCCCCGAACTTCGCTCTGAGAGTGCTAGTGCCCAGCCTGGGAGTTTCTCTCCACCTAAAAAGAAGTCTTCTTCCGATTCGACCTTTTTTGATCCCCAATATCCTATTATCGCAACTACTATCAAATATACAGTTAAACCAAAAACTGTGTTTATGCCTGCTTGTACCATGCTTTCATTACTCCAGTCGGCACTATAACTTGTTCATACAAATAGTTAATGATGGATGGTAGCTTGTGACATAGATAAAATATGGTGGAGAAGACGTGAATTCATCGCCTTTCGGAAGCGGAACTACTAACAGTTCCTGGTCACACGCCAGATTTCACTCAGAGCCAATCCTCAAGACGATCAAATGCTTCGTCAATTCGCTCGACTGAATTGGAATAGGCAATTCGGAATCGACCGTGTCCAGACTCACCAAAGACGGACCCTGGGACAAATGCAACGCCTTCCTCTCGAAGGAGTGACCAAACGAACTCCTCTTCATCAGGATATCCTTCAGGTGTTGTCGGGAAGGCATAAAAGGCGCCCGACGGTGTTGGACACGACATCCCGGGAATGTTTTCGATTCGCTCCATGATACGTTCACGCCGACGAGCAAACGCATTGACCATCGGTTCATGGAGACCGCTTTGGAGTGCACGGACGCCAGCATGTTGCGAAATTGACGGCGCACATGTTGTCGTATACTGCCGAACACGAACGATTGGGTCGATGAGTTCGGCTGGTGCTGCGAGATAACCAAGTCGCCACCCAGTCATCGAATACGCTTTGGAAAACCCGTTAACCGTTATCGTCCGGTCGAATAAGGTATTTTTAGCGGCTGGACTCAAGTGTTCGGACCCGTCGTACCGAATTTTCTCGTATATCTCATCTGAGAGCAGCAGCAAGTCGTTATCGACCACGAAGTCCTCGATGGCGTTCAACGTATCTCGGTCTACAACACCACCAGTTGGATTGTGGGGGCTATTCAGAACTAACAATTTAGTTCGCTCTGAAACTGCTTCCGTAAGCGAATCGAGATCTGGTTTAAAACCGGTCTTCGGGTTTAGCTCGTAGGTGACTGGGTGACCGCCAGCCATCCGAATACTAGAAGCGTACGTCCAACAGGGGTCTGGAATCAGTACCTCGTCGCCCTCCTCAACCAAGGCGAGCATTGTTACAAAGACTGCCTCAGTTGCGCCGGTCGTCACGACGATCTCGTTCTCTGGATCATAATTGATTCCGTTCTCAGCAGAAAGCTTATCAGAGAGGGCTGATCGAAGCGGAGTAATCCCGTAATTGGAAGTGTAGTGAACATGTCCATCGGAAAGTGCCTGACTTCCAGCTTGCTTTATTTCACTTGGTGTATCGAAATCGGGACGACCGATTTCCAAGTGTACAACATCAGTTCCAGATTGCTCAAGCTGGTCGCATTCTTCGAAAATTTTCCGTATTCCAGAGAAGGGAATACGATCCATCCTGCTGGCAGAGTGGTCTAAATTGACCATATAGAGCTTGTTCAGTCCAGAGGTATAAATCTATTATTTGATTGATTTCTAATAGATGCCATCAGTGCATAGAAATTCCCGTTTTCAACGATCCAAAGGGGGCAACCAAGAGAGGGTGGGTTCGACTGAATCTACTTGAGCTGTCCCCATGTCTTTTGGGAGCAGAGGTGTATAAATAGATTAGGATGGATGAGATATTTTCGGGGTTTCAGATGGCTGGCACCCTTCCTGCCGTCAGGATTCGTTATCGCTACTCAATTGATCACGGTTCCCTCTTCGAGATGCACACCGCGGGAAAACCGTTCGGCAGTTAGCTGTGAAATGTCGATCAGTGAGGCGTCGCCATCAGCGATGAGTTCCGCCACGATCTGTCCCGTTGCTGGGGCTTGCATAAATCCATGTCCCGAGAATCCAACAGCGTTCACAAATCCAGGAATGGACTCCTCAATAATTGGATGGTGGTCAGGAGTCACAGCGTACAGCCCTGCCCAACCTCGCTTCACACGGGACTCCGGGCCGAAATACTCTGCACACTTCGACGCCTCCTCAATTGTTTCAGCAGCCCAGTCCAAATCCATTTTCTCCTTGTAGGCATCAGGATCCATCTCTGGATCAACATCGGAAAAATGGCCACCGACAACAGCCGCGCCGTCGCGTTCGGGTCTGAAGTGAGCGCTTCGATCAAGGTCAATCGTGAACGGAACTGAATCGTCAATTGGCACCTCCGGATCGACGACCATGAGTTGACGGCGGCACGGTGAAATTGGAATATCGAGTCCGACCATTTCTCCGATTTCATTTGCCCACGCACCCGTCGCATTTACCACGTAGTCAGCGTCGAATTTCTCAGAATCCGTCTGAACTCCCGTGACCTTGCCATTTGAATCCCTCTGGAGCACATCCGTCACCTCGACGTTTGTTCGGATATCTGCACCAGCCTCATTTGCAGCGATAGAGAATCCCTGCAGCCCGAGATGGGGATCTGCGAAGCCGTCAGTAGGACAGTACGTCCCTCCGAGAAACTGGTTCGATTTCAGTTTCGGACACAGTTGTTCAGCTTCATCGGGAGTAACAAACTCACTCTCGACACCGAGTTTGTTCTGTTGTCGCACATTCTCATGAAAACGTTCAACTGTCGATTCCGTCCGAGCAAGGAAGAGATAGCCCGGGCGACGATAGCTAATATCGGTGTTAAATTCCTCATCAAACGTCTCCCAGACCTTGATGCTCTCCTTTGAGAGTGCTGCACTCACCGGTGATGAGAACTGAGCTCGGATACCGCCATTAGCCCGATCGGTACTTCCGGATCCAATCGTCGATTTCTCGAGCACGGTGACGTCGATTCCACGTTGTCTGAGGTAATACGCCGATGCCAATCCGATAATGCCTCCGCCAATGATAATCACCCGCATGAGTGGTGGATTCCAGTTCGATACACATAATTGTGTGGTTCGAGGAACCGGATGATGACCCACAGTCACCTATAGCTATAAGTAGTTAGCGAGGTAGTTTGATTTCGAGCAACGTGTCGAATCCGTTTCAACGAACCCTCGAACGAGAGAGATCGATTATGAATGCTACCGACCCGACTTGGCAACCGCCGAAGGAGTGGATCGCAATTGAAACCGTCGATGCTCATACGGGTGGTGAGCCTCTTCGAGTCATTACCAATGGATTGCCCCCGATAGAAGGCACCACTGTCCGAGAGAAGCGGCGATATATGGAACAAGATCTGGATGGATACCGACGGGCACTAATGTGGGAGCCGCGAGGACACGCAGATATGTATGGGGCGGTCATTACCGAACCCAACGATAATGGTGCAGACTTTGGAGTATTGTTTCTGCACAATGAAGGGTATAGTACGATGTGCGGACATGGCATCATTGCACTTGCGAAGATAGCCGCAGATACTGATTTACTGGGAGTTACCCTTGACCATAGTGAGATTGTTATAGATACACCGGCTGGACGCGTAACGGCGGTAGTTTATCGACATAAGGGAGTAGTAGAATCAGTTGAGTTCACAAATGTTCCGTCATTTGTCTACACTCGAGACCAAACAATCCATGTTCCACCCTGGGGGACGATACGATTCGACATTGCATTTGGTGGAGCATTCTATGCGTTCTGTGATGCCGAACAGTTTGGTGTGAAGTTGAATACGGATCATTTTGGGGAGATTGTAGAGATAGGACATGCAGTAAAAGAAGCAATCGCCAAAGAGATTGAGGTTGAGCACCCTAAGTCGGACGAGCTCGGGTTTCTTTACGGAACAATACTTACGGGAGATCCACAAGATGAGAATGCAGACAGTCGAAACGTCTGTGTATTTGCAAACGGTGAGGTTGATCGCTGCCCGACTGGCACAGGTGTAAGTGCCCGCATCGCACTTCAAGCGAGAACGGGAGCCCTTTCGCCCGGTGAGACTTTCGAAGTCGAGAGTATTGTCGGTTCTAAATTCGTTGGATCGTATACAAAGACAACTGATTACGAAGACTATTCAGCGATCTACCCACGGGTTCGTGGAGATGCGTATATAACAGGCCAACACGAGTTTTTCATTGATCCAGCAGATCCATTTGGCAAGGGGTTTTTCCTCCGATAAATATCTGGGAGAAAATCATACGTTCTTTCACCTATATTGTTCGGCATACCGGAACAATCTATATATGTCCTCAAACGAAACATCATGATAACCATGGAACAGGCACGAAAAGAGTACCTTCGAACCACCGAAAACACGATTCGGATTGTGGAGGCACTTAAAGAACTTGATGGAGCTGGTGTGACAGAGCTGTCGAATCACTTAACGATGTCGAAAAGCACCATTCATGACCACCTCACAACGTTACGACGCCACGATTATGTGACGAAGGTTGGAGAAACTTACGTTGTCGGGCTTGGCTTCTTCGAGATTGGTGAATATGCACGAAAGCGGCGGAAGATATACGAGGTTGGTCGGCCCGAAGTACAGAATTTAGCGGAAGAAACTGGCGAGCTCGCGAATCTAATGGTTGAAGAACACGGACGAGGCGTCTATCTCTTTCGTGCACAAGGAGAAAATGCAGTGACACTTGATACGCACACTGGAAAGCGCCGATATCTCCATAATACTGCACTTGGGAAAGCAATCCTCGCACATCTCCCCGAGAAGCGAGTACACGAGATCTTGGATACGCATGGACTCCCAGCAGCAACGAAGAATACAATCACTGACCGTGAGATGCTCTTCGAAGAACTTGCAAGCATACGTGATTCTGGAATCGCATACTGTGGGCAGGAGCGAGTTGAGGGACTCCAGTGCGTCGCAGCACCAGTACTCGGAAGGAATCAAGAGGTACTTGGAGCAATTAGTGTAGCCGCACCAACGACAAGAATGAGAGGAGAGCGCTTTGAAGAAGTGATTCCGGAACTTGTCCTCCAAGCTGCGAACGTCGTGGAAATAAATGTCACGTATGGCTGAAACTTTCCCCTTCTAATTCTTAAAATATTGTCCTATTTAAAACGATAGAGTCCTTCTGTGATATAGCGGGATTCAAGATGGAGGGGTGAGTAACCAACCAGTATGGAAGCTCAATTAGAAGAGCGAACACAGCGTTGCCAAGAACAACTCGTAAAGCAAGATGCTGACGCAGTAATTCTATCGATGAGTTCCAACCTCCATTTCTTGACTGGTTTTACCGACGAACCAATGGAACGTCATCTTCTCTGTTTCGTACCCAGTGACGGAGACCCAGTGTATGTCGTACCCGAGATGTACGAAAACCAGATTCAAACTGAATCATGGGTCGAAGACATTCGAACTTGGTCAGACGATACCGGGCCTACTACCATTCTTGAAAGTACAATTGAAGAACTCTCGCTGGATGGAGGCAGTGTGCTACTCGATGATACCATGCAGGCTCGGTTTGTCTTAGACCTTCAAAAGTATCTTCCAAATACGTCCTTCGCGCGCGCGGAGCATATTTTTTCACCACTACGCATGCAAAAAGACGAAACAGAGCTGAAACACCTCCAACACGCATCGAATATCGCAGATCAGGTGAGCGAGGAAATTCGTTCACTTGGGTCTGATGCTGTGGGACTCACTGAACGAGAGCTTGCAAAGCGAATTAGAAAAGATCTTCTTGCAGAAGAGGGAGAAGAGCTGGGATTTCAGACGATTGTTGGATCGGGAGAAAATGGTGCCCACCCACATCATCGAGTAAGCGATCGCGTTATCGAGGCCGGTGACCCCGTCGTACTCGACTTTGGAGTCACCATTAATGGTTATTCGAGTGATCAAACGCGGACAGTCGTATTTTCTGGTGAACCACCGATAGGATTTATCGAGGTATATGATGTCGTTCGAGCTGCACTTGATGCCGGTTTTCAGACGGTTAAACCGGGCGTGACTGCTGGCCAAGTCGACAAAGCGGTTCGTGATATCTTCGAGCAACATGGGTTCGCAGAGAAGTTCGTCCATCGGACTGGTCATGGTGTTGGTCTCGATATTCACGAACCACCGTATATTGTGAACGGAAATGAGACTGAACTTCAACCTGGAATGGTGTTTAGTATTGAACCAGGAGCCTATCTCAAAGATCAATGGGGGATTCGGATTGAGGATCTAGTTGTCGTAACCCCCGATGGATGCCACCGGTTGAATGATTCTCCACGAACTTGGCGACCGTTGGATTAAATTTTAGATTTTGCCTTCATATTCGGGAGAAATTCTAAGTCCAATACAGTCGGGGTACTTTCTACAGGCATCACTGTTCCCGAATACCGAACAGGATATTGGGGAGTTCTGTTTAAGATATATTCGATGCTACTTCCAGACCAATGTGCATATAGACCTGTTCCGCTATCAGGAACACATGCGCCAAAGCGGATAGAACGAGAGTCATTACAGAGCTATATTTGTAAAGAGGATCCGTTCCAAGTCATTACAGGACTATATTTGTAATGGATAACCTTAGCTATGAGAGAATCAGTTCATCCTCTTATACAAGCCCAGAAAAATGAGAGGAAGAAGACTCCGGGCATATTTCCACTAGATAAATAAATTGTATTTTTTAATCTTCATTCATAAAATATACCGTGGTTGAATTCTCTCCCGAGAGTGTCGTTCCTTGCTAAGGAACAAATAATGTGGCCAGTTTACCTTGTTCCGTCCGGAGCAAAATCCACACACACACCCCACTTTGTCCCGAGCACTCGGTTCAGGGTACTAAGCCATCAACAATCCCTGTCTGTAATCAGGAAGATTTATAATAGCCGAGGGGAAACCACATCCGTGGTACAGAAGTCTCATCACGGGCATTAAGTTAATTCATTAGATATTGGCCACCACCCTGCTAGAATGTGGGTGCTCAGGACAGTGTGGGGTGGGTGTGTGTTAAATAGTTGTTTTGCTCAGGATGCCGAGGTTTGTTCAGGACACTCCGGACACCGTGGTTTTTATTACCATTCGGCGAGCAACCGTTAACCAACAACCAGCTGATGAAGTCTTTCGACCGTCCGGCAGAAATTTTCGAGAATGAGGAAGCACTGAGAGATGAGTGGCAGCCAAATGAACTTCTGGAACGAGAAAACGAGCTCGACGCTTATCACTCCGCTCTAAGTCCGGTAATCCGAGGTGCTCCTCCAAAAAACATATTTATATATGGGAAAACAGGCGTTGGGAAAACTGTCGCAACGGAGCTATTGCTTGAACAGCTGGAGAGTGATGCCGACCGTTTCGATGATTTGGACGTGACATCTGTTACGCTTCAGTGCAATTCTCTTAATTCAAGCTATCAAGTTGCAACCCATCTCGTCAACGAACTGCGACCATCAGAGAGACCGATCTCGACTACAGGATATCCCCAACAAACTGTTTTTAACTTCCTCTGGGATGAGCTTGAGCGAATTGGAGGGACTGTGATCATCGTTCTCGATGAAATCGACAATATAGGAACTGACGATGATATTCTTTATGAACTACCTCGTGCTCGGGCAAACGGATACGTCGAAAATGTAAAATTAGGTGTGGTCGGTATCAGTAATGACTTTGAATTCAGAGATAATCTGTCCCCAAAGGTAAAAGATACATTATGTGATGATGAAATTGAGTTCTCTCCGTATAATGCCAATGAACTGCAGACGATTCTTGATCAACGCGCTCAGTTTGCCTTTCAACCAGATGTGTTGGCGTGTGACACCATTCCACTCTGTGCAGCATTTGCTGCACAGGATACCGGTAGTGCCCGGCAAGCCATCCGGCTTCTATACAAAGCTGGTGAAGTTGCACTAGAATGTGGAGACAAACGCGTGAATGAATGCCACGTTCGTGAAGCAGAAGCAATACTTCGACGAAAGCAAATAGAGCGAGGAATGCGGAACCTCACTACACACGGTCATGTGGTTCTATCTGCAGTTACAATAATGGAGATGCAAAATGATACACCAGCACGAACTCGTGAAATCTATCCCGAATATCACCGAATGGCGAAGGCAATTGATCTTAATCCGCTTGTGGAACGTCGAATCCGTGACCACCTACGGGAGTTATCGCTCTGTAGTGTGCTAGAACTTAAGGAGCATAACGATGGATACCGAGAAGGTAGTTATTTTGAATATCAGTTAAATACGTCTACAAATACTGTTGTTAATGTACTCTCAGAGATTGACCGGCTCATGCCAATCATTAGCCCAATAAAATCAAAATATAGCTAAGAAACGAACTGAATCAGAATAATAGTGGTTATCTCAAGTAGATGAGGAAATTTTCACTGACAATCATTTGGTAGTCGAATCGATGGGTGGAACTATTATATTTGCTTGTATAGATGGGCTGTGTATGGAGACACTTGAAGAAGTAGTTAGGCACAAAAAGGCCCTTGTATTCGGTGTTGGTGGATGCGGAGATGTTGTCAGTACCATACCTACAGCTCGATTCCTTGAAGCGCACGGAGTAGACGTCATTCTTGGTGGCGTCGCTTGGGAACGAGTTGTTGTTGATCCGAAGCCTGGCCCTCGGCATTTCGAAGAAATCGAGAGCATAGAGCTCCTTAATGATACTATTGCACTCGCCACTGGTGAAACACGCACAGTAGATGGAATTGAATTCGCCGAGACACATGTTGCATGCCATCATGAGGAGGATGTCATACTCATTGATATTGACGGTGGTGCGTGTGGTGTTGCGGCTGGCCTCGATGATGCATGCGACGTACTTGGAATTGATCTCGTCGTTGGAACTGATGCTGGCGGGGACGTTCTAGCTGCCGGTGATGAATCGGGGATAAAAAGTCCCTTAACTGATGCGGTCATGCTCTCAGCACTCTCGCAACTCAACACTGATTCTTGTCTTGGTGTGTTTGGCTATGGGAGTGATGGTGAGCTAACACACGAAGAGATAGCTGCCGGAATCGCTCGTGCTGCAGAGCGAAATGGTTTACTCGGATCTTGGGGTCTTACTCCACGAATTATTGACGAGATGACTGAGCTGCTTGAGATAGTTACCACAGAAGCAAGTAGGCTACCTGTCGAAGTGGCTCAGGGTAAATTGAAAGAGACAATGATTCGTGATGGAGACCGCTCAGTTGAGCTGACTCCTGCAAGTACGGTCACGTTTTATCTTGATCCAACGGCTGTTTCGGCTACTTCTGATTTGAGCGACTGCGTTTGCGACACGGAGAGTTTCAAATCTGCACAAAATTCCTTAGTACAAGCTGGCTATAAAACCGAACTAAACTATGAGCAACAGTTTGCTACTAATCGGAACCCATGAAATAGCGTTTTCAGCAATTCAAAACTGTGAGCACATTTCCATTGATGACTACAGTTCTTATTTAATTACAGGGCTCTTAGAATATTCTAAAGCCATCTACTTCTTCTATTAACTGAATTCAATTTTAGTCAGCTTTTTCTGTACCCCATCCACCCTCTCATCAAAGTCAGCGATAAAAGGCTCAATCTGGTCAGTAGTAACCCCTTGTGTGGTGGGTATGACCCAATTTTCCTCTTCAAGCTTCTGTAATGAATAATGCACCTTGTGCGATAGGTAGTCAATTAATTTCGATATTTTCATGATTCCTATCGGCTCTTTCTCAAGGATTGTTTGAAAAACCTCCAAATGTCGTTGGGCCATATTTATTCTCTTCTCAACGCGGCGTAACATACTCAGCTATCGCTAGAAATCTATTCGAGTTAACTCTTACCGTCGAAACACGACTTCCTACGGTGTTTCGGATCAGCACCAATCAGTCACAGTATGCTGACTCCAACTAAGAAAGCCACCCCAACTCCATTCAGCATTGACAGGTATCTTCCCTTCGAATGGAGTCTGTGGGATTATTCCCACCAATATTTTACCGTAACTATGCCCATGGTCGCTTTTACACCCGTCCTCAGCAAGGTTCAAAATTAAAGAATTGTCTTTTTTCTCCCTAGAACTATCTCGATGAATAAACAACCGAACTATTTATTGTGGATGATACTGACACCCAAGTCGGTGCAATCCATAACAGGAGGTTGCACGTGTCATACGGACATGTGACACACGAAATTCCCGGTATAACATCGGAGAGTCAGTATGATTAAGCACAACAGTACACTATCGCCAACCACTGGTCGAACCAGATCACATGAACCAGTGAGTAACCGCTCAAAACCGCTTGCAAAACAGGTTATTATGAGAGTAGCTGACGAAGTCAACCGTTCGTATCAGGAACTCATTCCGCTCTATGAGGTTATCGACCCTGATGCATTGGACAACCTCTTTGCCCCGACTCATGAAGGTGATGCGAGATCCGATGGGTTAGTGGAGTTTGAGTATGCAGGTTGTGAGATTATTGTCGACAGTGCGGGAGAGGTGACTGTAAATCGAGCTAATACGCAAAAAGAACGGTAACACATGGGAGAAACGGGTTGTGAGCCCCATCTCTTTGTGGGGGAGCGATGCATCGGTTTGGTACCCGCCAAACTGTTAGATGTCAATTGCTCGCTTACTTAATCCCGATATAATTTCGGTTGATTTTGGATGGTTCTTGAGCACTAACCTGGGATACTCATACTGATTGGTGATAATTAGTATCGCCTCCAGATGTGAAAAATATTGGTAGTGAACTAATCCGCCGTCCGGGTTAAACTCAATGACATCATGGTTTGCAAGTTTCGGAAGGTGGTAGTGGGTGAGGGTAATTTGTGCCTGATGCGGCGTGTCGACCGTATCTATTTCCTTATGAACGTGATTGGCTAGATTGGTAAATTTAACTACATCTATATTTTCGTCTGTGAACCACTGTAGGACAGCACGTCGTTATTCATTAGCTAGCAGTTCGAAAGTGGTCTCTGGTGAGAGACTGGATTTTGACTCGTGGCTGTTGTTAGATGGGTTGGTCATCGTGATGGAGTCCCTGGCATGGGGGATCCCTCAGTGATTAATAGTTCATTAGGCTCTACTTTCGTCCGAAGCCGAAATACTTTGGTTCTATATCCACTGTCAAACTTGTACCGGGACACAGATTCATAAAATTTCTGGAGACTCAATAGACAATATTTGCTCTAAAACATTGGGCTGCAAAAATTGTATAGCATCAAAGCTTACACATTATTGTATAAGATCCCAAGCTCACCGTCGGTCATCCTCTGGTTCCATTCTGATGACTAGGTTTACTCAGTAGGGTCGAACTTTTCGGACGGTGATTTCATGATCGTTTTAGCCCTTTCTACAGCTCGAATCTGTAAATTCGCTTGTTTCTCCTGAGTTGCAGATGGTGTAAAAATCTCCATAAACTTTGTTCCTTATAGGGGAACAGAAGTAGTATACTTTACCATACTTGCAATACCTTAATTTCTCATGAATAGTCTCTATAGTAACTAGATTTTGATTGCGTTTGATACTGTCAAGTTTGTACGCACCGAAATATCCAATCAACTATACCTATTTCATGAGTGAGCAAGTGTTGTGATACCCGATCCATAATTTTCAGAGATTGATTTGGCGACGAGAATATACATCCACCCGTTCTGTAGGACGGAACACTCGCAAATATTATAAATAATATAGATAGAGCATTATAAATCGGAGCATTACACTTATAGTTGTGTAATGTTGGGTGACATGGTTTGACTTTTGTGGCTTATAGGCGAAATCGACTGTTTTATATTCTACTTCCAGTATGAAAATGTTCCTTTGTTAGGAACAAGAATCTAAAACTCACCAATTTATTTGTTATGTAGTCATAGAACTCGAAATAATATGTTGATTTCTCCTATAGAACTATAATAACAATATTTAGAAAATAAATTTAATACCTATGGAATATATAATGCTATTGCATGGCATATCAGCTATTGCAAAGCAATGAGCGATCCGGTAACAGCAGCACCGAAGAGTACATCGTCGTCCTATACCCGAACACAGCGTCCGAAGACAGTATTTGTGCTAATGACCTCAATAGCGCACATACGGACGTTGGAGAACAACTCCTAGATGATAACACCTGCTACAAATACGAGGTTTGGATCAGTTACGAACATCCTCGTCTGAACGACAGCGATAACCTCACGATGTATAACCAGTGGCTTAATTATAGCGGACCAAACAACAAAGAGAACACTCGGGGTTGCCACCTTTGTGTTGGTTCTCAAAATATCGGTGGCCGTGCTGAAAGCCCTAATGATGGTGGTGCATGGAATTGGTCTCAAGACGCGATTCTCGGTTGGGGAAGTGCTGATTACTACAAAAGCCTCTCTGTGCAGGAGGTGTTCCACACGTATATCAATGAAGCGAACCCAACCGTCCAGAGCATGATTCCAAGCAACAATGAGCACGACCTCGGGTCTGTGTACTCCAACTATGCCTCGACACCGATGGCGGCAGGGTATCCGAGTTCCCAACAAAGTGGCACCTGCTCGTCTTCTTACTCGGCATCGACGTGGACTGAAACGCTGAACACGTGTGAACGAGACGGAATCAAAGCAACCTCGGACGCAGCCTAACGAAAGGATCCATAATGACGAACAACACCAACGATAAGAGTACCGATAGCATGAAACGACGAACCGTCCTTAAATCTACTTCTGCGGCGGCTGTAAGCATGGGTATTTTTGGAACTGGTGCAGTTGCAGCAACACCCGCTGGAGATACTATCCGACTTGTCGAATCCGGTATCAAGTTTGACGTTGAGGCCGTAGACCCGAACGTCACTCTCCAGCAAGTAGCAAACGATGAACCACCAAGGTACATCGTGAACGAAGAAAAGCAACAGCTCCTCGTTCCATCTATCGCCTCAGAAGAGGTCATGAATACCTTCCGACAAAAATCACGGGCTGTGGTTGAGCAAGATCACGTTACTGAGCGGGCTTTGGTAGGAGGAAAATCAACTAGCTTTCCGTCACTTCGTCTTGCATCGGACTTCCGAACCACTAAAACTCTATCTTTGACTGATTCAGTTCGAGTTCCCGAGCTACGCCTCAACATCAGGGATAGAGTATCGGGTGTCTCGGTTGAAAACAAACAAACTTCAGTCACGACCGGTGCTGAGAAAGTCATAACACTCCCGTCACAGACCGCGACCGCAAACGCCTACAAGTACTCTGGTGACGGGACACAGCGGTATGAGACAACTACACCAGTAACTCTCACACCCAGGGTAACAGTTCGAGATCGTGGTCAACTAGAAGTTTTACAAGATCAACGATAGCTTCCCAAAACCTTCTTTCGCATTAAAAGATAGTTGGTTGGGTTTCACGGATTTTTATTTCCGGACGAGATACTCGATTCCCTCGAATTATCAGTCTTGGGCTGGATCATTCTAGTCAATGTTATTTTATTTCTCGCCAACACCATTTTTTCAGATATGATTAAAAGAACAGATATTCCATAGAGTGCTTATTAGAACTTAGCCCACAATATATTAATTATGTGTAAAATGATAATGTATCTTTTATTCAGAGTAGTTGGGTGTCGCTGGAACGCCGAGAAATTAATTCGGTTGCCAGCTTTCCTCGGAGCCATCAACGGACCTGCCACACCGCATGTTCCGCGACACATTGTCGAGTACTAGCCGGGGAGAAGTAACTTGCAAGTACTTCTCCTTTCCCCCCCTCCAATCTCGGCAGCCAACCTGAATTGGTGAGGTTTTCAAATCCGCTGGCTACTCCGTGTTATCGAAAAGTGACTGTGTAAGGTGCTCAACCGCTGTTTTCGGGTTGTCCAGATCCAACCGTGGGAGCGTCCAAAACGGAAGTCCAGTCATGTTCTCTATCACCGCCGGATTAATTCATTCGGCAGTAGTCGTGTCCTTGTACTCATTAAGAACGATACCATGAATCGGAATCTCGCGACGACGAAGTGTTTCGACAGTTAACACCGCATGATTCAAAGTCTCTAATCCCAACTAGTAACGACTACGGTAAGTAGATCGGGATCCATTACGTGATTGATGACTTCCCGATTTTTAGCAAGTGGAACCCGACCGCCGATACCTTCAACGGTACCCAATTTCGACCCGGCCAGTGCTTGTCTACAGTCTCCAATGTTTCCTATCGGTGAGGTGGATCTCTTCTTGGTCACTGGCCACCTGAGGTGCTACTGGTGGTTTCAGTCGTCGAAGTCAGGTCGAGGCAACGTTTGCCCCACAGGCTTCAGCAACAAACTTCGCGTCGTTGTCTTCCGGATAGCCGTTTGACAGGGTTAAATGGCCTTCGCCTCGATACCATCTGCTCTGAGCATTCTCACCAGACCTGCAGTTACGTCAGTCTTTCCGACACCCGTGTCAGTCCCGACAACTGCGAAACTACCGATCATACAAGATTCAGTTCGTGCCCACCCTCACGGAAAGCTGATTGGCAGTGGTCGATATCAGTCTTCGTGTGACAATCCATCGACGGTTGACGACGATGAAAAAGTTCGGTCGATTGCTTCGACTCCTGTTATCCACCGTGGGCTGAATTTCTGACCAGCCGATCAACTGCCCACGTACTCAATTCCTGTGTGTGACTTGCATAGATATCTTCAGGCCGTGTATTCGGTGACGACGATTTCGTAACTGCCACCTCCACGCCACGAATCAGCCATGGTGTGAAGATCTGTCGACGTGTCGGGATCATCGATCGTGACGGATTCGATGCTACCCAGCGACTTCGAACGATGATCATAGCTGTTCGTGGTTGGGCATGTTGTTCGTCCCTCGTTAACGTAGAGATCGAAATCGGCTGAATCTTTTGAAATGAGCAGTTCCACGATCACTTGCGACGGATTGGACTGCTTCCACGTGTGGCTGTGACAAGCGCTATCGAGGTAATCGGTTAACGGTCCACTGTATTTCGTCCGGTCAGCGGTGCGGCTAAAGTTTGGCGGTTGACTAGTAACGACATTCTGAGCATCGACGCGACCACTTCCTTGCTGGCTCGATGGTAGACCGATGTCGACAGCAGTGTTTTTGAGGTGTGCTCGGAGTTCGCGGTTGGTGGCATTCCACTGTGCAAGCGCGAGACCTGCAACTCCCGAGACAACCGGTGTTGCCATCGACGTTCCCGAGAGCGTTTCGTAGTTGCCACGGCTCGCAGTCGTCGTCGAATACACCCACGTTCCTGGCGCAGTGAGTTCTACCTTCGGTCCATAATTCGAATACTGGGCGAACGAGCCATCAGAGTCCAATGCGGAGACGGCCAGGCATTCATCATACCCGGCAGGGTAGTCAACGGATCCCTTAGACGAATTGCCAGCGGCCGCCGAAATGAAAACTCCGCGGTTGTATGCGTATGACACGGCGTTTCGCATCGTATCCGACGGATTACTCCCGCCAAGCGACATGTTTATAACGTCTGCTCCCTGGTCTGTTGCCCACTGAACAGCGTCAGCAATATCCGCGACGGAACCGAAGCCAGTCTCGTCAAGAGCTCTTCCGTTGATAATCTTCGATTCACTGATTCCAGCGACGCCGGTTCCGTTGTTAGTCTCCGCCGCTGCGATACCAGAGACGTGAGTACCGTGGTTTTCGTCGCTCGGGCGATCGGGATACGGATCAGAATCATCATCGACGAAGTCCTTGCCGGGATTCGATCCGAAATTTGACTGCAGATCAGGGTGATTGTACTGGACACCCGTATCAATCACCGCGATGGTCACCGATGATGAACCAGTCGTGGTGTCCCACGCAGTGTCGGCGTTGACCATCTGGGGGGCGTACTGCTCCGTACTGTATTTGGGGTCATTAGGGGTTAGTGACGTCGAATAGGTCACATTTTCTTCGACGTACTTGACATACTTGTTTTTCGAAATCACGTCGGAAAACCGTTGTTTCACCGAATCATTGTCGGGGATCTGCACAGCAACGTAGCCGAGTACGTCGTTTGAATGGACAATCTGTGCCGTTGTAGGTAGATGCGACTGCACGACGTCAGTCGGCGATCCACCAGCAGGTGAAACACCGACGAGGAGTTCGTTTTCTTTAGAACCAGGTTCACGTCCGGGCGTTGCAGCCGTAATACCCGAAACTGCGGCCGTAGCACCAACCGAACCAGTTAGTTTGAGAAACGATCGTCTATCGAACTGCGTACCGTTTTCTGCCATGGTACGTTACGTCTATTACCCAAACTAAGAATAAATTTTTCTTAATAGTCTAGTAACATAATTGGATTGTGCTTCCGTAGTTATTTGGTAGCGGTAATTTCCGTGCCGAAATATAGAATATCCGTTGGAATACGATGAACCGTTTCATACCAAAGAATGTTGATTCTCATCGTACCAACAGCCAATCGACCCATTTTCATCCCTGTGTGGTTTCTCGGTGGTTCTGCGTGAGGATATCACGGATAGGATTAACTATTAAAGTGAACGTCAGAGCAGGCCACACCAGTGGCGAAGTTCGATTCGTTCGAGTTTCCTGTGGGTCGTCGCGAGGGCCGAGAGACCTGGAAGATCTGTGTCGAGATCCGAATAGATAAACGATGAGAAGATATCTCCATTCGTATACTCACGTTGATGGAGATACTCTTGTTGGTCGTCTACCAACTGATCGAGTTCTCGCTGCAGTGTACGAAGGCCATCTGTTCGGTCAGTGAACGAGAAGTGACCTCGCTCAATTGCAGCTAACTCGTCACCAATTTCCAGAAGCGAATTCTGTAGATCATCAAGTTGTGATAGATCTTGTATGATTTTTCGGACGGTTTGTTGGCGATTTCCGACTACCTCCTCACTCGCAATGCGGAGCTGATTCCAGACTAAGGGCGACCAGATACTCGAGCTACCGCTAAGGTACATTGCTATATCAGATCCGAATTCCTGTGCGATACTATCGATTGCAGTCTCAGCCCCATAAGTGCTTTTCCAGTGGTCAACAGATAACACCATGTCGCGATAGGTAGTTCGAACAGCTTCTTGTGGCGACTGTGCAGTTGAAGGCTGGGATTGGAAAGTACTGGTTAGTGTTCTACCATCAGTTCGACATGGTTGTGGCGGAATCTGGCTGAGGCGATCGGAAAAGTTCTCAAAAGCTTTGATCTCACTCTGAAGCTCGGATTTCTCGTTGCGAAGGAGTTGTCGCGCTAAGGGGAGGGCTGTGCCGTTGACTACCCGCCTTCTGCTCTCAACCATTGCTCTACAGTTTCAGACTAACAAGCCAGCATACTATACTTTATTAACCACAAATCATACAGATAAAGCCCACATCGATAGTATATAATAATCGGATGAGTTGGGGCTACCGACTTGCCATGCGCATCTCTTATTTCACGACAGCGAACAAAAGATAGAAATTCTACAAGAAATCCTGATACAGCGTCAGTAATGATGCCGCAGACCAACTGAAGTTCGGTGCATTCAACCGTTCACCAGTGAGCGGATTATAGTTCTCGTGAATCGGAGTATTGCCCATAATACCATCACCATGTTGGAACAGCTTTTTGCTGAACTTCGTTGCTGTCGTATCGTATCCATACCGAGCCAGTCCTTCGATAGCAAACTTCGCTTGGTCAAGCCATACATTGCCCCGCCAGTACGATTCTGGATCGAAGTCGGGAGCAGACCGAGAAACCGTTGGAAGAGGCAGGTACGTGTTAAACTCCGATTCCTTGGTGAGTGTTTTGACAACGGAATCCGCTTGTGCCTGTGTTGCGATACCTGTCCATAACGGAATAACACCGTGAATTGCTCGTCCAACACCGCGCGCCTCGATGAGCGGTCTTTGTTCGGTGTCGATATCGTAGAAGAAGCCAGTCTCTTCGTGGAACATATGTGTTCGAATATACTCGCCAACAGATTCTGCTTCACAAAGATAGCGCTTTTCATCATCTTCTTTTCCGATCTCATTCGCCATCTTTGCAAGATACTTCTTTTCAGCGTATAGATAAGAATTAAGATCGACAGATTCCTGATTCAAAGAGTATCCCACTATGTTACCGTCGTAGCAGTTCTTTAAGACGGATGAGTCATCGAATCGAGGTGCATTGTCCATTCCGCTTTCCCACGCTGCAGCCGTGACGATAGCCTCGTCCGAATCATTGGTTGAATGAACCGTCGCACCATATTCTGCGATACCGTTATCGTCATGGTCACGTGTTCGATACCACCAGTCGTGGTACGCAACGAGCAGCGGATACAACTCTTCGAGGAAATCGGAATCAGAGGTATGTCTGTATATCTCCCACACTGCCCATGCCGCAAGCGGGGGTTTCGAATTTCTTTCGTTCCAATTGCCACCACCATTGTCGGGAGTGTTGTAGGCGATAAGGTCGGGAATCATCCCTGCATCCTGTGGTCGAGTATCCGAAGAATGGGTCACTTGATAGTCAAACATCGATCGGATAAGCTGCTTTGCTAACTCCGGGGCAAATTGCGTCGTCCCGACGGCTTGTTTCCAGGTATCCCATGCCCAGAATCCACCAGCGAACCACTTATACGAAATCGACGGTGTCATGCCGTCGTGTTGAATTGCACCGGCCGGACTTCGCCAGTTGCCGATCAGTGTCTCAAGGCATTTGATTCCCACTTTCTTGTAATCCGACGTGCTCGATTTTGCGATAGCACTGAGGTATTGATTCCAACGGGAACTAACCGACTTGATATACTCATCGGGACGTTTGAGAATTTCTCTGGCTTGCTCTTGCTCTTTCTGCGCTCTCACGTCGGTGAACGTAAAGGACTCTGTCCAAACTAGTCGTTCTTCATCGCCTGGCGAAATGGTAATCGCCGGGTTAAGTGTAGTCGTGTAACTGCCACCATCAACCTCGGTAGTGGTTGGTTTACTGTGGTTGACCTGGAACAACTCTTCACCACTCGTCATGTAAGCCCATGTCTCACGAACGCGATCAAAGTGAACCTGGATACCATCCTTGTGAGGGGTTAGTGAAGGTGCATCGTACTGGTTCCCGAGTAGTTTACCACTCCACTCGATACTCAGCGTTCGTTGATTCTCGCTGTTATTTCTGATTGTAGCAGTCACAAGTGCAGTTCGGTCGGTAACGAACCGAAGATCAAGCGTGACCGTCAACCCATCTACAGAGAGTGTCTGACGAAGGAAACCAGGGTAAGACGCGATTTTTGCATCGGCCTCATTTAGGGGGATTTCGGTTCCGCTTTTCTTATCACTTACCGAAATATTGACAAATCCCTTGCTAAGGAACCATGCGTACTCTTGAGCAATGTACAGCGGGCCGGTAAATGTTCCGTAGTACTCAGTGTCGTCCTTGCTTGGTAGTGCATATCCATGCCACGCGCCTCGATCTGCAAATGGAGTGATATCCATGTCCGCATCAGAGAAGGCGGTATCCGGAACTCCGGTATGATCGAGTGTCGAAGGATAGTTGCTAGCTAGTCCAGATATAAAGTTGGAATCATTTTCTGCCGGGTAGGGGGAGGGGTTTGAGCGGGTCGTCTCGCTAAGACCGACCCCTAGCCCAGCAAGTCCGGTTGTTTGAAGAATTTGTCTCCGATTGTACGATCGGCCGGTTGAAGATGAGTTGTCATCCCTCATTGTTATTTAATAATTGTGTATCTTTGTAGTAGTACAACGCTCCTGAATGAATCCACAAGGGAGTCCATCACTTGAAAGAGGGATAGGTGAGTAATAAACATTCTCCAGATATTCGTACACTCGACCAGCGGGATTTTCCAATATATGGACGAATAAACACGGAACGGGTAATTCAGATGGAAGTCAGTAGTCCGTGTGAAGTGTATAATATTGTGATTGGCCCACATCCATGACAAGACAATGACCAGGAGTATAAGATTAAATATATAACCGATACTAACACGCAGTAACCGCTCCGCCAAAAACGTCGGGAAGTCCAATCTCTTAAAAACAGTAATTTCCACAGATCTCTGGCTATTGGACACATTATCACCATTGAGTCGATGGCAGACATGGTCGTGTTGACTGAGCCCACATTAAACAAAGGTTTCCGGTTGTCAGATAACATTATTTTACCCCATATATTACAAATTACCAAATTAATATTATTTGATACAATATTGTCCAGGTATGAAATACAATGATCCACAACACCAATTACACACTGAAGGAATGGTAGGATGTTCCGCCGCACACAAACTTCTCGCCATGAATTTCATAATTTAAAGACATTCAACATCATCCTACGGCTTCGATTTCAAAGATTTCGTGTATCATCAATAGGAGATGGTACCGTCTGGTAAGGAATTATGCTACCTTCTGGTAGGAACTTGATTAGAGCACAATACCCCAATGTTTTTTCCTCAGTCCACACTCCATCTGCCGTGAAGAAAAGATTGATTTAGACCGGGAGGATGAACCAGAACGATGGTAGAGGATTGGAAAAATCCCGGCGTTACCGGCAGGAACCGACGACGTGATCACGCCTACGCGCTGCCACATCCCTCCCGTTCAAGTGCTCTGTTGAGCAATCGAGATGCATCCCCGTGGTTTAAACTCTTGAACGGAAATTGGCGGTTCAGGTATGAAACGAACCCCCACAACGTACCTGGCGACTTTCATCTACCGGCGTTCGAGGATGATAGCTGGGACGATATCGAAGTTCCTCGGCATTGGCAACTTGAAGGGTACGGAACTCCTCAGTATACGGATACTGCTTACCCGTTTCCAGTTGATCCACCAGAGGTGCCAACAGAGAACCCGACTGGTCTATATCGCCGAACCGTCGAGGTGCCTGAATCATGGGATAACCGTGAGAAAGTCCTCCGGTTCGAGGGGGTTGATTCCGCCTTCTCGGTGTGGGTTAATGGGGAACATGTCGGTTTTAGCAAGGGAAGTCGGTTGCCTTCTGAGTTCAGTGTGACCGACGAAATTTCATCTGGAATGAACACGATTGCTGTCAAAGTCGTGCAATGGTCGGATGGAAGCTATCTCGAGGACCAAGATATGTGGTGGCTGAGCGGCATTTTTCGCGACGTTTCACTATATGCAACGCCGCGCGTCCACACCGACGACATTGACCTGCGAACCGACCTCGACGACGACTATCGACACGGACGGCTATCAGTTGACATCGAAGTCGAGAACAATCTGCCAGAGTATGCTACCCGCGAAGTCTCTGTTCAGTTGCTCAACAACGATGGTTCGACTGTTGTCACCGAGGTTGGTACCGAACAGGTGACGCTCCCGGGAAGCCAGCGAACGACTGTTTCTTTCGAAGGCACAGTTGATGCCCCGGTGAAGTGGACCGCAGAGAAGCCGAATCTGTATACGTTGCTTATTACGGTTGCTGACGATGGCGAAACCACTGAAGTATTGACACAAACGGTCGGTTTCCGAACCGTCGAGATTGAAGACGGTAGCCTGCAGATCAACGGAGAAACGGTGATGCTTCGCGGAGTCAATCGACACGACCACCACCCAGACCGAGGCCGTGCAGTCTCGTTCACGACGATGCGCGAAGACGTCGAGTTGATGAAGCGCCACAATATCAACGCCGTTCGAACAGCTCATTACCCGAACGATCCCCGATTTTACGACCTCTGTGATCGTTACGGGCTCTATGTCGTTGATGAGACGGATCTCGAGTGCCATGGAATGGAAGGCAATGATCGCATCACACACCTGAGCGATGATCCAGCGTGGAAAGACGCGTATATCGACCGGGCGGTTCGGATGGTCGAACGAGACAAGAACCATCCAAGCGTCATTGTCTGGTCACTCGGAAACGAATCCGGATTTGGATCGAACCACGAGACAATGGCCACCGTCGTCCGTGACATCGATCCAACCCGACCGATTCACTACGAACCCGACACCGAACAGGAGGTTTCGGATATCGTCGGGCCGATGTATCCCTCACCCGACCGTGTGGTCGAACTTACCGAAGAACACCCCGACCATCCGGTAATCCTTTGTGAGTACGCCCACGCGATGGGAAACGGTCCCGGTGGCTTGACCGAATATTGGGATATGTTCCGGTCACAAGAACGCGTTCAGGGTGGCTTCATCTGGGATTGGATAGATCAGGGACTCACACACGACATTCCAGACGAGAGCGGCGAACGCTTCTCCTATGGTGGCGACTACGGTGACGAGCCCAACGATGGAAACTTCAACATTAACGGGGTCGTGTTTCCGAATCGTGAGCCGTCACCTGCCCTCAGCGAATACAAGAAGGTGCTCGAGCCAGTTGCAGCCGAACTCACCGACTCGGATACCGCCACAATCCGAATCCGGAATCGATACGACTTCCGCACACTAGATCATCTAAACGCAAGCTGGTCCGTGATGGGGGACGGCGTCGTGCTCGAAAGTGGAACGCTTTCGATGCCAACAGTGCCAGCCGGGGAGAATGTGGAGACAGCGATTCCGGTCGAACCCACCAAATTCACGGGCGATGACGAATACTACGTGACACTCAAATTCACGCTTGCCAGCGCAACAGTATGGGGCGAAGCCGGCCACGAGGTCGCGACAGCCCAGTTCGAACTTCCGGTCGATTCCGAATCCCGGCCCAGTGAGACTGTTTCAAATACACAGGTGACCAAGTGCATGACGACTGACAATCGGTTAGTAATTTCAGGACCGGAGTTCGAAGTTCAGTTCAACAAGCGAACCGGCGTAATCGATTCACTAACTTACCACGGTCGACAACTCCTCGAATCCGGCCCGAAGCTCAACCTTTGGCGAGCACCAACAGACAACGACGGATACCGGGAACTCGGCCGGACGTTCGTCCGGGACATCGAGCAGACACTTGACGCAAACGACGGTGAGGTACCGCTGGAAAATTCGTGGTCGATTTCACTTGCTCGCCTGTGGTACGAATACGGGCTTGACGACCTCCGATTCCGAACTGACGAGGTTGCACACGAGGTGGCGGATGACGGAGCCACACAGATTGACGTAATTGGTCGTCTCGCCCCACCGATGTACGACCACGGATTTGCCGTTGAACAATGCTACACCGTTGACGGGAGCGGTGTGATAGACATCGATACACGACTTACACCGGAAGGCGACTTCTCCGACCTTCAAACTCTCCCCCGAGTTGGGTACGTATTCACTCTCGACAACGAGCTCGCTCGGGCGACCTGGTACGGACGCGGTCCCGGCGAAAGCTATCCTGATAGCAAGCGAGCGAACCTCGTCGGACGGTTCGTTCGAGACGTTGACGAACTACAGACACCGTACGTTGTACCGCAGGAAAACGGCAACCGAACGGATGTCCGGTGGGTAACGTTCACTGACGAAGGTGGCGTCGGCTTGTGCACCACTGGCACCAACTACCTGAATTTCAGTGCGCATCGATACACAATTTCCGATCTCGAAGTAGCATCACACCCTAGTGAGCTTCCGAAGCGCGAAGAGATTACCGTGACGGTGGATGCGAAACAGTGCGGTATCGGATCCGGCAGCTGTGGGCCAGACACGTTCCCACAATATCGCGTTCCCCTTACTGAACAAAAGTTCTTGATCCGTCTACAGCCCTTCACTTCCGACGCTGGTTTAACTGAACGATTCCGGTAGGCTACCTTAATGAAGCGTTTGCACGGTCGTATGTGTCAGAAATTGTTTCCTCGCAGTAGAGACGTTATCCTGATTACTAAGTACTCCATTCTTGTTGCTATCGCGTCCTATCGCATCTATATGGCGTATGAATTCGATCTCACCCTGGCCGATGGTTCGTTCGAGAGATCAACGAACGTCGATGAGATACTTCACATACGTCTGTCGCAGGCAGTATCCACTGATTGTATTCGAGAGGAGGATTTCCCACTTCACCAAACCTTTAACCACCCACTCTTCGCAACTCAGAGTATAGATTTCGTCAAAAGGAGAATACAAGATGAACGACAATCTACGAGGTTCAGAACCAATTGTTACTGATCCACCGGCAGTCGATACATCGAGAGTTTCGAAAATCGCTGAGAGCAACTTTGGGAAAGACGGAACTGCATCGGAGCTAGGGGGAGAGCGAGACCAGAACTTTCGTGTTGATACGGACGAGGGGAAGAGGTTCGTTCTCAAAATCTTCAACCGTGCGGACGAGCGTGGGGTACTCGATTTTCGTACACAGGCGATACAGCACATTCAGAGTACCAATCACGATCTACCGGTGATGGAAATCGTTCCAACAGTCGATGGAGATCCTTGGACATCGATTGAAGAGAACGGCAAGAGTTATTTCGTACAGATGTTTACGTTCGTGTCGGGTCAGAAAGTTTCGTTCGAGGGTCTGGATGACGATACGTTGTACGCGTATGGTGAGAGCGTAGCGAAGATGGGACAAGCTTTACGCGGCTTTTTCCATTCCGAAGCACAGTATGATATTTTATGGGATCTTCGACACGCTTCGGATTTCCGCTCGTTGCTCGAAAGCGTTAGCGATGACCAGCGACGCGATACTGCTGAAAAAGTTCTCGATCAATTCGAAGAACATGTAGAACCTGAATTCGATTCTCTTCGTGCACAAGTAGTTCATAATGATCTTGGGCCGGATAACGTATTGTTCAATGATAATAATAGGGTGAGCGGGATCACAGATTTTGGTGATCTCACTTACACAGCGCTCGTTTGTGACCTCGCTGTAGTGCTTGCAAACGTGATGAATCGTCACAAAGACCCGATTTCGGCAGCCCAGTCAGTAGTCAGGGGATACGTCAGTGTTACACCGTTAGAAGAGAAGGAAATCCGCCTGTTGCCCGATCTAGTGTTGACACGACTCGTCGTTAGAGGGATCATGCATGCGTGGAAGAGCGAGAAATACGCACACAATACCGATAACGCAAACGAACTGTGGGAATCACTGATGGCACTAGAGGAAACCGGTTCAGAGGTGATGATCCGACTCCTGCGAATCGCTGCACTGGAAAGCAATGTTCCATACCCCCAAATCGAAACATCCGAACTGATTTCTCGTCGCCGTCAGGTTCTCGGGTCGGCACGGCTTTCATATCGCGAACCCGTCCATTTCGTTGCTGGTGATGGTGTTTGGCTCTTTGACCAGTCCGGTAACCGTTATCTTGACGCATACAATAATGTCCAAGTGGTGGGTCATGCCAACGATACTGTTGCTGCCGCCATCGAAAGTCAAACTCGTAAGTTAACTACCAATACCCGCTACTTGCACGAATCTATCGTCACACTTTCCGAGAGAATTTTAGACACAATGCCTGACGAACTAGACAGTGTCTTGCTGGTCAATTCGGGGAGCGAAGCTAATGATATCGCCTGGCGTCTAGCAACCGCCTCGACAGGGCGGGAAGGTGGTATTGTAACTGATCACGCTTATCATGGGATCACTGACGCAACGACGACGTTGTCACCTGAGGACTGGATAGACGGACACCATCCAAACCACGTTGAAACGGTCTCACCGCCAGTTGACAACTCCCGCTATCACGGGTCTGTTAGTACCAATTCATCGGAAACAATCTCTGATGGGCTAGCAGCACTTGAGAACCGAGAAACAGGGCTCGCTGCGTTCCTATTCGACCCCTTGTTCGCTAGTGCTGGTATTCTCCCACCAGACACAGAAAAATTAAGCCAGATGGTTGATCAAGTGCACGAGGCAGACGGATTAGTCATTGCTGACGAGGTACAGGCAGGGTTCGGTCGTACTGGATCGAATATGTGGGGTTTTGAGGCAGCGGATATCGTCCCCGATATAGTCACGATGGGTAAGCCGATGGGCAATGGGCATCCTGTCGCAGCCGTGGTAACACGGTCGGATATTGCTTCGACACTCAGGGAACACCCCGGAATATTCAGTACATTTGGTGGAAATCCAGTGTCATCAGTAGCTGCCCTCGCAGTACTTGATGTTATTGAGAATGAAAATTTAGTGGACCATGCTAGTGATGTCGGCGGATATCTACAGGATGGCTTAGGACAGCTAGCTGCAAAATACGATCTTATCGGTGAGATCCGTCGGAGCGGGCTGATGATCGGTATTGAACTTGTACAAGATCAAAAGACATGGACACCAGCTACTAGCGAGGCAACAGAAGTAGTCAACCGTCTTCGTCAGCGTCAGGTTCTCATTGGTTCGACGGGGAAACATGAAAATGTCTTAAAAATCCGCCCACCCCTAGTATTTGATAAATATCACGCAGATCATCTTCTAGAGAATTTTGATGCTGTGCTCAGTACTATGGAAGGAACTATCTAGTTCGACGAAGCACAGGAAGACAGAGCAATACTTCGGGCGTCTACGACCCCGCCAAGGATATTCGGTAGATTCAATTGGATGACTAGTATTCACAGGTGCTATTTATTGTCGTCACGTGGTTTGCACTCTCTAATTTAGTTCACTACATACCGATTCGTTCGATCAGGCAACAACGTTTTTTCGGAGAGCTGAACTCGACCAAGTGAGGCGTTTTAATCAGAGAGACCATCGCGGACACAGAGCTTGGTGAGTATACCATTCCGGGTGGGACGAAAATTCTGCTCCCCCAATTCGTCGTTCACTCCGATGAACGATGGTATATCGATCCTTCGCTCGAATTTTGTCACTGGTGCACCACCGAGCTCGAACAGATGAATGATACGGACGGAAGGGAAAATCGCCGGTGACTTGCCACCGCTACAGAAATGAGCCATATAGTATTCCTCTTGGTGAATCTCTCGTTTTCTTCGTTAGTTCCCAGCTATACGGTCCTGCTAGAACATGGCGAATCCTCTGATCGAACCTTAGTCAGTGTAACACTTCTTTCCTTGAAACCGAGTCAGTAGTCGAGATATTCTGACCAACTATATTTTCAGCCGTACAGCCGAAATTGTTTTCCATCTCTGGTTCTCTATAGTATCTGAGTGCTCGGCCACTCGGCTTTGACCAGTACACTGGTTGATATCATATCGTAGGACACCGAGTTGCCCTGCGCTCTCGAAAAAGAAAGCTGGGACTGATAACTCTCCACGCTATTCTTTTTCACTAATCCTGCTGTCCAACTCAGCACGATCGACTGATCGTGGTACCACCCCCCGTCGGAACACACTCCAAAGATGAGTGATATCACAATCACTCGTGTTCTCGTCGTTCACGTTTCTCTCACACCCGTCTCGGGGTGGGCACGAAATCGGCGTATAGTGACGACAACCTATCAACAACACGGAAGAAACACCCCCAGAACTAGCAACCAAACAAAATTAAATCGGTTACAGCTATCGAAGATTTTAAATTGGTGTGTGCTCTGGACGCCCGTGGGAGATCTGTTGCAGTGACGGACGATCACGGGTCGTCCGAAACGGCGTGGCACGAAAATCGTGTGGTCAAACAATTATGGAAACGTTGGAGAACAAAATCGGGTGAATTACTCGTAGTAGGCTTTATGTTCGACGACCTCGGCGAAGGCGACGTTAGGCGTAACATTGATGATCTCGACGGGGACGCGGTCGTGTTTCTTTGTGTCGGGCACGATAAGTACGTAACCATTGTCAGTGCGGGCGATCCCATCGCCCTTCTCGCCGATGCCTTCAATATCGACCGTTCGGTGGTCACCTTCTTCGACTGGGGCTACCGAATGGCTCGACTGTCGATCGTGATTCTGCTCCTGGTGTGTCGATGGCGATGGTGCTATCTCAGGTTCTGTGCTATCCGCTGGTGACGGGTGTTTCAGAATTCCCACGCGGTATGCGGCATCTGGTTGGATGTCGCTATCTATAATCTCACGGGCCGGCACGGTAAGCGTGTATGACTCATCCTCTACTTCAATTTCGCTGCTAAAAAGACACTGTGGTTTGTCAGGGATTTCCATCTATCCAAGAATTGTTCTGCAAATACAAGAATCTGTGTTTGTATCCGCCACAAGAGACGACAATGCGGGCGTGAGATGTGACTCAGCAAGCTGAGTGGGAGAGCTATCGCTAACGACCGCGGGCGACCACTACTGGAGCACTCGTTAGTCGAAGTAGGCGGTGGCGAGGTGATGGTGTGCAACCTTATGTCGCCAGAACGCTTCCTAAACATCGATTGAAAAGATGAAGACTCAGTACTACACAGCGACAAGCATCGACGGGTATCTTACTGATGAGAATAACTCGCTCGACTGGCTCTTCCAGTTCGGAGAGATCGGGGAGATCGAAGGTGTGCAGGACGATTACCCGCAGTTCATAGACAAGGTCGGTGCCTTGGTCATGGGCTCGACGACTTACGAATGGATACTCGAACACGAGAACCTCCTGGAGACCCCGAAAAGTGGTCGTACGAGATTCCGGCGTGGGTGTTCGCACTCGGAAATTACCCGTGGTTGAAGATGCAGACATTCACTTCGTGCAGGGGAATGTTGCGCCAGTCCACGCGGATATGGTGAAGGCTGCAGAAGGCAATAACGTCTGACTTGTCGGTGGCGGTGACCTCGTCGGACAGTTTCACGATTACGGTTTGCTCGACGAGATTATTCTCAGCGTTGCTCCCGTGACGCTTGCTTCCGGTGCACCACTCTTGCCGCGCAGGATCACCAACCCGCCCCTGAAACTAGCTAACGTGGAAAACCAGGGGGAGATTTTTGTGGTTCTAACCTATGAAGTGCAACAGTCTGGTGAAAGGTGACCGATGGACCCCCTTTCCTCTCACTACTGACACACAGAGGCAGGATACCTGCCAATCAACGTCGTTTAGGAATGAAGCGAATTCGATTGTTATTTCTCTGTAAATTATCCCGTATTTTGCATTGGGGTTGATTGGGTCGCCACGCCAAGTTAGCGGCTGTTTCAGATTACGGAATCAAACGAGGAGAGCTTGCTAGCTACATCTTCTCTATCAGGCATGCCATTCCTAATAGGTCACTGGTGAGTGACGTTCAACTACTGGCTCGTCAGCTCGAAACACGTCGTCACATTCTAAATCAAGCTGTACTCAACCGTCATTAGTGAGAGTCATCAATTATATCGTTGTAATAGAGGGGTCACGAACGCAACCTCTTCCGTTTCGCAGAAAATGACGCACTCCACCGTAACCAACACACTAGTACCACCATGAGTCATCGGCAATGCGGTGTGAATCTCGTGTGGTGGGGTTGCCGAAGTGGGGGTTCGACGAATCTCTGTAAGTACAACACTATAATCAGCGCCCTCCGTTTCCTCCCGTGTTGGCTTCGTGGGCTCGCATCCACCTGGCTACGTCGGGGTGAATGACTGTGATCTCGATGTGATGGCCACCGACTCCCATTGCATCGTCGGTCGACAGCGTTCGAGATTCCTTGTCGGTCACGCCGGGTACACGTTCGGCCATCTCCTCTATCACCCGATAGCCGTCGTACTTGAACGCACATCGATAGAGAGCTGTCAGTTCTCGATTGACCGACCGTTAGTAGTAAATACTAATGCAAATGGTTTTCATCTCTTAGCAGTGCGCTCCTCAAATTGGTAGACGTACAATAATCTTGTAGAATTGTAATTACTCGTCCTCAAGAGCCGCGTAGATGTCGGCGTGACGGCGTCCATCGAGTTTCCCCATCTCAAGGGCAATTTTCTGCCGCTCCTCATCGCTCTCTGCCGACTGATATCGTTCGTATAGTCGGCGGACTTCTGCATCAACCGTCTCTGAGGAATCGGTACCGGTGGGTAGCCACTCGGAAAGACGCACTCACCGACTGCTGCTAACCTACTCACTTCTTCTATTTATATCACGCCGACCACCGCTGTCCACATACTCCAGCAAAGCTAACTCGTTAATTTCATTTCATAATTTCACATTGTGGCCAAAATCTATCTAACGCCACCGCTGGTAGCTTCCGTCTCGCCCATGAAAGACCACCCCTATACCGGCCGACGCACCACCCTCAAACTCACTGGTAGTGCACTCACAGCAACGACTCTCGCTGGCTGTACTGGCAGCTTACCAGGCAGTGGCGAGAGCAAACAAAAGAGCGGGTCAAAGGAGAAAAGCGACAGTGGAAACAAGCAAAAAGGCAAAGAGATCCGCCTCGGTGCAAAGCAAAGCGGGTGGCAAGGTCGCGCGCCCAAATCCATCAAAGGCAAGAAAAACCCGACACTCACGCTTCAACCTGGACAGAAGTACACCCTCACGTGGGGGAATCTCGACGGCAAAGAACACGAACTCTACATCGTCAATAAGAAGGACAACCCGGTGATTAAAAGCGAAGACGCTGAAGAAAAAGGCAAGACCGTGAGTACAACCTTCACCGCTTCGAAAAAGATGGTTCAATACTACTGCGAGTACCATCCACAATCAATGCGAGGCAATATCAAACTTCAGCAAAAACAGTAGCAATAGTTGCTTCCATCAAGTCCACCGCAATCCTTTTTCTATTCGCCCATGAGTTGTCTCATATGATCGAATTCGTACGAGACAACACGACAGAATTGAGGCAGATCACTTCGTCTGGCACTGTCTAGTTAAGCTCCTCCTCGACAGGTGTTCGATTTTCAAGCGATTGATGCGGTCGCTGATGGTTATAGTAGTGCATAAATTGTTCAAGCCACCGCTGAACGCTTGGCCGACTGCCCACCCATGACGTATGGAAGCGGTCGATCCGCTGTTTGAGCGTGTGAAACCACTTTTCGATCAGGTTTCGCTCGGTGTAGTCGAGCCGACCGCTCAACCCAATCCGAAAGAGGGCAGTCCGATAGCCGTAGCCATCAACGAGAAACACGGCGTCCGAGAAATCGTGTTTCTCGGCCAATCCAGACAGAAACACAGCTGCTTGATCAGTGCCATGCCGATCAAACACGTCGATACCGAGCAGCAGCTTTGTCTCGGTGTCTATTGCAGCGTACACCCAAGACCACTTACCATTGATTTTGACAGCGGTTTCGTCCACCGCGACCCGCGTCGGCGATGCCGACGGCGGGTAGGAGACGCTGTCAGATATCCGATGAACCCATTGAAAAATCGCTTGATGCGACCGTTTTACGCCGAGGAGCGCAAGAATCGCTTGTGTTTCTCTAAGCGAGCAACCGGTCGCGTGGAGCCGGACGGCAAACGCCCTGACGGGCGTTGCCGTCCGCTCACGCTCCCAACATTCAAGCGTAGCCGTGTCTAAACTCTCTCTGAGCAGGTTTGAGAGGAGCATCAATCACTAACTCTTCGACCTGCTCGTCCTTATCTAGACAGTGCCCATCCATTCTCTATATCGACTTGCCTTCAAATCCCGTATCTACGACAACTGGAAGTTCGAACTCGTGTTAACTACGCGAATGTAGCGGTCGGCGGCTTCACCGCTATGAGGCCGGGAAGCTACACTCGACATTCAGCACGCGTACCGAAACCTTTCCGGTAGCCCCAGATCAACCCCACCAACTGCTGTCAGAAGGGGATACAGAGAGTAGGCAGAAAGCAGAGCACACAGACAATCCAGACCGCTTGATTGGTGAACAATTTGCGCAGTGCTGTGCGGTCCGGCGCAGACGCATCAACCCCGGGAACGTGGCAACGGGTCGCAATCAAGAAAATAGTGACACCGCCGACACCCATGGCGGCATACAGTGGAAGGATTGCAGGCCACCCAGCAACGGTTGCGATGAGAAGACTGCCGAACTGGCCGAGCGCGAATCCAACGGGTGCGCTTGCGGTAAACACGCCGACAGCGGTCGCCCGGTGGCGCGGTGCAACGACGTTCGCACCTGCGTTCCAGAAGATGACATACGCGACCCCGCCGAGCACGCGCGAGATGAGCAGCCAGAGAAACGCGCCGACGGTGGCCGCGTACCAGCCCCAGACACCCGCGACAACGAGTGCGACGGTGCCGAAAATGATCATCCGACGCACCGAAAAGCGGTCGATGGCGATATCTGCAGGGACGCTGGTGACGACCGCAGTCGCGTACATAATGCTGACGAGCCACCCTGCCGTACTCGCCTTGAGCTTGAGTGATTCTTGAATCACCGGCAAGACGCTCGCCGGGGTGATTTCATAGGCTGCGGCCGCTGTCGAAAGCAAGAAAAAGCCGATGAGCAGACCGAGCGTCTCCCGTTGAGAACTACCCTTAGTTGGTCGGTCACTCACAGTCTATGTGCTCGGTTCTCAGAGCACTATCAAAACCCCTTTCTGTTTCATCGTGAAGACAGAAATTCAAAAAAACCATGCGACAAACCCCGCCTTGTTAGTCTGTATTGAGGATGACTTGTGACGTATCACGGCACGCGTGCGAGCAGAAAGGAAGGGTGGCGGGCGCGGGGATAGTATGGATGGATCAGGAGTGATGGTGCCAGACCCATGTGGGAGCCCATTCAGGGTGTCAGCGGCAACCACGCCACAATCAATCGCTCAGTGAGGATTGATAAATACTTTTCGGCACCATTCGGAAATAATACAGAGAGATAAACGATCATAAATGGGGCTGTTGAAGGCATGCACTATCGAATCCAGTTCTCCTTCATCGAGTGTACCCGCCAAAACAGAGAGAAAAGGGACAGACAACATCCATCTGCGAACCCATTGTACCTATCCTTCGGAAATCCACCAAATAACCACCCGTAGATTCAATTACCAACGTTCCAACGCACCTCGCTCATGCAATTCCTTGAGCCACTGATGCACTGGCTGCCGCTCCACTACAATCGTATCTGCGACTCACCGAGCCGTTACTGCCGAAAACTCTGACTCGTGATTGCCGTCAAAATATCGACGTCAGCCGTTTCCTCTGTGAATTGACCACGAATATCACGTCCTCTCCCGTCTGTCATCATAGCCATCAGTACGCTATTCGTTGTCTACACCTGCCTAAGAACGGATTAGAAGAACATTCAGCGCGATGCGTTTGCCGGAGACGTCTCAGAATGAATAGCGACCGGTCTCTGCACCACAGTCGCCACAATAGTAGACAAGCTCGTTAACCGTTGCCTCAGACTCTGCCGGCGTTCGTTCGCCACAGGCCGAACATTCACGACGGAGATCCGTCAGTCCTTCTTCACGTGGTGCACCCAAATGCGAGCACCTCGAGTCGGGAATTCTCGCGGTTCGCCCCTTGCTGCCATTCGCCTGGTGCAAATCGTATTAACTCGCCAGCCTTCACCACTACGTCACCTTGCTCAGTTTCAAATGTCGCAGTTCCAGCAGTGATGTAGAACACCTCTTCCTGTTCATGGTGGCGGTGATAACACTCCCCGATGGTTTCTCCAGTGGAACCTCGTAATAATTGATTGCGATACTCTCTCGGTATCGTTGGGGCCGCAGCTGTCGGAGTCGTCATTTTTAATGAATCCATTGATCTAGCAGGCGTTATCGGGATTATCCTTATCCTCGGTGGTATTTATTGCATGAATGTTCTCTCTGAGATGACCGCACATTAAACAGCCATTCCACTATTTTGAATCATGATAATACAGTTTGGTATCCTGGAGATTTCCCATCCGAGTGGTCGTTTGTAGAGCGGATGCTCTTTGGGACCCGTAGTGGCTGATACAAACAGTCTGCTGAATATAGGGGTGTATCTCTCATCGCTATCACCACACCACCGGTGGATTCAATAGAATCAAAGGCTTCAGTAGCACATAATGGACCCAGAATCCAAGTACACTCAAGCCAGGGTGAAATAACATGCCGTGGGGAGTAAACACGGAGTTCACCGAGAAAGAGGGACTGGAAGTGGAGATAAAGGAGGATCAAGAGAAGGTCGATCGTACAGAGGAGGGGTCCGAAACCACTCAAGACTTCGATATCGACGAAGCGATTTCGAATTTGGGCTGAGCGGGGTAATCGCTTATTCCTTGACTGATGAGATAGCATGGGAAACCTTATATAAAAATATCTGACGGATGTCTCATCAACGAGGACAGAAACCGAATAGCGGCCACATGTTGCATACAACCCTTGAATCAGACACCCTACTTCTGACTGGTTGGGTATTAGATGGCGCGGGTCCCCAGTAAAGGCAGATAGAGCAAGGCAGAAATAATCGTTGTGGTTATTCTATCAAGCATTCACCAGCAACTGTGGGCTCTGTAAAGGTTGTGCTACTCCCCATGGTAGACAGCCGCGGGAGGAATCACTCAGACAGTGCCCATGTAGCGCAGAAAATTCGTGGGGGTTGCCTTTCGAGTGTCCCCACGAGATGTCGAGTAGGCAACTGCCTTTGCGATCTACTCGACAATACCCTTTCCTGTGTAATTAAATAAATCTCTTGTGGTTCCAAAATACTTTGTTTCAAGATCCAACTTGTCTGTTGCCCCCTTGGTTGTATTCGTCCACAGTTGTAACTCCTTGGAGCTTTTATTACGACCACAGATTATATATTCATAATTATTTAATTTCTTATATATAATTATAAGGGAAATCTATAAGGTATAAAAAATTCAATTGTATATATCGGAATGGAAAACACAAGAAGAAGTTTCATCAAACAATCCGCTGGAATCGTAAGTGCAACCGGAATTCTCGGACTTACCGCTATGCCGGTAGAAGCAGCGTATCAACGAAATATCGTTGTCTCGCACTTCGGGGGTGGGGATGAGCATGTGAAATACGAAGTTGACTTTCATGATGCTCGTATTGACCTTTCTGGTAATGATGACCATGAACCGCAGGATGGAACTGTTGCTCTTGACGATCATAGCTGTAGGATTTGGGGTACAGTCGCAAATGGAGGCCACGATGAATTTTCTGTCGTTTCGACAAGCGGATCTTGCTGTGGGCCTGAAATTCAACGTATCTGGGCAAAATCTCCTGGAACTAATGAAGGGATGAGAATCAGCATAGGCAATGATCGCGGAAGTGCCCAAAAGAAAGATTTCAAATTCACGGCAAGTGGTCAACCTTGGAATAAATGGACTTATTCAAAGTTCACAACAATTAATGGGGCAGGAAATCGCACATTACACGAAGCCGCTGCGCCCACGACTAAAGAGTTTAGAGGTAGGTTCACACATATTGAAGAATTCGTCCCCAGGGGAGGAGAAATGGAAGCCGTAAACACAGCGCGGATATAGAAACCTCAAAAACCACCACCACGACTGTTATTAATGGTGTTGATTTATTTGGCATCGGTTATTTTCACGATACGAATATCTCCACTTTCTTTCGTCGTGAGCTTAAGCAATGGAGTAATCGACCTTGACCTTCTCTATTCGTATTTGGCTTCCGATATCGAATTCTCATAGCCCTTAAGCTTATCCGACAATGAGTTCACCCACGTTAATCCCGAAAGAACTTGTAGTCTTACATTTTGACACACAGTGAACCCTGTAGTCCTTAGAAAGTAACCCAAGCTCGGCTATTCCTCTCCCTTTAGCTTTTCTTCATTCAAAAAGACCGGTTTTAACGCACTATTGTCGATATAAGACGAAATTGTAAAATATTGACGCTACCAACGGGGATTGTTTCTCATCATGGTCATATTTAGTTCATAAAATAAATCCAATCTGTACCCACACTTGTACTTTACTGTTAATAGCTGTTTTCGTCACTAATAGAGCTTGTCTCGTGTGTATATACCCCTTTGACAAAATGCCGTCAAGTGTACTACCGACAATTATAGTTCGAAAGGGAAATATGCCTCTAGAATGAACTCCTTGTTACTCATGAGGGAATATACAGGCTATCAATCTCGAATCATCGAAGCGGTATCTTTAGCTGTTGGGATGATACTCTCATATTTCATATCACCATTAATATCTGCATCACTTGGTGTTGTTCTTATTCTAATTGGATCTTATGAACGCGTGTATAGACATAATCATGATACTGGTCTGCAAATTTTACTAATTGGGTCCTCTTTTATCACATCGTCAGTTATCATATATGTCTTATTTTATGTATAATGGGTGTGAGGAGCCCCCATATAATTTCATGCGTGTAGGTTATATATTTTGATAGAAAAATAATAAATATTATATTTTCCTATAGTAAAATATTTATAGTTGTATATTAATTAATTGCTATGGGAAAAAATGATATAAACCCAAGAGTACAGGATAGGAATAAATCGGCAGACGATAGAAGAAGGAGTAATACACGACGAGCAATTCTTAAAAAAGTGGGAAAAATAGGATCAGTTGGAACAATACTTGCTTACGGTACCACCAATGTAAATGCTGAACCAAGCGTTGAACCATTGGTAGATGATAGCAGAATAATAGTCAACGGTCAAAATGGAGGTGGTGATTATAGAATCGTAGTTCATGACTCAAACGGGACTTATGGTACTGGATACGAACCAAATGACGATAATGTGAATCGAGGCTATGGTTCAAACGGAAATTGTACTGTCTTCAGTGGAGGTGTTAGGAACGGAAAAGACTCCTATTGGTATGATGGGGCAGTTCTCAAAACAACCGTTCATGGCGATATGATTGTTAACCCAGATTACTCTTTTGACACGCCAACATCAAATGGCGAAATAACAGTAAAGGGCCATGGGGAATATCGGTTCGAAATGACGGGACTAGTCGGAATTAATCCTGACTACTATGAATCAAATGACTCCTCCGGTGATGATTGGGCAGAGGGACATGTCGCGGGTGGCACTGACAAGTACTATGTAGATGGAAATATCAAATTTATGCGTTTCTGGAATGTGGGAAATCATCTTACTATTGAACATGAATGTGATCTATGTGGCACATGCTGATTTAATGGGCACTGTCTAGTTTAGCTCCTCCTCGACAAGTGTTCGGTTGTCGAGCGATTGGTGCGGTCGCTGATGGTTATAGTAAGGCACAAATTGTTCAAGCCATCGTTAGACGCTCGGCCGACTGCCCACCCATGACGTATGGAAGCGGTCGACCCGCTGTTTGAGCGTGTGAAACCACGTTTTGCTCAGGTTTCGCTTCGTGTAGTCGAGCCGACTGCTCAGCCCAATTCGGAAGAGGGCAGTCCGATACCCGTAGCCATCAACGAGAAACACCGCATCCGAGAGATCGTGTTTCTCGGTCAATTCGGACAGAAACGCAGCCGCTGAACCAGTGCCATGCTGATCAAACACGTCGATACCGAGCAACAGCTTTGTTTCGGTGACTATTACAGCGTACACCTAAGACCACTCGCCGTTAGTCTTGACAGCGGTTTCGTCCACCGCGACCCGCGTTGGCATCGCCGACAGCGGGTCGGAGACTCTATCAGATACTCGATGAGCCCATTGAAGGATCGCTTGATGCGATCGTTTCACACCGAGAAGCACTTTTGTTTCTCTGAGTGAACAATCGGTCGTGTGAAGCTGGACGGCGAACACCCTGACGGGCGTCGCCATCCGATCACGCTCCCAACATTCAAGCGTAGTCTGTGTCTAACCTCTCTTTGAGTAGGTCTGAGAGGAGCATCAATCACTAACTCTTCGACCTGTTCGTCCTCATCTAGACAGTGCCGCATGTTTCAAAATGCGTGATTGATTCTATAACTAAAGGAGAATGTACGGCGGCAGCGAGGTCGATTTCTTGAATTTGGCCTATTTCGGCGATTGACTTCCTGTGAGCAGTATAAGCGGCAGTGGATGCTTCCGCTCTCATAGTATCCCCTCAAGCAATGGTGTTCTCAAATATTGTAATTTTGGAATGAATATTGGAATAGCCCCCAACCGATACTAAAAGTGAAAAGTAGAATCCCAATTGGAAGGAAAACAATAGTAATCGGTATACTGCATGTGTTTATATTATCACTCGTGTATTTGATTTCAAATGGTGAGATATTGGTTATCTTGAAATCATCATTGGTTGTTCCAGGGGCATCTACTGCCGTGCAGGTCACTTGATAGGAAAAAACACCGAGTATTAACAAGAGGATACTAATTCCTGCAACAATTCGTGGAGAGAATATACTCATCATTGCGTTTGCTCTGTACTTACGTCATCAACTCGGAGCGTGAATCCCCACGTGAACGTCTCATCATACCCGCTTTCGTCGCTGATGTTGTACGGGTCCTCAAATCTATACTCCCCGGTCGGGATACAACCGCGAACAGTGGGATCATCAACGACAATCAGTTCTTCACTTGATGATTCGCCCGGTTCGAGGGTTTCTGTCCCGGAGTACTCATTTGACCAACGTAGCTCCCCCTGTGATTTGCCGTCCGACCCAATGCAGTCAGGAGCATAATCAGCTGGTGGGCTATCTGGAGCACGGAGGGAATACAGGAGGATACCCGAATCGCCTGCCCGTGAGCTTGCACCTTTGTAGTAGGCTGGCTCGAACTCCCTCGTCGCTTCACCTGTGTTTTTCGCTGTCGTTTTCAGATGAGCAGTTTGTGTTTTGGTGAGTTCCGCCTGAACGATGTCGAGAGTTAAGTCAACAGGATACCGTTCTGGAACTGAATCGGTCTGTTGTACGGAAACTCGTTTTGGGAATGGTGAGTTACCTGATGATGCGTTTCCAAGACAGCCAGTAGAGACCGAGAGGAGAGAGAAGAGGCTGAGTAGTGTGGTTCGGCGTTTCATGTACGAGAATACATCTATTAGACAATAAGCTTCGTGTACAGTGAAATATCTCTTTTACACTTCTCCACAAAATAAGTAGAAGCGGAAATGGCGATCTCGCCGCCTTCGAGGAAGCATATTTCGTCTGTTTGAACTCCTCATCATTTCAAAAACAGAGATTTTTCATTCGTATTTTTGTTCTTGATAGATTTCTCATTGAATTTCATGACTTCATCTCTACTACAAGAACGGACGATATGATCTACCGACGGAAGATTTCGCTTGAGGTGTCCACCCTTGGTGACGCTACCCCCGATTGCTACTTGTGACTGTGCATAAATTAATGATTAGTGGTATCGTTTACTATACTATGAGCGAAACAGTTGTCTCGACACCTGAACACACACCTACTGAAAAGTGGTGGATGCTCATCGGTGTGCTTGCAGCGATCTTTCCGATTTTAGCTCTCCTTGCAGTTGCTCTCCCAACCGATGTCTATTCGTCGTTGATCGCGGCTCCATTCGCCCTCCTAGGTAGTGTTATAATGCTCTTGTCCCCGCTCATTGTGTATTTCGATAAGCGATATGTCACCACCGTTTCTGACTGGGACCCGTCTGGCTGGTATTATTGGATGATCGTCCCCCCGCTCACACTCGTGCTTCCCTATCTGTATCTCTATGAACGCCACAAATACGTGGGAACTCCGTAATCTGGTTTCCCTCTCTCCAATTTCATGGAGTTCGTTTACTCAAGAGCTCCCCATGATACCCTGTTCTTAATCTGTGAGATTCCCGTGGTACGAATGCATGCGTAGCTCATGATACAAAGCTTATATCCTCTTATGAAGTATTTTACACTATGACTACCGTGATCAGCGCTGACGATTGGCCACTCTTCACCCTGTGCCTCATCCTTGCAACGCTTCTGTTCGCCCTAGGTCCCGGCCTCTCAGTCATCGCCATTGCCCTCGTCTCGATCCTCATCTACGTCTTCCGCCAACAACTCCACGCTGGCTATGAGGCCGTGATAGGATCTGACACTCCGTCGTCTGACAAGCCTGAATGATAGACGCTCTGTAGTTAGTAACGGTATTTCTCAGTTGCTGTCCTTCACTTGAGATCCGGTGTGTCCACACCCGCTTAGTGCAACATGAGGCAGTGGAACCAATGGACCCTAGTCCGGTTTGTAACCAAATCTACGAAACCATCTATATATATGGGAGATTGCCGCCGAGATTATTTACCACAGCGAGACTTTGATCAAGATATGAAATCGAAAAAAGCATCGGGATACGCTCTCATGGCCTTTTTCGTGTTCTATATCGGAATGGAATTCATGAGCGGAACCAAAACTTGGTTGCTCATAGCCATTGGAACGGCTCTACTTCTTCTCTCAGGAAGAGAATTATTGCAGGAAGATAGACCAAAAACAGTCTAATCGTTGGGAGAGTTCTCGGAATCTTTCCGTTCGCCCGAACGAGACGAGCTTGTAATTCGACACAAACAGAGAGAAAGCGGTTTGCATATGATTGCATTACGGTGAGCTATGGCGGCTCCATGGACGCAGTGGGATCACGTCACGAAGATCGACCCAGATAAACCACTCCACGATGGAGATTCCTACGCTGGCATTGCTGACACAGGGACGGACGCACTCATCATCGGTGGTACTACGAACGTCACTGAGTCCAGCGTTCAGTCAATTCTCGATGCACTCTCTTCTACCGAGATTCCCATCTTCGTCGAGCCGACCTACCATCCAATGCAGTCTCATACTGAGGGACTCTCTGGCTATTTGCTGCCGGTCGTTCTGAATGCCGGTAACACGATGTGGCTCACAGGAGCGCACCACGAATGGATTCGCTCTTCGGATCTTGAGTGGGACTACGTCCACCCGGAAGCGTATATTGTTCTGAATCCAACGTCAACGGTCGCGACGTACACGCAGGCAGACTGTAACCTCGATATTGACGACGTCGTTGCCTATGCTGAACTCGCCGAACAGATCCTCGGCCAGCAGATCGTCTACCTCGAGTATTCTGGCATGCTCGGTGATCAAACTATTGTGGCTGCCGCACGAGATGCACTCTCGACAGCGCAACTCTTCTATGGAGGCGGGATTCACGACTACGACTCGGCTTATGAGATGGCAGAAGTGGCTGACACGGTCGTTGTTGGTGATGTACTTCATGACGCTGGTATCGAGGCCGTCGAGGAAACTGTTCGTGGCGCGAAGGACGCGTCTCACGAGTCGTAGTACCCCAAGAAACGAATGAGACAATCGAGAGTGTGTCTACAATCGGTCGCGCAGAGGTTAGTATACAATACTAACGTAGACAGCCCGCCAGCGTATCGGCGTTCAGACGCTGCTACCTCAACAGTCGCAAATAAAGGCTAGGTTTCAGAGCCGAGCGAACTGGTCGGCGTTCACTGGGAAAATACGCCGTCCATAGAGTTTGATCAAATACGCGGCAAGAAACCACGAGAAGATGACCATCCAGCCACCGACATAATTCGAGACGTTGAGGACGTACAGGGCGATACCGCCGGTCGTCCCGAGAACCAGTATCTGAATGAGACTCCCGACGAGAATGAGCTTGCCAATCCCGACGAGAACCGCGACGTGTCGGCAAAGCGTATCCCGTGTGGTTTCATTCGGTGCTTCAATCGATAATGGTGGGATTCGCATAGCCTTACCCTCCATTTTCCTCGTCAGCAAGTGGATTATCGACTAACTCGTACAATGCTGTTTTTCTATGAATGTTCTCGAGGTATCCGGCAGCAGTGAGTATTCCAAGCCGATTGTGGACGTATTGGCGCGAGCGGCCAGTCTCGTCGACGATGTACGATTGTGTTGCCCGCCCACCTCGGAGTATTTCGAGAATCTCCTTATCGACAGTGGTGAGAGGGACCGTTCGATTGGAATTGCATGGGAGCATGTAGTACATCCCTAGGGTATGACATAAATAGGTTACGCACACACTGACTCTCGTCGGTAGTATACGGCATCTCAGTGTGTGCGTAAGGTATTTATCTAGCCCTCTAGATGTGAGAGTGAGTACAATGGATGAACAACAGCCGAAATCGGCCCAGAGACACATCTCTGACCGAGTTCACCGATTGGCGAACAGTTCGACCCAGCAATATCACGCACTGGCGGACTTGATGACCGAGAAGTGTGAAGCGATTCCCACTCGATTCATTCGTCGCAGCGTCGGTATCGTCGCCACAACCGCGGCGTTTTCGGTCCCCGTGGCGGCACAAGCCACCCAGGAGGCAGGCGACGTGATGTGCTCGTCTGGGCTTGGTCCCGTCATTACGCTCGCATTCGGGATGATCACGATGGGGATGTTCCTGCTCGCCGCCTTTCGCGGTGCAATGGCCTGGCTGAAGATGGGAAGTGCTCGCTCGGACAAGAAGAAAGAGGGCCGTGATGCAGCTCGTGGGGCAGTGATCACATTCTGTGGGGCGTGGTTCTTCCCATTGTTCGCTGTCATCCTCGACAAGGCTGGCGTGAGTACGCTCTCGTGCGTGAATTTTGCGAACATAATGTGAGTGCATTCAGGCACTCCTCTTCCGACTATGATACAGAACAGACGCAGTAGCTGGCTGCTGGCGCTCTTTCTCGTCGTGAGTGTTGCGTCCCTTGCCGTTCCGGTCACGGCACAACCAGCCAGTACAAACAACTCCACGACAGCCCAGAACCACTGGGGCGATAGTCCTGATACCTCTCGGACGACAGCACCATCGAATAATTCGACGAATGCTGGAAACAGTAGTGGCGGAGATGGGTACTTTGGAGGACTAATCCCATCGATTAACCCGGTTGACATGGCAAAGGGAGAACTCAAAGCCATCGCTGGGATTTTCCTCGGTATCGGAAAGGGCATCCCGAATATGGTTCGTGACGGCGTCGCTGCCGTGCCGGCACCCGGCCAACCGGACAAGCCGAGTACGTGGGTTAATCCCCAAAACGGCCTGTGGCCCGGCGTATACAAAGCCTCGGCGTGGACGGCCGGTCTCGCGAGCGTCGTGTTGATGGCGGCTTTTGGGATGTCCTTCTATCGATCGGATCCCTACGAGAAACGTCAGGCGTGGAAGCGTGTCGGCATCGCGCTCGTTATGGTTGCGACGACGTGGATTATCCCGCCGCTCTTGCTCCACTTGGCGAACGAGACCGCGATGTCAGTTGCCCCTAATGGCGCTGAGTTCATTCAGACGAACGCCAAACTCGCGAAACTCGGTGTCGGCCTTGGCCTCGGTGTCCTCCTTGGCTTTCTTCAATCGGGTACAATCGCTATCGGGCTTCTTATCCTTGGCCTTGAACGCGCCCTCATCTACGTGTGCGTGTTCTTGTGGCCGCTTTCCTGGGCCTGCCGTGCGTATTCGGGCTTTCTGAAGAGCATCGGTGACACCTTCGTCTACCTCTTCGGCGTCGTAATCGTCACGAAGCTCTTTCAGGCACTCGTCCTTCGGTTGCTCGCCGATTTACCGTGGACGTCAGGCGCACTCGGCGTGCTAGAAACGTTCATCCTCGTCGTTGGCGGGCTTGTCTTTGCTTTGCTCGTACTCCCGAAGGAGATGCTAGCCCACGCGAATGATGCTGCCTCGATTGCACTCGGCACCTTAGCAGCGAACCAGCGCAAAGCAGGAAAATACGTCGGCAAAGCAGGCGAGCGTGTCGGGCATAATGTTCACGAGAAGTACCAAGATTACCAGAGCGACGGCGGTTCCAGTTGGGACCAGTCGGACAATTCGACGTTTCGCACCAGTACGTCGGCAAGGGAGGACACCGTGAACTACGGTTCGGTGAACAACGCGCTGAACGCGGACGGTGGTATCGATGCCCAAAAAGCACGAGAAGAGCAGGAACGCGCAGACCACGAGCTGAATCAGGGCCGTGAGATACTGCAGCGATACGACTAACCTCCGTTTCGGTTCACGCCGACACTCCGGTGCAATGCCGGGGACGGGACTCACCTATGACAGACAACGCAGACGCACCAAAAGACCCGAGTCAACTCGTTCCGCCATACGTCGATTCCGGGCTCGATTATCAGGGGTTCAAAGTAAACGACCTGCTCTACGGCACGCCTGGCGCCGGTATCGTCGGTGCCAGCGGACTTGCCGCCCTATTCGGTGCCCCGCTTGGACCCTCCGTGATGGGTGCCGGTGTCGGCGTGCTCGGCGGACTCGGTAGTATCGGTCTGGCCGTCTCTTCGGGGGAGTACTCGACAGGACTCGACCGCATCAAAACTCCGCTCGCCTACGCGAAGGCCAAACGCGGGTTCCCAAAGTCAGGCGACGAAGCCGCCACAGTACACGGCGTGAAACGGATCCACGCTGACGGCACCGCCGAGATGGACGACGGGCGACTCGTCGCGATGGCGCGAATCTCTGGTCGAAATACGACGATGCAAGAGACGAGCGACGCCCGCGAGATGATCGGTCGGATTCGCGGCGAACTCGATCAGCACGTGAGTGATTTCAACTTTCGGCTGTTCAGCACGGCGTTGGAGGTCGACCCCCGCGATGTCACCGAGAAGTATCGGGTGAAACTCTACTCGTCGGAGTACGCCGGTGAGGAGTGGAAGCTAGCGCGAGAGCTCCTTCGGAGCGTTATTCAATGGACCGAGAACACCGATTTTCCGCGATTCGATGCACGGGAGTGGCAGCACTATCTTGTCGTCGAAGTTCGCCCTGACGAAGTGGTGGTCTCGGACACGACCGACGACGGTGAGATTCGGTCGCTGTTGTTCGGCAGCGACGACGAACAGTGGGATGCCAAGCGCCGACGAATGCAACGAGAAGTGAAGAGTCGACTTTCGCAGCTCTCCCGTGCATTCGGAAGTACCGATGGGTGTGACACCACGCAAGTCGGTCCAGCTGAGCATGCGCTCCTTTTGGGTCGGTACTGGAGTGGCACCGATCACTCCTTCGACGCCGACAGTGTCACGAAGGACGTCGATGCAGCGGTGTGGCCGCATAGCGCCGAGAACGGCGACAGTCCGCGTCCTGAAGCCGTAGATGCGACCGACACGCCATCGACGGGAGTAGCAGACGTCGCGACAGTCGAAGCCACGACCGACGGCAGCACCATCTCGCAACCGGTCGCAACGAGCACGCACGCTGACGTGGACGCCAACGAAGAGGCGTCATTCCTTGCACGTGTCCGCGAAGGCCTTCTCGCTCCACTCGCCAGCGACGAAGGCGAGACAAACGGCCTGGCCCACGATAGGGTTCAAGAACTGCTGGCTCCGCAAACGTTCGATGCACGCGATGGCTACGTTCGCACGGGTCAGCAGTACTGTCGGACCTACTGGATCGCCGATTGGCCGGTCGAACCCAGGGAGAAGTTTCTCGAGGAAATCTACACCATGCGAGGTGTGGATGTCGATGTGTGCTTAGACGTCCGGGCACGGGACAAGCGAGCAACAGAACTCGAATTAAAAGATACAATCGGGGAGATCGACGCGAACATCGACGAGCGCAAAGACGTAAGCGACGTCTCGGCGATTCTCGTCGAAGACGACCTCGATCCGTACGTGAAGATGTACAAACTCCTCCACCACACGCAAGCCCAACCATGGGACCTGAGCGGCTATGTGACGGTTCGGGCTGGAACGCGGCAAGCACTCGATGAAGCCGAGGAGCGTATCGAGGAAGGTCTGGCGAACGAAGACGAACTAACACTCGATATCGCGAAACACCGAGCACTCGAAAACGCCTGCGAGAAAGTGAGAGGGACGCTCGAAAGCGCGCCAGCTCACCTAACGGTACTCGCGCCGGAGCAACGGCAAGCCGAACTGTTCGAATCAAGCTCGCCAAATGGACAGGATGCGTTCGCCGATGTTTCCACACGCGAGCGCTATTCTCTGACGCTCTCGGGGACAATCGCTGCGGCCTTCCCGCCGGTGTCCGCGTATATCGACCAAGAAGATGGTGTCGAGCAGGGCCGGAACGTGCAGAACGGCAGCGAGATCATCAAGAATCAGTTCTCTGTCGCACCAGGCCACCGACTGACGATCGGAAGTTCCGGCAGCGGGAAATCCTACCACGTCGGCAAGCAAGCCACGCGGTGGTATCTATCGGGTGAGGACCGCACACTGATTCTCTGCGATACGATGGGCGAGTTCGGTGGACTCGTCGAACTCATGAACGGCCAGCATATCACAGTCGATGGGTCCCAGACGATCAACCCGCTTCACATCGAGGAAACGCCAGAGGACGTGCTCCGAGCGTCAGGGAATCTCGACCCCTACGATATGAAATTCACCGAAGCACGCAACTTCATCCTCGACATGATCGGCGATGCCAACGGCGACTTTGCTCCGCTCGTTTCCGATGCACTGAACGCTACCTACGAACAGGCAGGAATTCTGAAGGACGACGTCAGTACTCACAAACCAGAGAACAGCCCGACGATGGCCGATTTCCGGACTATCGTCAACGACATGGGCGAGAATCCGGGCGACTACGTCGATTCGGAACTAGAGAAGGCCCAGATCAAAGAGAACGCTGGTCCGCTTCTCCGACGGCTGAGTGGGTTCAAAGAAGACGGGGAACACGACGCACTCGTCGGTGAATCGGAAGCCCATATCCGTCCGGGCCAGGTGTCGTATCTCGACCTGCAGCAGATTCAGGGGCTCGGTGCTGCAGCGGACAAAGCGACGATGCTCCAGTTAATGCTTGGGCAGGTATATCAAGCGGTCAAACGGGCGCCCGGCGAGACACTCTTTGTCGTCGACGAAGCGCACTATCTCTTCCAGTCAAAGGAAATCCTTGCGTGGCTCCAACAGTCAGCGCGCCACTGGCGACACTTCAACGCCGGACTGTGGTTCCTCTCCCACAGACCGGGCGATTTCGCGAGCGCCGACGACACAGATATGCAAGAGTACAAACGCGCCATCCTCGGGCAGATCCCGACGACAGAGTTCTTCTACACGGACAAGCTGGAAGAACAAGACGCAAAAGAGCGCTTTGGGATGAACGACGAGCAATTGCAGTTCATCACCCAGCATGCCAAACGCGGTGAGCAGGGACTCGGCTACACCGACTACCTCGTCGATTATGCGGACGTCGAGGGGTGGATGCACGCGCAAGTTCGGGCATCACCGTTCGAGGATATCGTCTATAGCTACAAAGCCAGCGAACACGGTCCCTTCGAGGAGTACATCACCGACGAATGGGGTGAGCTCTGATGGGGCTGTTCGGCAGTGACGAGACGCACGGGAGCTACACTGCGACGCAACTCAACGAGACGTACACTCAAACCGTAGACGAAACGCCGGGTGTGTTGCTCGGGATTCGTCCCTACAAAGACAATCAGGGAATCATCGACGGTGCGGCGATGCTCCAATCGCTCCACGACGTGCGGACGAAAGGGATTCGAGACACAAACATTAGCCAGCACCACACGTTCGAACTCTGGTTTGACGAGGAGAAGCTGAAGTTCTACATGCACGCTGCCGACGAGAGTGCCGCAAACAAGTTCCGGCGACGTGTTGCAAACAGCTACTCGAACACGCAGGTATTCCGAGTGGAGGGTGGCGACGCATTCCCACAGATCAACGCTGACGACTACGTAGCGGGTGCAGAACTTGACTTGAACCGCCACTACTACTACCCGATTCGCAACCACCAGGGCGACGGCTTTGAGCGGGACCCGTACGGCGAAGTGACGAGTGAAATGCTCTCGACGCCAGAAACACGGGTTGTTGTGCAAGTCGTCTTCCGTCCTGCGAAAAATGATTGGACGGAAGGGAATGGTGGACTCCTCTCCCGAGGAGAGAGTGTGGACGACGTCGCCGAAGGGCTCCGATCCGACCGTGTTGTCGGGTGGGTCAATCCCCGCACTCGTGACGCGAGTAAGAAAGACCGTGAAGCGGCGGATGTCGTCGAAATGCAGCGGGGACAGTACGGCTTTCACACTAACATGCGAATTCTCGCTGTTTCGTCGGATCCGTATGAAGCTGAATCACGCGCTCGCGGTGTTTCGGGAATGTTCACCCGGTACTACAACACGATGACCGAGCAGGGGTTTACCGACGAACCTGTTCCTGCCAGCGACCGCGGAGCGTTCATCGAAAAACTGCATGCCCGTGAGTGGGAAGACCACGAGATGATTCTCTCGGTAAGCGAACTCGCCGGTGCCGCACATATCCCGAACAAGGAGATCGAGACGCCGAAAATCGACTGGCGTTACTCTCAACGCGGCGGCGAGGTCCCGGCTGACAGTCAACGAGAAGAGTAACAAGGGTGACTTTCCCCGCTTCCCGGACGGTTCACGCCGTCACGTCGGTGCAAGCCCGGCACCGGACCTTGGTGATCCACGATGTTTGATAACCTATTTGGTAACAGCGACACGCCCGACAATGAGCCTACGGACGCCGATCGCGACGAGCAGCACGCCGACGATATTCCCGATGAGCTTCGAGCGCCAACCGGCGAACCGTATCAGATAACCCCGACGAAAAACGACCGCATTGGCGGCGCTGAAGTGCTTACGCATACGGAAGAACACGGCGTTGTCGCCGGGCCAAAGGTACGTCGGTTGCTCGAAGGCTCACGGACGCGCCCTGAAGGCCCACTGTGGACGGGCTACAACGACAGTGCCCAGGAAGGATTCCGTGAGGTGCCGATTGAGTTCGGTTCGCTCTTTCAGCATAACTGGGTCTGTGGAACGACGGGCGCAGGGAAGACGACGGAACTCCTGAACTGGATGGTGCAACTCGCATACGCTGGTCACGGCTTCGTCTACTTCGACCCCAAGGCACGGGATTCAAAAGAACTCCTCCAACTGCTCCCTGAGGACCGGCTCGACGATGTGATTTGGATCGAACCGGGCGACGAAGATTTCGACCGAGATGTGGGGATCAACTTCCTCGAAATCCCCGAGACGGACAGCCAGGTTGAACAAGAGCGGGAAATCGAGGACCGACTTGAGAACTTGAAAGCGATTCTCGATAATGACGACTACTGGGGACCGCGGATGCGGGCAATTACTGAGAGTATGGGTCGGGCGATGATGAAATCGGACAAAGACTACTCGGTGATCGATTTCTACTTCGTGCTGCTGAATCAGGAGCGTCGCGAGCAGTTCGCCGAGGAGGTCGAAGACCCGTACATCAAGGAGTTCGTCAACGAAATCGCTGAGATGGACGACGACGCCGTTCGCCCGCTCCTGTCACGGGTGAAAAACTGGGTCGAGAATGGAGTGATACGCCGGATTATTGCCCAACGCGAGAGCTCCATCGACTTCCAGAAGATCATCGACGAAAACAAAATCGTGATCGTCCGAACGCCGGTGTCGAACCAGGACGTCAAGCAGATGATCACGCTCGGGGTGATGCGTCCGATTTGGAGTGCTGTGCAGAATCGGTCGTTCGAGGATGGGGAGAACGAACCCTTCTTTGCGATTTTCGACGAGTTCGACGCCATCGCGAGCCAGAACTTAGACGTCAAAAACATGCTTGCACGGGCACGGTCGATGCGCCTCTCGGTGACGATTGCCTGCCAGTATCCCGAGCAGCTAAAGGAAGCAGGTGTGTTGAGTGCCGTCAAAGCCAACTGCAACAATCCGGTGATCTTTCGCCTGCCGAACGACGAAGACGCTCGTCCCGTTGCGAAGCTGTTCAAAGGGTACTCTGAGGAGGATTTAATGGAAACCGAGAACTTCCAGGTGTGGACGCGAATTCCCATCAAGGGCGGGATGCAGTACTCAGACCCGCTCAAGATTCACACGTTCGCGCCGTATCCACCGCTTCGCTCTGAAGTGGATGCCGAGGACGTAATTCGCCGAAGTCTGGAGCAGTATGGCAGTCCACCGATTACCGACGCCGAAATTCAGCGCGAACTGCCGTATGGTGAATTGAACGAGGGCACTACGGCGGACGATCCGGCAGACCTCCCGGTCGGGACAGACGAACACTTGCGCAATCAGACGCTGAAAGCCGTCTACGACGAGAGCATTCGCCAGGGTGATCCGGGCGGTTGGGTGCAAATAGCGGCGTGTGTTGAGCGACTGAATCGGTATCTTCCCGGTGATGACGTGACCGACGCCGGGAAAGCATGGCGGAAAGTTCTCCAACGTGTGCCGGATACGCACCTTGATCATCGCGAGGTCGAGGATGAGATGGAAGTGAAGCCGCTTGATACTGGGTTTTTGAATCTCGGTGACTCGGAGAACGACGGGAAAGCAGAGCATTGGGCACCGATGGCCGACGCCTACGTGCCGATGACACAACTAGGGTTCATCTTCGAGATTCCCGAGCAGACGGGGGAGGCCATGCCCGACGGTCTTGCCCGGCTGGATGACGTCCTAGTAATTGGGCCAGACGACGGCCCGGAAACGGTGGCGGACACGGTCAACAGCTACCGCGAGGACCATGCCCTCTTGAATCGGTTAGCGGGGACGAAAGACGTCTATATCGAGAGCGAGCACACGACGGGGAGTACGCAACCATCACAGACGGTGAAGAATCTCGCACAGGCACACAACGACGGAAACCGGTGCTTGTTCTTTGCGCGTGAAGAGGTCGCCAAGCAGGTGTACAATACAGTGGCCCATGCGCCGTTCTGTTGTCGGAGCAACCACGGCGTCAAGGGCGAACGACGGTTCTACACGGGAACGAATACGCTCAGTATCGAGGGCGAGACCGTTACTCGGCCAGGAAATCGTGAGAACGTGTGGATTCACGACGAACAGACAGGGAAGTACGTGCTCCGAGACGGGGATGGGACTGTTCACGCTCGGTTTGAATCCGCGGCGGACATCTTCACCGACGCGAGTGCCTATCCAACGGGTGGCAACCGGAACGTGAAACCACCGATCATCCCAGAGTACGAGATGAACGGAGATCTGCACGAGGTTGAGTGGGATGTGATTGTAATCCCACCAGAAACGGCGACACCAATGGATCTCCGACTCTACCAAGACGACGAGCAAACGCCTCTCACTAATCTCGTGACGAACAAGCAGGATCACAACAGTAACTCAGACAGCGAAGGGCAATCACCGACCGAAACACAAACCAACAAACGAGACGGAGAAAGCGAAATCACGTTCAACCGATTTTAGAACATCCTTTATTGTTCCTGTCTTGCTAAGTCTTCGACGATTTCGGCCATCCGGTTGAACTCTGCTCGAAGCTCATTGAGTTCATCCACCTCCTCCCGAAGCAACTTCACTTCATCGTGGAGCGTTTCAAGTTGCTCTTGTTGCTGATTCACCTTCTGTTCTAAACTCTCGACAGTTTCAGCTGTGGTCGCACTCTCTGCAATCTCCTCGGCAGCGGCTGAACCAGCGTCGGTAAGGTGATATTTATAGGCTGTTTCACCATTATCAAGCCGCTCCGTTCCCTCCTGCACGATGAGCTCCCACTCTTCTAATACAGAGAGATGGTGCCTGATACTCCCCGGTGGAACGTCCCCGTAGGTACGAAGCTCACTGGTGTTGGCTGACCCACCGTGATAGCGAAGTCCATCAAGTAATGTCCGACGATGACCTCGAATCCTCTCGTCTTCTTCTCTAGATTCTGGTGTTTCCATACGCACATAAACGCTAATAACTCTAATAGTTCTATTGGCGTTTACCAGCATAAACGCGAATAATCAACCCCGCCCGACACATATAGCTGAAACACACCCCAAACAACAGCAGACAGACCAACCACCGAGAGAAACAACGTGTAAGAAAAGAGGGAACGAAAACCAGCGGTACCTCCCCTGCAGAAACACACTGGAAAAGCAACCGAAGTGCGACCAACGAAACCCACGACTGAAGAGAGACTGATAACGAACTGAGTAACGACACATGGGCACCCCAGATGAGCGTAGTGAGGAGGGCACCCCCACTATGCGAGACAGATAGAGTGGGCACCCAGAATGAATCTAAATTTTCTGAGACAATGAGGCCGAAAGACAGGGCCGACAGTCACGAAATACACAAAGATGCTGACAGTCAAACTTCTGAGAAGTAGATGAAAATCCGCGCCCGAATGAGGCATGGCGAACAGATGAAAAGTGGTGTGTGGACAGTCCCCCCCAAAAACAATATTTCTACAGACTGGTGTGTAGGGACTGGACGACAGTCCACCACGACGAGACAACGAGAGAGGCCAGTGCGAGCACAGAGGGACAGTCCCATGATGTAGAAACAGCAGCCATAGAATAGAGAATACCGTGAGATGGGACACTCCGACAATGCGGATAGAAGACAGAAATAGAGACAGATCTAGCTTCCCGAAGGGCATACCGACAACACGAGGTAGAGAGGTGATTAGACTGAGATCAGTGGACAGTCAATGAGAACGAGACAGCCACGGACAGTGGAGAGGGAGCGAGAAAGGTGGCTGAAAACAAGGGATGAGCAGTGCGATGAGGAGCTAGCCGGAGTACCGACAGCAAGGACATGCAGTTTTGCGAGAGGGCGACAGTCACCAGGATGAGATGACCTCGAGAAGTGGTTCACACCGGAAACCAAGTGGCGAAGTGCGAGACGCAACGGGTGTGAGACAGCACAGGACAGTCACCAAGCGCGACGAGTTCTGACAGTCCTCTCCACGGACAGGACAACAAAACCCGATGAGCGACGAGAGAGGGCTGCCAGTGGATGCATTGGTTGGGGTGCCCACTATCTTCACGCAGATCTGGGTGCCAACACGGATGCTATGTGGGGGTGCCACCTGGAGAGACACCGGGTTTTCAATGAACGCACCAGTGACCGGTATTGATCCACGCTACGAGACTGTCCACGGGAGATGAGCGCAGCCAACCCTGAGGTGAAACAGATTGACTCTGGACTGTCCATTCCCGACCAGCAGAATAGACGTTGGGAGTGTTACGGCCCGTGGGACTGTCATCCCGGCACCAGCGGGTGATGGTCATATCCGATGACGACCGGGGGGACTGTCAAACGTGCTGCGACGAGTTGTGACGTGGACTGGTTGTGGCTAATGGACTGTCCTCTGTGAATCAGCCCCTGGACTGTCATTGGTATGGGTCTATGGGACTGTCTGTGAGAGCGCAAGTGATTATGGATGGAGAGAGCGTCTTTCAGTGGTGTATAGCTGAGTTACTCCGGAAATCCGGTGTGGTACTAGTGGACTGTCAGCCTGGCCGGTACTGGTTGACTGTGCTGTTGAATTTCACTTGAAAACGGGGTGGTTGACGTCAGGGTGGGCACCCTGTGTCTGCCTAGCCGACTGTCCACAAGGTGCGAGAAATTGTAGGGGTGGTGGGCTAGTGGGTTGGTGGTAAGCGTGGGCGGTTATCGGGAAGAGGTGGGTGTTCGGCTCGGTGAGATTGTTCAAAAAGCGTGCGATATGCTACCAAGTAACCCCTAAAAACTATTAGCACACCTTGCTTGAGCAGAGCGTATGGAGAACACGTCATCATCGCAGCCAGAGCCATCGATACGAACGACACGTCCAGACACCGAGTCGATCACTGCTGCCGTGGTGACAGCAGTAACTGAAGCGAATGGCACGAAGCCTGCGACGCCCCTCTACGAGGTGATTGACCCCGATGCCCTCGAAGATCTCTATCAGCATGGCTCACTAGAAGTGAGCTTTGAGTATATTGGGAATCACGTTACGATTCATTCTGACCGGACGGTTTCCGTTGCTGACGTAGATTCATAGGACACACTATTGGGGGCCAGTAGTGAGATACAGGAGATACAGTGGGCAGTCAAAGACGTTCACGAAGATTGGATCTTTGCTTCAACAGGATTGCGGTCGGTGGCTTGTGGGGTCAAGGTCGGAGGCCTGAGCGAGTCGGCAGTCGGGATACTCACACTCGGTATAGCAACGAATCGCTGCATGTTGATTTGGTACTTGTAGTACACAGACCCATTCAGCGGGTGTAATTCGCCCGAATAATACAGAGACTGCCGAGTTACGAAGTCGGGTTCTGAACCGTTCGAGAGCAGCAACTGCCTTCGTGTCTGTATTCCACTGCACCACATAACGCACACGATCGGGGCAGACGGTTTGTTTCGAAATTGCACGAAGTGCTGGCGTAGCATCGAGCTGCTCGGCGAGTTGGTCGCGGCCGGTACCATACGCCCAGAATTGCGGAAGCAACCCGGTATCGGGAGTTCCAAGGGTGGCAAATTCGAGAATCACGTCTGATTCTTGCAAGCGAGGATACAGGAGAGCGACTTCCTCGGCGGGGAGTATGAGTCGATACACGAGACACATGCGCTGGTTGTTAACGGGTGCCTGTCGGAAATATCAACTGGCCAGTATCCCGTCTTCTCAATTGAAATTCGGACGCTAGCTCTGGTTGTGTTACAGCGATGGAGCCACGAAGAGTTAGTATAAGCTACTAACGCAGGCTCTTCTGTGAACTAGGAGCGATAGCAAGGACTTAGGCAGAAAGCAGTGCGCCGTGAGAATCTTCCTCGTATCTACTGCTTATCGCGAGAACTACTTAAACGAGAATTCGGTCAGTGACTGTCGTCCTTCTCGACGTGTAGTGACCCACTGCAGTTGCTACAACTGTACTGCTCGGGGTTGCGAACTGTTTTCGAACGTCGATACCGAGCAATCCGACCGCCGCAGTCCTCGCACACCAGCCACCACTTTGGCGTAGTGAACCGCTCGCAGTGCTGGGTTGTGTCGAGGGCATCGGTCCACCGGTCGAACGTTGCGTCGTGATCTGCCTCGCCGAACTCGTGGTACTGCCATGCGTGAATGAGTTCGTGCCGGACAGTCGCACTGAATTGCTCCCAGCCGTGCTTCTCGTCGGCTGTCCAGGTCAGCGCGATCGTGATTGCTTCTGTTGTTGGGTTGTACTTCGTGACGCCTGCCCGTCGCAGAGTACACTTTGAGGGGAAATGGGATTCTGGATCGAGGCCATAGTGTATGCTATGGGACGTACCATTCGCCAAGCCGCGGAAGAGACGGATCGGGTCATAACACTAAGTGATGGGGTCATTGCAATCGCAATCACATTGTTAGTACTCGAGATTACAGTTCCGACCGTTCCCGCAGGCAGTTCAGTCTCGGTACTCCCCGAGCTACTCCTCGAAGAGTGGCACGAATTCTTTGCCTATGTGCTGAGCTTCTTGATAATCGGGCTGTACTGGATACTTCATCGCCGTATATTCATTCATGTCGAACAGCATACTCGCGGGGTAATCTGGCTCAATCTCCTTTTCTTACTTATGGTCGCATTTGTCCCGTTCGGCACGAGCCTGTTCAGCACCTATTCCGGCCAGTTCGGTATCATGTTCTATGCGGGTGTGCTGGCGCTCACTGGGTTCAGTCTTGCACTTTTCTGGAGCTACGCCTCACGCGAAGATCTCATCGAAGAGGGTATTACGTCACGCACCGCGTTAATTCAGGCAACTCGATTTTTCGCGTCTCCACTGGTGTTTGTCTTCTCGATTTTCGTTGCGATCTTCGATCCGACGTGGGCCATCCTCACTTGGTTGCTTCTGATTCCGATAAATGCCGTTCTACAGTCGCGAGTCGTCGAGAGTCTAGAGGAATCGTAGTTACAGTACAGTGTTTCGTACTCTCAGTGAGCCTTCGCTGGTTGGTGATATCCGAGACCGTCACTTGGCGTGCCATGGAGGAAAAGAGCTGAAGCGGTGGTTCGTTCGGTAGGTCTTTTCGTCCCGTTCGCACGTATGGCCAGCATGGGAAGCCATTGCGACCGTCACAGTCGCAGTCTTTGGGCTCGGCATCATTGTCCTCGGAGGGGAATGCGTTGAGCGTCCCGTCGTCGGTTGGGTTTTCGACGGCGGCCATGTGTTTGCAGTAGGCGTTGCGGTGGACGTAGTACGGTAAGAAATCGAGTAAATGTACGAAGGTTATCTCGGTCCAAATTCGTTGGCTACTGCCTCAGCGTGTTCTGAGATTTCCGTCGAGAGCTGCTCATTAACCATCGCCTTGTCATAATCTGCCACGTGTCTGCAGATGACATTTCGAAGACCGACACGCCCACCAGCCGTTCGCGGATCCGCACTCGTCTCATACTGGGCAACGTCCTCTCCCTCATAGATAACCGTATAACGGCATGGCTTCGAGGCCCCCATTGTCATTTCAACGGATAAGGATTCATCCAAATCAATAACGACCACTGTTACCACCGCACCTCATCGCCGACACCAAACTGTCCGGATTCAATCACGGACGCATTGAGTCCGCCACGATGAACAAGGGCCTCAGAAAGTCCCTCTTCGCCGACAAGCGACTGCATATAACCACATGGTTCACAGAGTTGGATACCCTCACAGAGAACATCGCCGACAGTGAATGTTTGGCCCACGAGGTGATTGAGTGGGACATTTCGTGTCGTTACGTTTCGACGATGCGCACCTGGCGAGATTTCGATACTTGCCTCCTGTTCAACCGCTGCTAGTGCCTCGGCTTCAATGAAAGTAACGTCACTTGCCTCCTTCACATCTCGATTCGGATCCTCGTCAAGGAAGTTCCAGAGCCCGCGTTCCTCAAAGTACCGATCGCCACGGAGTCCTCGTCCCGCAACTGCTTCCACGTCCATTCGTGCCTGCATCGGATCACCACTGTCGGGGGCAATGTGAATTCCCTCGACTCGGCCGAGTTCCATACAGTTCCTTCGTGGAAGTGTATATTGTAGATTTCGAGGAAGGTGAAAATGTACATAGTGGATGGACGGACGAGTCAGCACTGCGCTCTGGCTCACTGTTTTCGTCTATTAGTATACTACGCAACGGCTCTGGAAGCACACTTCCCTACTCTTATCTACTGGAACTCAAAAGATGGTATCGAACTATTTGCCCGGATAGAGGACATCGTGTTGTTGAAGCGGTGGTTCGTTCGGCAGTTCTGTCCGTCCCGTTCGCACGCACGGCCAGCACGGGAAGTCACTGAGACTGTCACAGTCGCAGTTGTCCAGTTCGGCATCGTTGTCCTCCGAGGGGAATGCGTTGAGCGCGCCGTCGTCGATGGTTACGACCTCTCGGATGTGTTTATTCGATTCCAAGAGATCAAGATAAGGGTTCATTAGATGTGGTTCCCCACTTGAATGAGGGTAATACTCGTTATCCATTGCAGGAAAGCCGTCGCCGAAAGCACCCTCCAACACAAATATGCCCCATCACTATGTATCGAGTGGCAATCTACACCTCTAGATCCCTTACTGCGTTGTTAGTGTTTTTGTCACGAGCAGGGGTTGTGACTTTCGAATTGAGGAACAAGAGGAAAGGAGTTGTACAATCTCATAAAGGGAAGTGACGACACACTCGATCAACGACAATCAAAGCCGATGGTTGTTGTCCTCGTCATATGCCCGGAGATTCTGTTCCGCCAGCTCGACAGTGCGTTCAATACGTTTTTCTTTCGTCTCGGCTGTCTTCGCATCGTTAACGAGAGCGATGAATGCATGCTGGTCAGTGTTCGAAACGGTCTGGAAATTCTCCCATGCAGTCTCGTTCGCCTGCAAAGCGTCCTTCAGTTCCGGTGGAATTGTATGGTCTTCACCCAATCTGTATGCATTATCCCACTCTCCGGATTCTTTAGCGGCTTCGATCAGCTCCATTCCAGCAGGCGTCATTTTCCCGGCATCGATCATCCGCCTGACGCGTTCTTTGTTTGTTTTCGACCACTTACTATCTGGTTTGCGGGGGGTGAATCGGCGTTTATACGTCTCGTCGTTAATGCCGTTAACCAGCCCATCGATCCACCCGTAACAAATGGCTTCTTCCACTGATTCACCATAGCTAATGCCGGTTTGATCGGCGTCTTTCTTGTAGTATCCAACCCACACCTCGTCGGCTGTGTCGTGGTTTTCTTTGAGCCACTCCCGGAACTCTGCCGGCAAGGAAAAGAACGTTGGTGCCATTGTTCTACATGTACCACTAATTAGTTGCCTTCGAGGTTAATTTGTGGGGTAGTCAGGGAAATGGGTCAACTCGTCCGTGAGTGCCATCGTTGCGCTTATGCAGGATAATCGGATTACCATCCGGATCAGCAATTATGGACATGCGGCAGACACCACTGTCGATCGGGTCCATCAGAATCGTTACTCCGTCATCTTTGAGTTCTTCGGTAGCTGTTTCGACATCATCTATGGCCATTGCGACACCACTGCCACTTTCTCCCGGGGTAAACGGCATCTGCGGGCTGGCTTCTCCAAGTGCAAGCGTGGTTGGTGGGAATGCAAACTCTGCCCATCCACTGTCTTCATCGATTGTCTCAAGCTCTAATCCGAGCGTATCACAGTAGAACGGAACTGACGTACTAAAGTCCGTAACGGGCTGAAAAACGAAGTCTGCGGCTTTGACGTTCAGGTTCATCGTTGCTATTGTCCTCCGTGGTCTCAATGTGTTTGTCGGTAAAATAGGCAATCCTAGCGTACCGGAAGTGATTGTAGCCAACGGTTGTGTAGCAGGACAAAAAGAGGCGCCGTCAAGATAACATCTGATTTCAGTGTGCTGTTAGTCTCAACATGCAAGATACCGCTCCGTCTATCAGCGCATTCCATGCATTAAGAAAATCTGTCTCAACTTTTGTCACAACAAGCAGGATATTCTGTATAGAACTAATCTGGCTCTTGGCATACACGGGGTACCAACTACTCATCACCTGACCTGCTGATTACGTGACCTCGGTTGGCAGTTCCACGCCGCTGTACAGAAGAGAAACCCACCGAGGAGCCACCAGGGTCCCCACACGAATGTCTGCCAGTGATCCGATGTCCAAGCCGTAGGGCTGGAGAGATTGATTAGTCCTGTCTCTGTGAGTGCTCCCTGAATCACGAAATCACCCCCGTGGATGACCAGTACAGCACCTACACCCCATGCAGCAATGAGCAACAGCCAGCGCGGAATCTGCTGACCCCATGTCTGGACCAGCGCAAGCGCGAGCAGTCCACCACCGACCTTTAAAATGCCAGTGAGCCAGAGGGCCGTGATGAACCACGATTCGCCTGCAACTTCCTGACCAAGTGAGACGGTGTTCAGACCTGTAGTTCCGCCAAGAGCCCAATAGAAACTCATTGCGGCGAACACGAACATCCATGTACAGGCGGTGTAACCTGTTCACATTGGTGACCACGATCGCATAGTGGGTGGCATCTTCGTGGTGAAGGTATAACTCTGGTTTTCTCTTAGACTGGTGGGTTGTTTCTAGACGGGTCCCTACTTGACGACCGTCACGTCGAACTTCCCGCGCCAGCGGTATCGCCGGCCGCCCCAAACGAACGTCCGGCGGGCGTACGCATACAAAAGTAGGGGTACGAACACGAAAAGCGCCGGATAAGCCAGCACGGCCGTCCACCTGCGAACGCCCAACATCTCATTGATGGCAAAATGTACCACCGTTAGGACAGCCGCTGCTGGAAGTGGAACTAGGATCGCTCCGACGAGGACAAACAGCAAAACCAGCCACGTGCCGGCGATGGCACCGGGAAAATGCCATCGGAGAATCTGCGTCCACCGAACCGGACGCTCAATTGCCTCGCGGATGGTCCCCCCGATAGGAACGATGCGCGTCCGGTCGACTGTCGTCACTTGGAGGTACTCCATGAGGAGCCCATCGTCACTGACAGTTCGCTGGAGTTCATCGAGAAAGGCGACTTCGTCGATATCGTCTCGTTCGAATATGACCGCGCCACCCCAAATCTGATCACCGAGATAGAGGGGCAGCGAGCCAGCCGAGGCGTACAGCGGTTCGAGTAGCACCGACAGTGGGTCTTGGCCGACAAAGTATGGTACCTCCGACACAGGCCCGTATTCTTCGTAGTCCGTGTTAATGACCGTTAGCCAGTCTGGCGGATGGTAGAAGTCGTCGTCGGTCCAGACGAGGCGGTCATGGTGCGCAGCCGCCATTCCGGCGGCGATGGCGTTGGCCTTCCCTGAACAGCCTTTCGGCTCACTGGCGGCGATGAGTCGGACACCCTCGGGCTGGTCTGCTTGCTCGGTGACAGGGTCGTCCTCCTCGTCGTGGATAATTAAGAGTTCGTCGCCATCGTCGAGTTGAGTGGCCAGCTCCGCACACGCATCGGTCCACCTCGTGGTCGGTAGGAGGACGCTTACCGGTGGGAGATCAGACATGATGTTTATGTCTCCTCGTTCGGGGGCGATGAGCCTGCTGCCGGCGATCCATGGACGCTTATAGGAAACGACTTTAGCTGAATTTGCGGGCACTAACTTCTCTTGTTCAAGGAGTAACGCATGCCGTAGGCAGAGGTGTTTACAGAGGTGTTGAACGTCGATAAGAGGTCGACAACAGGTCGTTCGTGTCGTTATTTCTGGCTGCCGACGACCCCGGCTGTTATTCTTCGCCAGAGGGACGGGAAACGTCGGGTAAGCGAGAGGCCGATTCTCGTCGTCCGATCAGGCGTGATCACCGACCGAGTCGAATGAATCTTGTCGGCCAGCTTGTGGCCAATCTCCTCGGGTCCAACCGTCATCCACTCCGGGTACGCGAGGTTAGCGGTCATCCCTGTGTTCACCGACGGCGGAACCATCAATGTACAAGAGACATCGGTGTCTCGGAGTTCGAGTCGGAGCGAGCGAACGAATGCCTTGATGGCACCTTTGGTCGCGGAATATCCGGACATGCCAGGATGTCCGGTATCCGCAGTTCCAGAGCACATGTTATGGATGATACCGATCCCTTGGTCGAGCATGTGCGGGAGGACCGCCCGAATTAGTCGTTGATAGCCGAAGAAATTGACCTCAAATTCACGGCGTGTATCGGCTATTGATTGCTCTTGGAACGGAGCGACTCGGGCCACACCGGCGTTGTTAACGAGGATATCGATTCGACCCCACTGCTCGATGATATCGTTCACTACTGTGTTCACATCGTCGGTGTCTGTGACATCGCACTCGTAGTATCGGACTCGGGCGGGAACATCGTCTTGGACGTCGAGAACGTTATCACCGTTGATATCGAGTGCGGCAATCTGACGATTGTCCTTGGCTAAGGCAGTCAGCAAGTGATAGCCGATTCCCTGATTCGCGCCAGTGAGGACGATAACCTCCTCGTCAATTAGCGGAGTCATACTCTCAGTGATACCTGATCGGCAATGAAACACAACGATCGTTGATATTCACGTATGCAATACGCCAACTGTCTGTAACAGATTACGCCCTCCCGAGAACGGCTATCAAAGCGATTGTGGTGCGTAGACCAATAGCGGATATCGAAATGGCAGAAATGGGTGTGACCATCTGATAAATTTTCGATATCCTCGCGAGTGCACCCAGTGAGGGAATAATAGTCACGGTCGGTGCCCTGTCTATGAGTACTGAGAAGAATTGCTCGCCTGACCCCAGTGTTGGTACCCCGGCTCGATGTCCCCCCGATTGTCTGTACGAAATCCATTCATTACCTCTCCTCATCTAAGAACCATGAACACGCTGCCGGCGATCCATGGAACTTTATCGTCAAGGGCTATTAGATGGCTTCTAATAGCTAGTACATGCGCTATGTTACTGTCGTGGCCTATCCTAGCGAGGAAGGAATCAACCGACTTGATCGGCGGGTCAACGAGCTTGGCTTAGAGTACCGGGCTATTCACCGTATGGAACTACTCGCCGACGATACCGTCGCGATGTTCGCTGAGGGACGCGGCGATGTCGAAGGGCTCCGTCAGGTCCTATCGGAGTCGTCGAAGGTCTTCGAATTCTCGATCTCCGGCGACAAGGACGGATTCTTCTCCTACACCCGCACGCTGCGGACAACTTGACCCGGATGCTCATGAAAGACCGGCGGGAGTCGTCATACCTGATCGACATGCCGGTCGAACACACCGACGACGGCGGTCTCCGGGTGACTTACATTGGAACGGAGGCGGCCTTCACCGATGTGCTTTCCGAGCAGCGAGAGGGCGTCAGGCTAGAAGTCGAACGAACCGGTTCATACACACCCGGCCCGCGCCACATTGTCTCTCGGCTGACCAAACGTCAGCGCGAGGTGCTTCAGACAGCGGTTGGTCTCGGGTATTATCAAGAACCTTGCGAGGCAACTCACAACGAAATCGCGGCGGTGACAGGGCTCTCTGAGACAACAGTTGGTGAGCATCTTCGGAAGATCGAGGCGACCGTGTTTTCTTCGCTCCATGTTGGCACCACCGATTGCTGAAGCGACCGGTCGTCTCAAAGATATTTGGTGCTGATCAACTGCTGGCTCTTTGTAGTTGAGCGAATATCGACATAATTGTCATTGCGCGGAGCGGCCTTGAGTTGAGCGAGGGTTCCACTGCGCCCAAACCGCTGGCATGACGGATGCACATCTACTGACGCCAGAATCTAAATACACCGACCACTTGCTCGTGTCAAAATAGAAGTGGCCAGTAATCGAACGGTGGGATATATGCCCCGTGCTCAATTTCGATTCAGACTTCCGGTGGACTTAGTCGAGTTCTCGACTGACCACCCCGACGAGGAGTTTCAGATACCCGCTGTCTTCCCCACGGGTGATGGACTCCGTGTCGCGTTTAAGGCACCAGTGGAGTACCGTCAGGCCGTTTTTCGCTCTTTCGATGATGCTCGGCTTACCTATGACGTACTCCACACCGACGATCAGTCCGTTCTAATCCAGTATAAGATGCCGCTTATTCCGCCACCAATTCGTGCCATCTTAGACTCTGGAAACCTTATCACACTGCAATTTCCGCTCACTCTCCAAAATGGATGGGTAAATTTTGAACTGACGACCTCACACGAGCGGCTGTCGCAGTTTAAAGCCGAGTTCGAGGACACTAGCTTCACGTATGAGGTCATATCAGTCACTCAATCGACCCAGCCAACCGATCTGTTAACCGACCGTCAACGGCGGTTCATGCTTGAGGCCCTTCAGTGCGGATACTACGATAGCCCACGCCAATGTACGCTCACCGATCTTGCAGCCGGGCTTGATGTCGGCAAATCGACGGCGAGCAGGGTGCTTCACAACGCCGAAGAGACGGTCGTCAAGGAGTTCTTCGCGGGGGCAATCGAATAGACCAATAGTTGTACATGGACGACCCACGGCTCACAACCGAAATCCGATGTTTAGGTACGCTGACTATTCTTCCGAATCCGACCGGCTTGGAACATTGGGTTCTTCGATCGGTGCTCATGTGGCTGGCTGTTGGCTGGAACATGTTGCACTGAATATCCATCCTCTGTGCTCCCGTACGTAGAGATATGGGCCCGAGACTAGAGCCAATCGAGAAGCCCGATGAACCCGAAATACAGTCCGCCTACCAGATGATGCGACAAGAGTTCGGCGCGGCACTGACTCCGATGAAGGTCGTGACCGCACGCATACCAGGGTCTCTGGGAGTTAACCGCAAGCTCCAGAAATTCCGTGAGAGGATTCAGCTTGATTCTGAACTCAAGCTCATGGTAGGGATGCTCACTTCGGAGATCAACGGGTGCGGCTTTTGTGTGGATCTCGCGCGGTCGGAGGCAGTCCGCGAGAACCTCGGGGTGGAGAAGTTTAACGCGCTCGCAGAGTATCAGACGAGTCCACTCTTCTCTGATCGGGAGCGCGCGGCGCTGGCGTATGCGGAAGAAGTCACACGCCAGAAGAACGTCGCTGACGCAACATTTGAAGAACTCCGCATACATTTCAACGAGCGAGAGATCGTCGAAATCACGTGGCTAAATGCGTTCCAAAACTACACTAACCTCGTTAATATTCCGCTTGAAATCGAGTCCGACGATTTGTGTGCGATTGTTCAGTCAGAGATACAGATAGAACATGATGATTGATTTCCCGATCATGACACTCGCAATGTCCACCGCATACATTGGAGTCAGTATCCTGACTATCATCGCTGTCGGCATCTCGGCGGCAGCCTTCTTTCGGCCCCCTGAGGCCATCCTCGAGTCCATGGCTGAAGTAGACGTGAAAGAATCATGGCTGCCTATGCTGGGCACCCTGAAAGCAGCGGGTGTGCTCGGATTGCTGATCGGCATCGGCGTACCAATGCCATCGATCGGGACGGCCGCCGCAGTCGGCCTCGTTGTGTACTTTGTCGGTGCCACCATCGCTCACATACGCGTTGGCGACTACTCAGTCAGTGGGCAGCATATGTTCCTCCTGTTGGCCGTAGCCACACTGGTGTTGGACTTGATTTCGTGAACTGCCCATGGAAGCAATAGTCGGCGACGTAGAGGTGCACGGGCAACAACTTTGGTTCCCGTACAGTTGACATCCCCAACGAAACTCATCGTCCCAAACATATTGGATCACATTACGTGATTGTACGGGTCACGCTTCCCATTGTCAGTCTGCCGAGTACCTAGTTTGACAAGATCATCCTCGAGTTGCCAACTTGTCGAATGTTCATAATAATTGGGTCAGTTCTCTGGCTTTACCCTACTCAGCTTCAAGCTGCTCCATAAGGCCGAGCGTATCGGACTGAGTCCAGGACTCGACTAGCTGTCCATCCTCGAACCGATTGATTCCGATAGCGGCCATTTCCACTTGTTCCCCATTTTCGTGGGTACCTGTCATCGTCCACCGAAGGGCAACTTTATTGTCTTCTTCGACCTCGTCGTCAATAGTTAACTCGAAGTCCGAGTAGCTTTCTTTCGTTATGCTCGCCAACGTCTTGTACAGTTCTGGCCCGCGCAGTTCATCAGCGATGTCGCGGTCGTGGATGACGTACTCTGGTCCGACGAGTTCGTCTGCAACATCCGGATCTTCTCCGTTCCATACTCCCTCAAAGAGCCGGTGAAGGGCGTCAATTTGTTCGCTCATACGATCTTGATTCCCAGTGGAACAATGTTATTAGCCATAAAATAACTAATCCGAGTGCGGCGAAAGTGATTGTTGTCAGGACCTGTTAAGACCGTCACAGTCGCAGTCTTCTGGTTCGGTATCGTCGTCCTCCGACGGGAATGCATCGAGGATTCCGTCGTCAGTCGCATTCTCAACGGCGGCCATATGTTTGCCGTAGGCGTTGCTAACGAGAGTGACAACTCTACCGGGGCTTAATTTCAAGGCTCTCGATTTTCTTCTCTGTGAGTCCCAGTGAGCTAGTCACGTTCATCATTGACCCGTGCTCGGATCTCGCCATCTGATTGCCATACATGCACCGTAGCATCGCAAACCTTGAACTCTACAGAAGGGGCAGACTCTTCCTGATGGTAAAACAGGCTATCGAGTGCCTCTGGGTCAACCACATCGTACAGTCGAAGGCCCGTTTCGTCGAGATCGATGTCGTCGTATTGTACTAATACCTCAAGAGCGACAGCGCTCGCTCGATTGGCACACAGACCGTCCAACGACTGTGAACTAGCTGTTACACTCATTGTTTCATCTACTCTTAGAACGTGGTTCCCATAAGAGTGTTGACCAAGTAACACAATGTTCCAAACAGACTATGATCGAATAGTTAGTCGACAACATGTTACCTAGTAAATATACATAAGAAACATACGTCAGATACGGAGTGGATAGTGAACGCTCATCCGACGGCCTAAGCAACCGATGGGTAGTAATCCAAAACGTATGAAATATTGTCCAGACTCAATATCTATTAGATCCTAACAGAGCGAGTCCATTGACTCGATTGATAAGTGATTCGGGTGCCAGCAGTCTTTTCCGAATCACGCACAACACTAGAAAGTGCACATGGCATCTGCGCTATTCGTTGTAAGCGAAGAGGGATATTGGGGCGAAGAATGCGTCGAGCCACTTACGACGCTCGACGAAGCTGGATTCGACATCACTGTTACGACACCATCCGGTTCGAAGCCAGTCATCGACGACACGTCGATTGATCCCGACAATCCGTTCGTTGGTTCTGAAACTGCTGAAAGGGTTGAGCAGGTCCACGAAACTGACGACCGACTCAATAATCCGATTCCGATCGCAGAAGCCACTGCCGAAGAGTACGATACGATCGTCTATCCAGGCGGACATGGGGTTGAATGGGACGTCAATCAGGATCACCATGCCCGTTCACTGCTTCGAGAAACGATCGAAGGAGAAAGTGGGAAAGCACTCGTGGTCTGCCATACGCTCGCCATCCTCGCCTTCGCGCGAGATAGCGAGGGACAACCACTTGCCAAGGGACGTGATGTTACTGGCTTCCCGAATGAGTGGGAAGCCGACCTCGTCGACGAAAACGATCGACTTCCTGACGGCAGGAAGCTTCCATATTGGGTTGAAGACGAAGTTGAGGCTGCTGGCGGTAACTGGGATGCAGAAGTTGACCAAGACGTGAGCGTTCGCGTCGATGGTGATCTTGTGACTGGGCGAGGTCCTCAGTCTTCCAGTGCCGCAGCCCAGACGCTCCTTGATGAACTCTAGATACCAGGCCAAAGGCGCATCATTCCGCGCCGTACCTGCAGCTGAATCACAACGCGAGGGTGAAGAGGGCTGTCGGTGTCTCGGGTGTATCGTCGGTCGCAGCATCCGCGCTTTCGGTGAGCATTCGCTGGTCGGTGATATCCGAAAACGTCAGTTGGCGTACCATGGATAAAAAGAGCTGAAGCGGTGGTTCGTTCGGCAGTTCTTCGCGACCCACACGAACACACGGCCAGCACGGGAAGTCACCATCTGACAACCAGGATCAGATTGGAAGGCGCTTCTTTTTCTGGATATCAATAGCCACTCGAAGGGTATATCGAGTCCACTTTTTCGTCCCTTGAGTATAGCTTAATACTGGTTGATCAAATGATCCGGTGAGATAGTATCTACCAGCGCCAGGAAGGTCATTTCCATAAATCTGGTACGTTGCACTAACAGATTCGCTAGCAGATAGTGATCGGGTGAGTGGACGACCCTCAACCGACATAGAACTCCTGTCTGAACTGATCTCTACCCGATTGCTCTCCGAATAGGCTTTTGAGTACATCTTTACTGAGGGTGACCGATTCGAGGACAGGGATTCGTCTAATGATAGAATGCCAAGCGGCCATATGCCGTAGTTCCGAATACGGAGGGTCTCCTTCGTTGTATTCGTAAGTGTGAATTTGAGCGCGGCTGGACCCTCGATTGTCGCAGCTGCATCAACGATTGAAGCAGAAAACGATAGCGGGCCAGAGGATGCTTGGACATTCGTATCCGCGACAGTGTACTCGGTATCTCCCAGACAGCCAGCAAGGGCCGCTAACGATGTGCTACTTGTGGCAGCAAGGAATGCACGTCTTCTCATTGGACTTCACCTCTCATGTCGACACGGGCATCAGTGAGTGAAACGAAAACGTCTTCCATCGATGCGTCATCGTCGCTCCCACTACGATCTCGAAGTTCAGAGAGTGATCCTTCGGCGATTAACTGACCGTCGTGAAGTATCCCAACACGGTCACAGACCAATTCGACCTGTCCAAGAACGTGGCTGGAGAAGAAGACAGTTGCACCGCGGTCGTTCTCCTCATGAACTATTTCACGCATTCGGCGGACACCATGTGGATCGAGACCGGTGAATGGTTCATCGAGGATGAGTAATTCCGGTTCACCAACGAGCGCCATCGCTAAGGCAAGTCGCTGTTGCATTCCTTGTGAGTATTTTTCAGCAGACGTATCGCCCGCATCTTTGAGCCCCACCCGTGCGAGGAGCGTTTCCGGATCGTCATTGACGGCTTTCGTCTCAGCGACGAGCTTGATGTGTCGACGTCCAGTCACGCCCTCATAGACACCAAATCGGTCAGGGAGGACGCCGATTCGGTCGTGGACTTCGACGACATCCTCACGAGGGTTTCGGTCAAGAACGCGAACCGTGCCTGTTGTTGGGCGAAGATAATCAAGGAGCATTCCAATCGTTGTGGATTTTCCCGCACCGTTCGCTCCAAGGAATCCATATATTTCCCCCTGCTCAACGCGTAAGTCAAGCCCATCAACTGCCAAGGTACCATCGTACCGCTTTGTCAACCCTTGTGTCTCGATTGTGGATGGGGAATTGCTCATAGTGCATCACCCCGGTTGAACAGTACCCGAGCAAGACTAAGCGGTAAAATGAGCCACGCTAAGAGGATCACAATACTCAGTGCGGGATGGAGATACCACGGTACTGTTCCAGGTTGGAACGTCGTATCGACCACATACGCATTGATCTGGGATGAGGGTTGAATTTGCATATAAACAAAGTGGAACAATTCTGCAGAGTTGCCGACCCCAAGAAGCCAATTTGTGAGGACGTTGTACGCGGCATCTGGAGTCAGTCGGAGAAGCAAGAAAAATGGACCGTCGGCAGGGGGATTGTATGGGCTGATTTGAACGCCCGTGAATGCTGAATAGAGATTCCGAACAATAGATTGCCATCCGAGTAGGATAAGAAAAACTCCGACTATCGAAGTGGCTGCTGTGACAGTCCGTTTCGTAACAGCAGAGATGGCGACAGCTATTGCAATGAAATCAGCCACGAGGATGAGGGTAGCGATGACGACACCAAGATACAGAAGCACGGAGAAAATGCCGTGTTCGATGATGCCGATGACAGCGAGCAAGAGGAACGAGACGAGTGTAATCGCTCCAACGCCTACGAATCGTCCGATGGTTTTCCCGAGAAGGATGTGTGTTCGTGTGAGCGGAAGTGCAAGGAGGAATTTGATGCTTCCACTGGTGCGTTCACTAACGAGTGACTGGTATCCGAGTAGCATCGTACCCAGGGGAAGAAGGAAACTCGCACCGATCTGGACATATCCAACGGTGATGTTCTGGTGAAGAGCGCCCCAACCTGCGTAGGTCGGACGAAAACCCCACAAAATGATGAGTGGAACCAGAAGCCACGCACCTTTTGATGTTATAATTGTTCTACATTCCTTTCGTGCAAGAGGGGACCACCGCATTACATTGATGATATCCTATGAAATTAATAGTCGTTTCGAAGTTGTTAGGTTAGTATGGAGTCGGTAGATGAGTCCCAGCAGGCAGGAGAAAGCGTGTAGGTAAAGGCAATTACTGAAGCGGTGGTTAGTTCGGCAGTTCCGTCCGTTCCGTTCTCACGCACGGCCAGCACGGGAACCCGTTGAGGCCCTCACAGTCGCAGTCCTTTGGTTCGTCTTCGTCGTCCTCGGAGAGAAGGCGTCAAATGTTCCGTCGTTGGTTGCGTTTTCGACGGCAGACCTGCTCCCACTGCAACGACTCGCCCGCTATGACGACGAGATACTCGCCTCCGTCACGAACCGCAAGCCCGACGAACTCGCGGGGAAAGTGTGGCGCGAATGTGATGAAGCGGGTCGCTATTCACTCTGGTCGAAGGGGAGTGGCGAGATTCGTGCCTATCTCGATGCGTCGGATCTCGCCGAGTGGATTCGACTGAAAGAATCCGGCGTGAGCAAGAAATACTCACAGGAACTCGCTCGCCAGACGATGGACGCGATGCACAAACTTTCGAAGAATCGACTCGGGAAAATCAAACGTCAACGATCAAAGGACGGCTTGAGTTACAAGGTGATTCGTCTCGTCCTGAAAACCGAGGGAGAGCTTCATGGTGAGGGGACGAAGGAGAATATAAACATGACTCCAACTACCTATGAAAGCGTCAGATAGTGGTGTAGTCGGTTCCAAATCGGCCCCGGAATAGTCCTGTATCTACTCGGTTCCCTCTTCGTCAGCTGCGGATCGGTATCGACTTTTTCTCGTTTACCACAGATTCGTACGTCTTTTCAGCCCATTCTAGACTTTCGGGTGTATCGTTGATGATAACACCGAGTAAATTTCCAGCTTGTCCATACATCATAACACTCATCCACGGCTGTGAGCCATCAGCAATGATCAAACCGAATGGAAGATCTGACATCGCTTGGTACAATTCGAATGTGCCAGCAATTTCGATGTCCGATAGTTTCTCAGTGAATTGTTCAGTAAGGTAATCAATTGCTAGTGTGTCCGAGACGATCTCGACGTGGAGAGTCCGATTGACAAGTTGACGATGGAAATGATCAATAATATAGGGTGAGACGACCGACAAGTACTGGTGGATAGTATCAGTATCGGCTAAGAGGGAGGTTAATTGCTGGAGTGGGGCATTTGGTGCGTGACCTTCTGAGATATGTATATCTGCATCAACAAGAATACTAGAGTTGAGTTCGTTGCCACATCTGTTCGATTCGAGAAGTGGACGAGCATCTGCAACGGATTCAATAGTAGAACACAGTTGTTTGTATGTCTGAAAGACGAGGTAGCCGTAAGTAGTTGGCACGTAGTTTCCGTCTTGTTCATAGGCGAAACCATGTTCTATTAGAGTATCTAGACCACGGTATATTGTCGACCTGGACTCTGGAAGCTGTTCTTTCATTTGAGATCTCTTGGATACACCTGCTACAAGTTGGTCGAACAAATGCTCTAATCGAGAGACGACGGACATGAGGGTTTCAATATCGTCTCTTTTTCCATCCATAATATTATAATTATTCTATATTAGTGCATTATAAATTTTATTGAATAGATTGTCTGCTCTCATTTTATGAATAAGTGTTGTCATTTTTGTGTGCAACAACTGAACAGCCGGTCAGATGGTACACCAACGGTCATCTTACAAACACCCTCTCAGTGAATACAAATATTAATCTATAATGCATTTACAAATTGGGTACAAAATGACCCAAGAAAAAAGAAATCGAACCAGAATTTCCATCCTCGCGGTCGTGGGGATGTGTCTTCTAGCAAGTGTAACAATCAGTACCGCCACGGCGGCAACGGCATCTACCCAGTCACAACCAGAGATTCCAGCGAACACATCCGCTGACACGGTGAATGTCGAAGTTGGTTCTGACTTCAACTGGACTGTACCAATGCGGCTACAAGATGCCTATGCCGATAAGTTCTCTGTGGGGGACGGAATCGCTACGCAGAGCGATGTCACAACACAAGCATCCGCTTTTGTCAGCGACAATGACGACGCGTATAAAAACGAAGACAGTGGTTACATTCATCTCGATTCTGATATTGGAGGGACGTGGAGTAACGGTTGGAAGGTCAAATATGTCGCTGATGGTACGGACTTCCTCAGTTGGCCTACTGGAGAGAATATCGAGTCCGTGACTCTTAGTTCAACTGCGACGGCAAATGGTATCGAACCGAACCTCGATCCCGGTGGAGGCTTCTTCGGCGTTAGCAATAATGTCGGTAAGTTTGATCGCACATGGGACACGAACACACTCTCCCAGCCCCGTGTCGCTCACGAATACGTCGACTTAACGGCCTCGTCCAGTTGGTCGCTAACCGGAGTTGCGATTGATACCACAGCCCAGCTCGATTACAGTTGGCGATCTGTGGAACTCGATACGGACATGAACGCAGCCCCATAAGCCAATCAAACTTTTTTAATATGAACCAACGAACGGTTGCCATACTCGCAGCGATTCTCGTCATCTTCGCAAGTATCACTGTCGGAGTGGTAATTACCCATAACGAACAGTCTACTCCGGCACCACCTCATCCTGATCCACTTGGTGTTGACACAATTTCACAAGGTACAGAACACTTCTCGACAACAAGTTCGCTTGTTCGTCGTTCAGCAACACCTACGGGAAGTTATCGCTTCCTCCAGACTGATGACCCGAGTTTGTATGCAACATATTACTTCGTCACTGCTATAAATCGAACTGGCTGGTCAATGACAAATCGAAATGAGACGCTTCAATGGCTCTCAGAGATTCGAATGGAATCGTATCAGTCGGCAGCAACACATTCGAATGCAACTCTGGCTGTTCTTGAAGACCGCTACTATGTAGCACAGACGATACAGACGCTTAATGGCGAAACCGGTTCGATAGAACGGCTCAGAGCAGATATTAATCGTTTTAGGCTTCCAGACGGCTCTTATTGTAGAGCTCGTACCACTAACGGCGATTGTACATCATCTAACGGAAGTGTCCTTGCGACATATTGGGCCGTATCAACGCTAGATACGGTTGGTGGCCTTAAGGATAAACAACGCACACAGACCATTAAATGGCTCACGTCGGAGTGGGACAAAATCGAACAGTTTGAGACAGTTGAGGAGGTCGGCCTTGGAAGTCGAATTGCGATGAGCCTTCGTCTCCTTGGAGCCAAAAATCGTTCACTAATGAACGGGGATCATCTGCAGAAGGCACTCGCTCACCATCAAGCACAGCTAAATATGGACCTTGAGAATAAAAGTCTCGATCTCGGTTATCTCGATGCATACTTAACTATCGCACAGATCACGGGTGTTGAAGACACCTCGTTCCGTAATCGTGTCGATGAATTGCTCATCAGCGAACAGAACAGTGACGGTGGATTTAGCGTTTATAGCCATCAGCGGTCAGATTCTATGGGGACTGCTCTCGGTCTACAGATACTCCAGAAAAAGCATCTGTCGGGAACTAATACTTCAAATATCACAAACTTTTTCGCGTACCATGCACTCCCTGGTGGGGGGTTCGCACCAGTGTCACAGTCTACTGAGAGTCTCCAAACGACGTACTACGCCGTATCGACCTTATCTGTTCTTGATGTTGATCCGCAGTACAGTGGTCCTCTCGCTGATAGACTTCAATCTGTTTATCAATCGATGAGCAACAGTGAAAAACCGGTGAACCTGAAAACTCTCTTTGTTATCGCCAAAATTGCCAAACGCAGTGATAGTCCACCTATTCCTTCCGATATCGTTGAGCGGAGTCTCGATGCAGTGTTTGCGCGTGATCTCGGTGCAATGTCTCTCAACCAACTCCACGCTGCTGTGGCTATTGGCCAAGAATATGGTTACGATATGCCGACTGCACACATAACTGAACGCGTCAAAAATACCATCAATCCTGACGGGAGTTATGGGTCACGTGGGTTGACTGTCTCAACGTATCATGGTGTTAAGATACTTCGATTGATGAACAGCTCTATACCGAATCGAGACCAAACTGTTGCACTGCTTCGGGCAGGAAGAGACGGTGGCGGTTACCGAATGCAGCAGAAATCACAGTTTGCCCCTGTCCCCGACGTTTACGCCACCTATCTATCGCTTGCAACACTTACTGCGCTTGATGCAAAACCAGAGAACGTCACAGCGGTGTCTACGTGGCTCGATAGTCTTCGAACAGATAGAGGTTCCTATAATCCATATCGGGTTACCGATAGCCGGGAGGCTGACCCACAGATGCAACATACCTATTGGGCAGTGAGAAGTTATGTATTCCTCGACCGAAACGAAAACCAGTCCATTAATAACAATTCAAAAAATAATTAAACCATGTCAGGTCAAACTGACCGGCTTATCGCCGTCCTCGTAATCCTCGTGGGCTTCCTCCTCGTTGCACAGGTATCAACGGTTCCAGCCAATTCTTTATTTGGTACACTTTCCTTTGGTGTCGCCGTTGTAGCAATTGCTTACGCCGCCCTTCAATTTAAGTATGCAAAGCAGTGAACGGTTTCTTGCATTCTGAAATCCCGACTGGCTATCCTTCAATCGAGTAGCGGCGGACTTAGAGTTCTAGCAATAAGGTGCCGTTGAAATCGTAGTCACCTTCCCCGACGAGCACCTCAGAATAGAGGTCCTGGAACAGAGAGAGTCGACGAACAGTCTTGCCTTCGTCAGTCCACAGTTCGGGACGAGTCGGAGAGCCGTGAAATCTGTTTGAGGTGGGATTCGAACTGCTACCAACTACATGGTCGAATGATGTGAGTAATTGTATCCGATCTAAGAATTAGTTTACATAATAATATCTAAAAATATTATATCAGGCGTCTCGTTAGTGACGTTGATGAGCCGGGGATACCGTTCTTCCTCCCGAATTCTTATGGGATTCGTATTCAGCAGTCGACTACTGTCTGTGCGTGAAGATCAATGCGCGATCGTCTTCGACGCCGACGCAGAGGTCGAGTTGCATTGAGAGGTTGAGGCTCGTCGGGTTCTGCTTGCAGACGACGAGGTCCTCGAATGGTTCGTCACATGCCGGGCACGGCACCGAAACCGTGTTCTGGTACGACTTGATCGACTGGTTCTCCTCTTGGGGTGTTAGTGACGACACCAGGGAGTTGAGGTCTACCTCGTCCATGCCCGTCGAAACGAAGTTCTCCCTCATAAACGCTCTGCAGGTTTGGATCGACCAGTTTGGGACCGAATCCTCACTCGGTCGGTTCGCCGTGCGCCACGCCACTACAAGGGAATGAGGTGGGAAGTCGACGCGAAGGGGCATGGAAAATACGCGCCCTGTATCTCACACCCCCACTGAAACCCATCAACGATTGTGAACTCCAATAAGGCCGTTCTCCGATAGTTAGTGGGCTTACGTCCAGTTAATGAAGAGAAAAATCAGCGTCAACTTATACTGATAGTTCGGCAGTTCTGTTCGTCCCGTTCGCACGCATGGCCAGCAGGGGAAGCCACCGAGACCGTCACAGTTGCAGTTGTCGGGTTCGGCGTCGTCGTCCCCTACGTTCCCGACGAACCGTAGTTACGTCTCCAATGTTCCGATGAGTGGTTTGTTAGGGTTCCATCGGGAATAACTCGCGAAAGGCATCGTTTTCCACGGCGTAACCGGTCGATAGGCAGATAGATAGACGACCCCGATAGACCTACAGTCTACTCTTCGTCGCCTCCCGTCCCTGCGACATAGCCGGTGACGTTCCCAAGATTCATGGCGATTGCCAGGGCGACGGCGATAACGAAGACTATAAATGACGAGATGGCGTTCATCTTCGGCGCGGTCCCATACTTGATCATCGAGAACATGGACGTGGTCAGGACGTTGAGCGTGCCCTTGACGAAATAAACACGAATGAAGTCCTCGAACGACCGAATCCACGCGAAGAGGAATCCCGCGCCGATGGCGGGTGCGACGATAGGCAGTGTGATGTCCTTGAACGTCGTGAGCGGGTCAGCCCCCAAGTCACGGGCCGCTTCTTCCAACGATTCGTCGAAGGTGTAGAGGCGAGCCGTTACCATCAGTACGACGAAGGGGAAGCCGTATACGCTATGGGTCAGGACGACGGTCCAGAACCCCGGAACGATGACGACACCGAACAACTGGGGCAACAGCGTCCGGAAGTAGATGAGAAGGGCGATACCGAGGACGATGCCGGGAACCACCATCGGGAGAATCCCGAACGAGCGGTACGTCTCTTTCAGGGGGAAGTCGTATCGTGCGAGCGCGAAGCTGGCGAGGACTCCGAATGCCGTTGCGATGGATGCTGCGAGCGTTGCGATTTGGACGCTGTGCCAGACCGAGAGCATCAATCCGGCATCAGCGAACGTCGCGACGTAGTGGGCGAGGGTAAAACCCTGAAACGGGAAGAATGTACTGGCATTGACCGCAAACGAGAGGAACATCATCACCGCTAACGGAATCCAGAGGAACACGAGCAGACCTGCCGCGATGGCGTAGAGGCCATATTTCAGGAGTTGGGACCGACGTTGGTGGTCGAAGACAGATAGTTGACCCGTTTCGACGTCGGTACCTGATTCGGTTCGGTTCTCGGTTCCCATCTCAGGCACCCCCTAGCTCCTCGATGCTGACGTAGCGGAACGCGAGCGCGAAGGCGACGACGATAGAGATGACGATGAACATCGACGCCGCGCTCCCGAATCCAATGGCGTACAGCGAGTTGATTCGCTCCTCGATGAGTTGTCCAACCATCAACACCTTCCCCTGGCCGAGGAAGCGTGGCGTGATGAACGCCCCGAGGCTGGGGACGAAGACGAACAGGCTCCCACTGATGATACCAGGCAGGGTCAAGGGTAAGATGACATCCCTGAGCGTTCCGAATCGACTCGCACCGAGGTCACGAGCGGCCTCCACGAGAGTAAAGTCGATGCCCTCCAGACTCGCATAGAGTGACAACAGCATGTACGGGAAGTAGGCGTGCGTGAGACCGACGACGATGGCTGGAACGCCGAAGTTGAAGAGCGACACGGGGCTACTCACGAGGCCGATCTTCAGCAGCGACCGATTGATCACACCGCTCGGCCCGAACATGAGATACCACGAGTAGGCGCGGACGAGATACATCGTGAAGAACGGAAGCAACACGAGGAAGATGACGACCTTGAACGTCCGTCCGCTTCGGCGTGCGAGCAGGTATGCGAGCGGAAATGCCAGCACGAGACACAGGACGGTCGTCACTGCCGCAATGAGGTACGACAGGAGCAACGACTGGAAAAACGACGTCGTCCAGAATGGTCCAGTTCCAGAGAAGAGGCTCCGATAGTTTTCCAGCGTTGGTTCCCAGACTATCTGGTAGGTCAGTGAATCGACGCTGACGAAACTGACCGCGACCATAAACGTCATCGGTGCGAGCAACAGCAAAAACAGCCAAATCAGTCCCGGTCCGGCGGTAATTCCGAGCTTACTTTCCCGAGACGTGAACGCGCCGACGAATCGTTCACGGACCGATGGCTCGTTGTGGCGAGAAGACCGAGAGGACATGGTTTATGAGACTTTGACCTCTTCCCACGCCTTGATCCACGCCTGCTCGTTCTCGACGGCCTTGAACGGGATGAAGTCCGATAATCGGTCGGGGTTGATCTTGCCGTAGAGCTCGTTTTGCCGCTTGGTCAGGAACTGCTGGGTCTTCGGATTGACGCTCGGCGAGTAGCCGACCTGTGCGAGCTTCGCCCCCTGCTTCGGCGAGAGGTACTGGTTGACGACCTGCCATGCTTTCGGCTTGTTTTTGGAAGCCTTGGAGACGACGGCAGATTCGAACCACGCGAGTGACCCTTCCTTCGGCGTCGCCATCTTCGGCCACTCGGTCCCGTTCGCTTGCATCTCGACGACTTCGTTGCGGCCCGACTGACCGACAATGAAATTCCCCTGTTTGAATGATTTAATGTACGTCGGATCGGCCGCAATATAGCCTTGGAGTAGCGGCTTCTGTTGTATCAGCGTCCGCTTGACCTTCTGTAACTGTTTTTCCGAGAGCGAGACTTTTTGCCCGTTGAACGGCTTCCGCATACCGAGATATAGCGCGGTGGCGCTCATCGCCTTGAAGTGGTTATCGTACATGACGATCTTTCCCTTCATATTCATCCCATCATACTTCTTGTTGAACAGAACATCGTACGACTGTTCGTGGTCGGGCGAGAGTTTTCGAGAGTCGTACGAATAGCCGTACCAGCCGAACCGAATCGGAACGCCGTAGAGGTTTCCGTTCTGCGTAAACTGGTTCTTCTGGAACTGCTGGAACTTGTCATAGATGGAGTTTTGATGCGTGATAGCATCGTTCGGCACGGGTGCCAGCAGGTCAGCACTCATCATCTTCGGTACGTAGTTGTTGTTCGGAATCGCGATGTCGTACTGCCTGTACTGGCCTGCGTTCCAGCTGGAGAACATCTTCGCCGACGAGGTGGATTTCGTGATGTTGAGCTTCACACCGACCTTCTTCTCGATGGTGTTCTTGATCGCTGGGTCGGCGTACTCCTCCCACGTTAAGATGTTGATCGTCGGCTTCTGTGCGGCTGCCGTACCAACCACGGGCACGCTTGCGATACTCGTTGCACCTACCGTCTCGAGGAATCTTCGTCGGGAACTGTTCGGCCGCGTTGTCTCATCTGTGCTATGTGTCATTTGGAATCATCCCACATAGTGGAGAGTTGACCAACGGCTATAATACTGGGAGTTCGTATATTGCGATTATTAACCCAATACGGATTGTAATGGCATGTTTATTATATCACATCATCAAAAGTTCCTCCTTCATTAAGGTAAATAGTTAATTTATGACTGTGGATAAATCTGATAACAGCTACTATTTTGTAGCTCGGTACGGTATCAAACCACATGGGTGGGAGGGGAGAGAGTCAGACAGAGATGCAAGGGGAAGCGCTGATAGACCTTTCAAACGTTCGCAAGGAGTTCGAAAGCGTGACCGCAGTCGACGGTGTCAGTTTCACTATCGAACGGGGGGAGTTCTTCTCGTTAGTTGGGCCGTCAGGCTGTGGAAAAACCACGACACTCCGGATGATAAGCGGTTTCGAGGCATCGACCGACGGGACGGTGTTCCTCGACGGTGTAGATATGACCGGTGTGCCGCCGGACGCCCGCGATACCAATCTCGTCTTCCAACATCTCTCTCTCTTCCCGCACATGACTGTTGGGGAGAACGTCGGGTATGGACTGAAAAAAGAGGGCGTGGACGCGAACGAACGCGACGAACGCGTTACTCGCTACCTCGAACTCGTGGATCTCGGCGGGTATAAAGAGCGCAATCCCGCCGAACTTTCGGGAGGTCAACAGCAGCGTGTCGCGCTCGCACGCGCACTCGTCAACGAGCCGAGCGTCCTCCTGTTGGATGAACCACTTTCGAGCCTCGACCGAAAGTTGCGTAAACAGATGCAAGTCGAGCTCCGGAAAATACACGAAAAGACACAGGGGGCGTTCTTCTACGTCACCCACGACCAGGAGGTCGCCATGACGCTTTCCGATAGAATGGCCGTAATGAACGAAGGACGAATCGAACAGATCGGAACCCCGGAAGACATCTATCGCAACCCAGCGAGTCCGTTCGTCGCGAACTTTATTGGCGACACGAATCTGTTCGAAGGGCGAGCGCGAACCGAGAATGGGGCGACGACCATCGACTTGGGAGATGGGAGTTTTTCGTTTCGATACGACGAGGAAATCTCTGATGGCTCGGTGATTGTTTCGATTCGCCCAGAGGACTTCTCCATAGCGAATACCGATGGTATGCTTGAAGGAACTATCGTCGAACGCTACTTCCAGGGCGACCAAACCAACTATACCGTCGAAGCTGATTCCGACTCACTTCCCGATGTACGCGTCGTCATACAGGGCCGGGACACTCCGGTATCGCGTGGCGAACGTGCCGCATTTGACGTTCAACCGCGAGCACCGGTCGTCTTCGAACAGGATGTTCCGGAGTCACGTTCGAGCCCATCGACTCCGACCAATTGACTGGAAAATCGGTGCGGCGGCTGATATTTTGTACTCTGCGAGTGGGGAGCCCCGTAATCGGCGCAGCGATAGAAAGAGATTCGGTTCAAATAGGAGTTAATTTGCCAATTCCGTTCATTGTCTGTTCCGGTCGGTTTGAACAACGTGGAAGCATCACACTTTGTTCGCGTTGGGGCTCAGTCGATAATTTCTTTCCCCCGCTCTCACGCACGGCCATCACGGGAAGCCATTGAGGCCGTCACAGTCGCAGTCGTCTGGTTCGGCATCGTTGTCGTCCTCAGACGGGAAGGCGTCGAGCGTCGCATTGGTAGTCTTTCCATATCCTTTCCCGCCGGTGACAATCGCGATTCTCTTAGAAGACCGATGACGCGTGGTCTGTTTATCAACTGTATGGGCAAGAAACTCCGCCACGTAATTGCTAAGTAGGAGACAACTCGACAGATATTGGACCCGCGAACAGCAGGACAACACCCACAAAGAAATAAGCCTATTTGCTACCCGTGTAAACGACTGTACACGAACTTCTGATCGGATGTTACGGGAGTATATATCCGGAAATTCCTATGAATTGTTCAGGACGCTCATTCAAGCAGTGGGGCTATTGCTATTGACGATGAATAGGGTACGCAGTTCAAAGAGCAGATGGCTATCCTAACATCATTTATTGTCGTAGCTGGTGCGATCGCTACAAGTCTAGCGATGGCGTGGGCATTAGGAGCGAGTAGTAATTCTCCCCCATTCGCACCCGCAGTCGGTGCAAATGCCCTCTCGACAATGCGCGCTGCATTTCTTCTAGGGCTACTTGCTGCTTTAGGAGCGATCACACAAGGTGGCAATATTTCGAAAACGGTGGGGGAAGGGCTGATAGCGGGCGCTCAATTAACACCGCTCGCGGCGATTGCAGGTCTACTGACAGCAGCAGGCTTTATTGCACTTGGAGTTCGAACAGGATATCCGATCCCAGCCGCGTTTGCAACGACGGCGTCGATCGTTGGCGCGGGTCTGGCCCTTGGTGGGGAGCCTGCATATGGAACCTATCGTGAAATTGCAACATTCTGGGCGGCAGTACCAGTGATGTCGATTACGATTGCTTATACAACGGGCTACTTGCTCCGTCGCACCAGTCTTTCCGAACAAATCACGCTCCCGATCCTCGGTGGGATCGTTGGTATCATCGTTGCGAATATGCCATCGGCCCTGATTCCTACCGCTGGTACTGCACAAGGAACCATCGCAAGTTACGTCGCTCACTCATTGGGGATGACTGGCCCGCCGATAATTGGAGCGTATAATTTTGTGATGGCGTCTACGAGTTTGATTCTGGGTCTATTCATAGCCGGGTTACTTCGACGATCACTCAATCGTTCTATCGACCGTGGCGTTCGGCTTTTTTTGATTGGTCTTGGGAGTTTAGTTGCCTTTTCGAGCGGTGGCAGTCAAGTTGGCTTAGCGACCGGTCCATTGGAACCTCTGTTTGAATCACAGCTGCAACTTCCAGGGACAATTTTGCTATCAATCGGAGCAATTGGGATTCTGTTGGGAGCATGGATGGGGTCACCCCGAATTCTCCAAGCGGTCGCACGTGATTACTCGTCGCTTGGTGTTCTACGATCAATCGCAGCGCTGATTCCGGCGTTTATCATCGCTCAAACCGCGATAATTCTCGGCTACCCGATCTCGTTCAACAATATTATCCTCTGGAGTATCATTGGAAGTGGCCTAACTGAAGGGACAGAAAGTATCTCCGTCCGAAAAACAATTTATACAGTCGCAATTTGGCTGCTCACGCTCTTTGGTGCAGGAGTCACGGGCTTTCTATTGTATCGAGCATTTGCTGTAGTTCTGTAAACGGAGTCAACTGTACTGATAATCAATTCGATCTATTGAGTGCGTCCATCTGCTCTTGATACCGCTTACGGACGGTCATTTGAGAAACGTTGGCGATATCGGCAATTTCACCTTGGGTGTATTCTTCCTGATAAAGAAGCGTAGCACCATAGATTGCTGCTGCGGCAACGCCAACGGGTGATCTACCCGAAAGTAGTCCCTGATTGATTGCGACGTCTATGATTTCATTAGCTTTCTCTTCGATCTCGTCAGAACAGCTGAGTTCTGAACATAAACGGGGAATATACTGATGTGGGTCTGTGGGTTCAATTTCGAGTCCAAGCTCCCATGCGATATACCGATATGCTCGTCCGATTTCCGTTCGATCTACACGCGACACGGCCGATACTTCTTCTAGACTACGAGGGATTTGTTCACTCCGACACGCTGCATATAAACAACTGGTTGCAACGCCTTCGATTGATCGACCTTTAATCAGATCTTCATTCAGTGCGTGGCGATAGAGCACGCAGGCAATTTCCCGAACCGAATGCGGGATGCCCAGTGCGCTTGCCATTCGGTTGATTTCTCCGAGCGCGAACTGGAGATTGCGCTCGTTTGCGTTTTTTGTTCGGATGCGCTCTTGCCACGTCCGTAGCCGGTTCATCTGTTTGCGTTTCTCGGCCGATAACGTGTGGCCAGATGCATCCTTATCTTTCCAGTCTATCGTCGTCGTTAGGCCCCTATCGTGCTTTGTGGGCGTTGTTGGTGCGCCAACACGAGCCTTCCGTTGGCGATCCTGATGGGTGAACGCTCGCCATTCTGGACCTTGGTCAATGGGGTGTTCCTCAACAACTAATCCACAGGTTTCACAAACGAGTTCTCTTCCATCGGCGATTGTAATTACCGTATTTGAGTTACACTCGGAACAGATTCGGGCACGGTTGTGTTTCTCGGTATTCTTTTTCATCTCGTCGTCGCGTTCGATTCGACGAGTAGGGTGTGACATACTCTAGCGCAGAGCAAGCCGACATGGTTAACGTCTGTGCCTGATATATCCACCAAACTATCCAAAAAACCGGGCTAAAAGATTGGCGGCAAAATCAGTAATCGCTGGAGCTGTAGGTCTGTATCCCTTCGAAGACATTGATTCAAAGAACTGAAGCGGGTAGTTAGTTCGGCAGTTCCTTTCGTCCCGTTCTTACGCACGGCCAGCAGGGGAACCCGTTGAGGCCATCGCAGTCGCAGTCTTCGGGGTCGGTCTCGTCGTCGTCCTCCGACGGGAAGGCGTCGCGCGTCCCGTCGTCAGTTGTGGTTTCGACGGCGACCATGTGCTTGCAGAATACGTTGCGGTGGACGTGATGCGGGCACGTGCAGGCCGTCAGTTCCTCAGTCGCGTCATCGATGGTGACGATGCACTGGTGGTTTGCGGAGTTCTCGTGGCTTTCGTTGGTGATTTCAACGAGTCCGGGGCATCGCGTCAAGGGAAATTGTTCGGCTTGTGCGCGTTTCTGTGCCGTCTCATCAGCTTCAAGGGCTGCGGATTGTTTACGGAAGACCGGTGCCACCTGAAGAGATTATCCCGCTTGACCACCGAAGACCGATATGCAGTGGTGTGATCAGCCAACGAGATCATCAGAGAGCGAGGGTGTAAGGGCCCGGAACCGAAGCTCGAAGGGAAGAGTGGCGTGACCGACGACCGCCTCCCGGCCGAATACCTCTCGCCACTCGCCGAGCTCGTCGACGAGGTACTTGCGGGCGTCGGCTACGAGGTGGCGGCTGCCACGGACGCTATCAACGACGCTGTGCCCGGCTACGGCGGTCTCTTCGACCCCGCGACCACCCCGGCCGAGTTGCGTCGCGCGCTCGAAAGCCTGCTGGACTCGGGTCTCACCCGGCCACCCGTCCCCGAGCCGACGAGCGACACACTCGTCCTCTACGTCGACGGTAGTTCACGCGGCAACCCCGGCCCTGCCGGTGCGGGTGCTGTCATCATGGACGCTGCGGAGGATCAACTCGCCCGTCTCGGCCGACCCGTCGGCTCCCAGACGGGGAACAACACCGCCGAGTACGTCGCCCTCCAGCTCGGGCTCTCCGAACTGTTGGTTCGCTACGAGCCACGCAGGCTGGAAGTGCGCATCGATTCTATGACGGTCATCCGAGACGTCTGGGGCGGCGATGACCCGACGGAACCGGGCGTCGAGACGTACAGCGAGGCCATCACGGTGGCACTGTCGAACATCCCGGAACACCAGTACACGCATCTAGCCGACAGCGACCCGAACCCCGCCGACGCACTGGCGACAGTGGGAGCCGATATCGCGGCCTTCGGACCTGGGTAGACGAAGATTTTTGTCTGTCTAGATGAACCTCAAAGCGAATGGCGAACGGGAGGCGCAAAGACGAATGGGAGGTGCCGCCAACAGGGTTCGTCGCCGAGGCGAACATCACCGAGCGCGACGCAGACGCGTTCCCCGAGGCTGGCTGGCCAGCGTGCTGGGAGGCCGCCGCCGACCTGTTAGAGTGGGACCGTCCATACGACGACGTGTTGGATGACGACGGGACGACGTGCTGGTTTCCCGGTGGGCGACTCAACGCGGCGTCCAACTGCGTGGACCGCCACGTAGCGGCCGATCGCGGTGACGAGACCGCGATTATCTGGGAAGGCAAACTCGAAGAGACTCGCACCTACACCTACCGGGAACTCTACGCAGAAGTGAACGCGTTCGCGGCCGCCCTGCGTGACCTGGGTGTCGGCGAAGACGACGTCGTCACTATCTATCTACCCATGGTGCCGGAACTCCCGATAGCGATGCTGGCATGTGCGCGCATCGGTGCACCGCACAGTGTTGTGTTCGCGGGGTTCTCCGCGGACGCACTTGCTACACGCATGAGCGGTGCGGACTCGGAATATCTCGTCACCTGCGACGGCTACTATCGCCGTGGCACCGCACTGGACTTGAAGCACATGGCCGACAACGCCTGTCTCTCCGTCGAACAGTCGGTCGAGCGAGTCATCGTCAACCGTCTTCACGACGATATCCCGGCTGGCGACCACCACGCCTTCGACGATCTCGTGGCCGACCATGCGGGGACCGAAATCGCCCCTGTCGAGCGCGACGTAGACGACCTCCTCTTTCTTATCTATACGTCCGGCACGACCGGCGAACCGACGCTGGTGCGGCATACGACCGGCGGGTATCTCGCGCACGTGGCGTGGACGAGTCACGCCGTGTTCGACCTCACGCCGGATGACGTTCACTGGTGTTCCGCTGACGTGGGGTGGATTACGGGCCACTCCTACACGGTCTACGGCCCGCTTTCGATTGGCGCGACGACCGTCCTGTACGAGGGGACGCCGGACCATCCGGAGAAAGACCGCCTTTGGGAGGTCATCGACCGCAACGATGTCAACGTCTTCTACACGGCACCGACCTCGATACGGGCGTTCATGAAGTGGGGCAGCGAGTACCCCGATAGACACGACCTCTCGTCGCTCCGTCTGCTCGGCAGTGTCGGCGAACCAATCGACGAGACGACGTGGCAGTGGTATCGTGAACACGTTGGCGGTGGCGAGTGTCCGGTTGTGGACACGTGGTGGCAGACCGAGACCGGCGGGGTTGTCCTCTCGACGCTCCCCGGTGTCGATTCGATGCATCCTGGTGCGGTCGGTCGGAGTCTCCCCGGTGTCGAGGCCGCAGTCGTGGACGGACTCGGTAAGCCGGTCGATTCGGGGTTGCCCGGAGAGCTCGTCCTGACGCGGCCGTGGCCGGGCATGGCGAAATCGCTCTGCGAGCAGACCGACTGGGGCGGTCGCCGAACGCGAACCGCGGATGGCGACTGGCAATACGAGACTGGCGACAAAGCGGTTCGTGACGGGGATGGCTACCTCCATCTGCGCGGACGGGCTGACGACGTGTTCAACGTCTCCGGTCACCGATTGAGCAGTACGGAAATCGAGTCGGCGATCGTCGGCGTCGAAGGTGTGGCCGAGGCGGCCGTCGTCGGTCGGTCGGACACCGTGAAAGGGATGGCAGTCCACGCATTCGTCAGTCCGGAGTCGAACGTCGCAGGCGACGACGCACTCAGAGACCAAATCGAGAGAGCGGTCGAGTCGGCGATTGGCGCTATCGCGGTCCCGCATACGGTCACGTTCGCGCCGTCGCTTCCGAAGACGCGGTCGGGGAAGGTTGTGCGGCGGTATCTCGAAGCAATCGCGAACGGCGAGGACCTCGGCGATACGAGTGCGCTCCGCAATCCGGAAATCGTCGGCGAACTCGAATCGCTCCTCGACCAGTAGCACTCAATTTCGGGCTTTCGAATAAACACGAAATAATTCTCTCCGTCGTTCACACACTGTTCGATACGGTTAGCGGATGACCGCACAGAATGCCGCCATGGATTCCTAATATTTATTCATGTGTCTCAGAAAACCCGAAACAGAATGACGCGCGATGGAGACGGCGAGTTTCTGACGACAACCGAGTACGAACGTCTCCGTCGCGCCACCGAAACCTACCGCGAGGACCTCATCGTGGCGCTCGCCGGACGCGTCGGTCTCCGGCCCTCCGAACTGACGCGGATTCGGCCGGCCGATCTCTGCGACCACGACCACGACGGCGACCGATTTTTCTTCCTCACCGTGCCCGAAGGCGACGACGAGACTCGCGAGGCATACGTGCCGCGAGCAATCGCCCACGACCTCCAAAAGTACCGCGCTGCGAACGATATCGACACAGGAGACCCGTTCATCGCCGTCTCACCGCGTCGCGTCCAGATGATCGTCAGCGACGTCGCCGATCGAGTCGATGATCCCTGCGACGTGACTTGCCGCGACTTACGCAAGCATTTCGCGTGGCGTCACCTCGTTGAGGAGCACGTAGATCCACGCGTCGTACAGTCCGTCGGCGGTTGGAAGCGTCTCGACAGCCTCACACAGTACTATCCCACGCCGACGACGGCGACGATTATCGACGCCTTCACCACTCAACCACCGACTCGGAGCGGTCACAGGCGCGGCCGTCCCGGTCGTCCTGACTCCCGGATTCCGGCACCGGAATCGCGACGCACTGACCGCCTCGCGTGCATGGAAGCACTCGGCCGAGCACTCACAGAAGCGTCTACCGATGAGGACGTACGCGCCGCCGCCTGTGACCAGCTCGCGGACCTGTACCGTGGCGTCTGGCTCTGTGACGAACGAGGCGCTACACGGGCGAGTGTCACGCCGCCGCGAACTACCGACGACCACGCCGAAAACGGCAACAGCAAACGTGACACCGACGGTGCTACCGATAACGATGACGAGAGCGACGTTCCGGGTGCGATTCTCGACGCGACGGACGCACTCGACGGAGCGGAATCAGGTGCCGTTACGGTCGTGGATGCATCGTCGGTCGCTGCGGATATCGGTGGCGTGCTCTCTGGGTGTTCTTTCGCCGTTGCGCCGCTGGAATCGAGTGAGACCGTTCACGGTGTTGTTTGTGTGGCCGGTGACTCGTTTCGGTCGGCAGACCGGACGCTCCTCGCGGACGCCGGTCGGCGCATCGGACTGACATTGACGTCCATCGAGCGCAAGCGATTGCTCTTGACAGATACGGGTGTCGCGCTCTCGTTGCGGAGTACGGACAGTAGCATCTTTCTCGTCGCCGCGTCTGCCGAACTTGATTGTCAATTCTCGCTCGACGGTGTGGTCCCCATCGAAGAGCACTCGCTGCTGTATTTCGTGACTGCCAGTGGGGCTGCCGTCAGCGAGGTGCTCGACCGTGTGACCGATGCGGAAGCCGTCGAAGATGCACGGCTCATCCGTGACTACGGTGAGGATGCGCTCTTCGAGTTCACCGTCTCTGGCGAATCGCTCGCGACGATTTTGATTGAGCGCGGTGGGAACGTCCGTGAACTTTCAGCGCAGTCCGGCATGCTCGACGTGTCGGGGGTCTTCTCACGACACGCCGACGTTCGGAGCGTGGTCGAAGCAGTTGAGGATGTGTTTCCGGAGACGGACTTGTGTTCGAAGCGCGAGGTCGAGGTACCGACGCAGGGTGGTGTCCGTGTCCAGCAGTCGGTGCAGGACCGCTTGACGGAGCGCCAACGAACGGTGTTGAGGGCTGCGTATCTCGCGGGATACTTCGAGTGGCCGCGCGGGAGTACGGCAGAAGAACTCGCGAGTTCGATGGGTGTCTCCTCGCCAACGCTGCATAACCACCTCCGGAAGGCACAACAGAAACTCCTCGACAGCGTCTTTGAGGAGACCGATCCCGCGTTGGATGAGACTGAGTGACACTAAGTGTCTAGCCTTGCAGGTTCTGTCGGACGAACATACTCCGGCTAGATCTGGTAGTTGTTGGTGGGAACTTTCGGTACAGGGCTCTCAGTGCAAGATTCGAGCGGATTGGTATAGTTAGCTCCATCACTTATGTAATAAGGTGCGGGTTGTGAACTTGGCACATGAGCGACGAAGACGGCGTACAGTTGGAAGCGAGACTTGAAGAACAAGAAGCGTTCGACCCACCAGAGGAGTTCGTCGAACAGGCGAACGTCTCCGAGAAGTCGATCTACGAGGAGTTCGAAGAGAACTGGCCAGAGTGCTGGGAGCAAGCGGCGGACCTGCTCGACTGGGAGGAGAGCTACGACGAGGTCTTAGATGCGTCGAATCCGCCATTTTATGAGTGGTTCACCGACGGAAAGCTGAACGCCTCGGAGAACTGCTTGGACCGCCACCTCGATGAGCACGGCGACGAGGCCGCCATCGAGTGGGTCGGCGAACCACTCGAGGAAGGAAACCGCACGTACACCTACGAGGACCTGCATCGGGAGGTCAACGAGTTCGCGGCTGCGCTCCGGGAGATGGGCGTCGGCGAGGACGACGTCGTGACGATGTACATGCCGATGATTCCGGAACTTCCGATAGCGATGCTCGCCTGCGCCAGAATCGGCGCACCCCATAGCGTGGTGTTCGCGGGGTTCTCGGCAGACGCACTGGCGACGCGGATGAACGCAGCTGACTCGGAGTACCTCGTGACCTGCGACGGCTACTACCGTCGCGGCGACCCGCTCGACCACCTCAATAAAGCCAATGACGGCCTCGCGGGCGTCGAGCACTTCGTATCCGATGCTGTGGTCGTAGAGCGCCTCCGCGACGGCGACGGCTTCGGCCACGACCTCGCAGACGATCAACGCACGTACGCCGACCTCGTCGCCGAACAAGCGGGCGAGACGGTCGAACCAGTTGAGCGGGACGCCGAGGACATGCTGTTCCTGATGTATACGTCGGGCACCACCGGGCAGCCGAAGGGTGTCAAGCACACGACCGGTGGGTATCTGTCGTGGGCGGCGTGGACCAGTCAAGCAGTGCTGGATATCGAACCAGAAGACACGTACTTCTGTTCGGCAGACATCGGCTGGATTACGGGTCACTCCTACATCGTCTACGGGCCGCTCGCACTCGGCACCACGACGATGATGTACGAGGGCACGCCAGATTATCCCGAGCGCGACCGCCTCTGGGAAATCGTCGAGGAGTACGAGGCGAACCAGTTGTATACCGCTCCCACAGCGATTCGAGCGTTCATGAAGTGGGGGAGTGAGTATCCCGACCGACACGACCTTTCCTCGCTCCGACTGCTGGGGACGGTCGGTGAGCCGATCAACCCGCGGGCATGGAAGTGGTACTACAAACATATCGGCGACGAATCATGTCCGATTGTAGATACTTGGTGGCAGACTGAAACCGGCGGCATGATGGTCACGACGCTTCCCGGCATCGGCACGATGAAACCCGGCAGCGCCGGGCCGCCGCTCCCCGGTGTAGACGCACAAATCGTAGACACCGACGGTACGCAGGTCGACGCAGGGCGTGCGGGCTACCTCACGGTGCAAAAGCCGTGGCCGGGGATGCTGCGAACCTTATACAAGAACGACGAGCGTTACATCGACGAATACTGGCGCGAGTACTCCGACACCGATAGCGACGACATGGAAGACTGGGTGTACTTCCCAGAGGACGGCGCGAAGATAGACGACGACGGCTACATCACGGTATTGGGTCGCGTGGACGACGTTATCAACGTCTCCGGGCACCGCCTCGGGACGATGGAAATCGAGTCGGCGATCGTCGGCGTCGAGGGTGTCGCGGAGGCCGCCGTCGTCGGCGGCGACCACGAGGTGAAAGGCGAAGTCGTCTACGCCTACGTCATCACCGAAGAGGGATACGAAGGAGGCGACGGACTCCGGTTGCGCGTCGTTGGCGGCATCGAAGACGCCATCGGGCCGATCGCACGCCCCGAATCGGTTGTGTTCACGCCCGAACTCCCCAAAACTCGTTCTGGGAAGATTATGCGCCGCCTCTTGGAGGACATCGCCAACAACGATGAACTGGGCGACACCTCGACCCTGCGGAATCCCGACGTCGTCGAGGACATCGCGGCGTCAGTATCGGATGACTAAACGATTCGAACGAAAACGACGTTCAGAACACGACGATGATAGACGAGACCACACCATGACAGATGAAACCTCACGACGTGACGAGCAACGTGCCGAAATAGAGACAGACGGCGGTGTCGCTACCGACCGAGGAACCACCGACTACCTCGACGCCCGCGTCAACATCTTCAAGCCATCGACCCCGTTCATGCGGGACCACCTGAAGATCGTGTGGACGATGTTCGCAGCGTGGGTGCTCGTTGTCTTCGCCCCTGTGACGGCAACGTATCTCGCGCCAGACCTCATGACGAGCATCACCGTGTTCGGCTTTCCGTTACACTACTTCCTGACCGCGACGGGGTCCCCGCTCGGTGCACTCATCCTCTCGTTCGTCTACGCGCGCAAGCGTGACCAACTGGACGAGAAGTATGGTATCGAACACTCGACGACCCAAACTGCGAGCGACGCCGAGGCAGTCGCCTCCGACGGAGGGACCGAACAATGATGCTGACGCCGCTCAACCTGCTCCCGGACGCACTGAACGCCTCGTTCAAAATCATCCCCGCCATCATGGTCACGGGGATGTTGCTGTTGTTCCTCGGAATCGGATACGCCTTCCGCGTGACCGACACCGACGACCTCTGGGTCGCCGGTCGCTCCATCGGGAACGTCGAGAACGGCATGGCTATCGGTGCCAACTGGATGTCCGCAGCGTCATACCTCGGGATGGCCGCACTCATCGCGCTGTCGGGCTACTACGGACTCGCGTTCGTCATCGGCTGGTCGACGGGCTACTTCGTCTTGCTCATCTTCATGGCCGCCCAGATGCGCCGGTTCGGAAAGTACACCGCGCCGGACTTCGTCGGCGACCGATTCAACTCCGACACCGCGCGCGCCATCGGCGCGCTGACGACGATTCTCATCGGCTTCGTCTACTCGGTCGGCCAAGCCCGCGGTATGGGACTCGTCGGCATCTACGTCTTCGGCGGCGACTACACCACGATGGTCGTCTTGATGATGGGTATCACCGTCGGCTACCTCGCGCTGTCGGGGATGCTCGGCGCGACGAAGAACATGGCCGTCCAGTACGTCATCCTCATCGTCGCGTTCCTCGCGGGCCTCTACGTCGTTGGCTACACGCAGGGCTACTCGACGTTCCTGCCGCAAATCGAGTACGGCGCGATGCTGAATTCGCTCAACTCAGAGTTCACGGAACCGTTCAGCAGCGGTAGTTACTACCTCTGGATTGCGACTGCGTTCTCGCTCATCGTCGGCACCTGTGGACTACCCCACGTGCTGGTCCGCTTCTACACCGTCGAGAGCGAGCGAACGGCCCGCTGGTCCACCGTATGGGGGCTGTTCTTCATCTGCCTGCTCTATCTGAGCGCCCCCGCGTTCGCGGCGTTCGGCACCGACCTCTACGCCAAGTCGGTTGGCCCCGTCTACGGCGCCAGCGGCATGAGCGGCGCGGAAGGCGACGTCATCGTCGTCCTCGCGTCGCAACTCGCGAACCTCCCGACGTGGTTCGTCGGTCTCGTCGCCGCAGGCGGTATCGCCGCCGCCATCGCGACGACCGCAGGCCTGTTCATCGCCGCCTCGTCGGCGGCCGCCCACGACATCTACACGAACATCATCAACCCCGACGCGACACAGCGCCAACAACTCATCATTGGCCGTCTCACCATTATCGCTCTCGGTGCTATCGTGACCGTCACGGCGCTCAACCCACCGGCACTAGTCGGTGAACTGGTCGCACTCGCGTTCTCGCTCGCCGGACTCGTATTATTCCCGATGTTCTTCCTCGGCCTCTGGTGGGAGAACGCCAATCGACAGGGCGCGCTCGCCGGAATGACGACCGGACTCCTCATCTGGACTGCCGCGGTGTTCAACGAACTCATCTTCGCCACCGACGCGGGCCCAGTCGTGCCCCTCTACGCCGACGTCTTCCCGGCGGTCGGTGCTGCGCTCGCTGGAACGCCCATTGTGTTCGCCGTCACCATCGCGGTCTCACTGGTGACCGACGAGCCACCAGAACGCATCAAACGCATCGTTCGGCAGTGTCACAGCCCCGAACCGATGGGGCAACAACAGAGTGCCGAAGACGTGGTTTTGGCCTCCAACGGTCCGGTTTCGGGGGACGACTGAATGTACGAACGCATCCTCATTCCCACGGACGGCAGCGACACGGCAGAACGAGCGGTCGACGAAGCACTCGCCATCGCGGAGAAATTCGACGCCGCGGTTGAGACGCTGTACGTCGTGGATACAGATGCTGTGGACGTGACCCTCGGAACCGAGCAAGTCGACCGCATTCGTGCCGGTCGATTCGGCGAGATGGACGACCTCGAAGCACGCGCCCGCGACGCGACCCGATACGTCGCCGAGCGAGGCCGCGAACGCGGTATCGACGTTGCAGAACACTTCCGTGGCGGCCAACCCCACCGAGTTATTGCGAACGTCGCGAGCGACCACGATGTCGACCTCATCGTGATGGGAAGTCACGGCCGTAGCGGCATCGAGCGAATGCTACTCGGAAGCGTCACCGAGCGCGTGCTCCGGTCTACCCATCGGTCGGTATTGGTCGTGGACGAACGGGAGGCCGAGTAACGTGTCGCTCACCGGCACCGTTCTAGACCATGTCCGCGAGCATCGGTCCGGGATGGTCGTTGATCTCGCGTTCGCAGTAATCTGGGTTGCCGTCGTCTCGGCGTTGTTCGATGCGCTTCCGGCACCGACGTGGGCGTACCACTTGTCACTGTTCGCAGGTGTCGTCGCGTACTTCGGATTCTTCGCGTCGCTGGAGAGTGCGCGAGACGCCCAGTGACCCAGTCTCGGTTTTCCATGGAGTGAACGATTCAATCTTCGTCTGATACGTCCGTTCTGACGGCTACGCTTCGCCAAATGCGTCTTCGTAGCGCTCCAGACACGGCCGCTGTTAGTCGATGGCACAGTCGCTCGCAGTCGGTCACCGTCTGCGTAGACAGTTCACTGGCTGCAACGGTCAGGGTACACGCCAAAGAAACGTCCTTCTGTCTGACTGGCTACCTGTATCGAATCTCTGTCCTGTCGTGAAGTTCTTGCAGTCAGTGCTGAAAGGAGGAGCTGGCACTTCGTGTGTAGATACGTGGTCACATCGGCATTTCTAACCAAGCATGGTCGATTGCGAGCGCTCATCGAGACACATCCGTCAATCGAGGATCGGATCAGTAATCTCAAAAAGATAGCTACGAACGACTGACGCGGTGGTTAGTTCGGTAGTTCTTTTCGTCCCGTTCGCACGCACGGCCAGCACGGGAAGCCACCGAGGTCGTCACAGTCACAGTCGTCTGGTTCGGTCTCGTTGTCATCCTCGGAGGGGAACGCATCGAGTGTTCCGTCGTCGGTTGCGTTCTCGACGGCGGCCATGTGTTTGCAAAATGCGTTCCGGTGGACGTGGTGCGGGCACGTGCAGGCCAGCAGGTCGAGCGACTTCCCTTACGAGCCCCCGCTCTTCGAATTGGACGGTAGATTACGGTTTTTGGGCTGAATCGAACCGTCGTACGAGAACGCTGATCCACCAGAGTTTCAGCCCGCTGGCTACCACCGTAGCCACAGCGGCACCTGTTGGCCGTCGTCTCCACGCGGCGACGAACGCGTAGAGGAAAACCATTGCGCCGACCGTATTGCAGATATTGGGGTAAGTGACTCCCATGGTCCCTCTTTCCTCCTCGCGTACCCACCAGCGTTCGGCGAGAACGCCTCGAGTCATCCACGCATCGTCCGTTTCCGGCGGCGAGAAGAGAAACGGGTTGATCGCGGCCCAAAGCAATCCCGCGAGGAGGAGTCGCCAGTCTCGTTGATAAACGGCGTAGACGAGGACAGCTCCGGTCGGGACCCGGGTCCATCCACTCATTGGGTTTGCATGGCGCGACCAGAGTACTTCCTCAGTCCTGTCGAGCATGTTTTGCATACTGATTTATTGACGCGGATCGGTCTCCCGGTGTCGCCGGGACACGAGGTAGATGGCTCCGGCGAGACCAATCGCCAGGGAAAGGGCAACACCGCGACGTCCGACGGTGTCTCGAACGGTGCTCTGGATCGTCCTGCCATGGCGGGACGGAGGCCGTTCACTCTCGACGAATTCTCCAAACGATGTTGCGAAGCGTTCGACATCGTCCCAGTCTGTGTACTCGTAATCACGCGACGTATCAGTACCAAGGCCAAATGCGAGCGCGGCCAATTTGAAGAGCCAGCGCATCTTGAAGTCGTACTGCGTGTACTTGAGGGCGCCTGCGAACAGGCCTACTCGATCGGGATGCCAGCCGGTCGTCCCTTCAAGCTTCTCGACGTAGTCCGCCGCCCCTTCCCGAGCCCACTCCAACGAGGCGGCGGACGCCAGCGACAACTGGAAGAATCCCGATGGGCGGTCAGCCAGCGCTTGGTTGTAGCGCTCGACGAACGCTAGTACCTCCGGTTGGTGCGTACGGTTATTAACCGAGGCACCGATTAACACCCCATCGAACTCACTTACAGCGATGTCGGAAGCCTCGGACACGTGGGTAGTTGTCACGTCGAATCCCTGCTCCACGAGGATCGAGTCGATGTATTCGGCCACTTTCTTTGTTTGGCCCTCGCCGGTTCCATACGCGATGAGGATCGAAGTCATGGTGACAGATGTACGTCACGAGGCCCAAAATAAGTTACCTGACTTTCTCTATGAGCGAGCCCACTACGTCTCGGACTGATCTTTGAGACGTGTTTGATGAAGATTCCCCCTCTACTGAACCAAGACTTTGACCTCCGCTAGGACGCATGGGTCTTCGGGGAAGTCTCCTGCCAGCAGACGTGGGAGACGGTCCTAGAGCGAGAACGAGTTATGTCCTCTCGCTGATGCGGTAGTCAAGGTCATCTTAGCGGGCTACGGCGTGGATAACAAAGTCTGTGAGTGGGTCGCCTTATTGAGATATCTTCGATCTATTAGAGTGGCGTCTGGTAGTCATTATCGGTAAGCCAGACTTTCGACTGGGACTATGCAATAGCTTAATCGGCAGCCGTGCTTTCGATTCGCCTGCCGGATTTATCAGATTCAGACTTGAGCTGGGTGAAGGAGTTGGTAAGCAGATCCATCATTTCCTCACAGATTATCTATAAAATAATGTGTGTGGGTGACTGACAGGGGGTATTTCATACCATAGTAATAAATTAACTCTGATACTTCTTTCGAGACATTCTACTAGCACTGAGATAACGAGTTAGTCTGCCTTCCCCCGGTACTTCAGCAACTCATTCTTTATGTCTGTCAAGCTGGTCGCTCTCTTTCGAGAGAAACGCAATGAGGCACGGAGCTCAACTATGGACGAACACGAAAATCAGACCGGGGAGTTTACCAGGCGAAGCGCGCTGAAAACAATCGGTGCATCAACCCTTGCTGTAGGAGGTTTCACGGGAATTGGAGCCGCCTGCGCGCAACAGTGGATACCAGATCAAAAGATCCTTCCAGTGGCAGGTTACGGATGGCAATTTGGGAAAGCAACTGAACTCGTTGGAAATAGAGCCTTCGTAGGAGGACCTACCGCTGGCAGTGAAAATGTCTTTTCTGGAGCGGTCTATGTCTACCTGAAGGAAGAGTGTGGGTGGGCGGGGTCACAGCAGTTAACTGACCCAGAAAATCAAGACTATTCCTTTTTTGGTTATTCAGTTTCATCAGATAATAACCAAGTCCTCATTTCAGCACCCTTTGCTAGTGCTGAAAGTGATTTCTCTGGAGCCGTTTATGAATTTGCAGAGGGAGAGTCCGGATTCACTCTGACGAATAAGATAGCATCCACAGATAGTGTCCAACTCGAGGGTTTTGGATATTCTACTTCGGTAGAGAATAACACGGCAGTTATTGGTGCCCCATCAGTCACTTCTACATCTTCGAATACTAAATCAGATGCTGGAGAGGACAAGGCTCTCCCTGGCGCAGGATATATATTTACCAAGCAGGGAGGAGATTGGAGTCAACAAGCGAAGTTGGCTCCAGAAGGTAAGACTGGTCAGTTTGGATTTTCTGTAGATATTAGCGAAAATACTGCAGTAGTTGGTGCACCCGCTACTAACACTAGTGAGCCCTCTTCTGGCGCCGCCTATGTCTTCACGAAGCAAGGAGACACTTGGAAGCAAAGTGCGGAGCTTACACCTGAAAATCCTAAACCTTGGGCTAAATTTGGTGCCGAAGTGAGCATCTCTGGAGGAAGATTATTGGTTGGTGCTCCTGCTACTGCCTCCTCTGAGACTGCTGCTGAAGTTTATGAATTCACGCAGTCTGAAAAAGATTGGAAATTAACCGCTCAGCTGCAAAGTTGTGCCCCTAACGCTTTATTTGGGCACTCAATCGCGCTCAAAGGAGATACAGCTCTTATTAGTGCCAGCCTAAAAGAAGACGACGTTGTGTACGCGATATCAAGAGAGGAAGGAAAATGGGTGAAAGATACAGAAAATGCGTTTACACCTAGTGGTGGAGCTCGATATACTGCCTTTGGGGTATCCATGTCATTAGACCAAGATGAAATTCTTGTCGGAGCGCCATACGAAGACACCAATGCAGTAGATGCAGGTGCAGCATACACCCTCACAAATGACTCTAATCAGGTTGTGGACTCCGCTAGTAAAACAACGGATTCTTCTACGAAATCTGCTCTTGAAAGCATCTCTGTGGTGAGTACTTCGGCGACTGGAGAGTCTACTAATTACACTCTCAATTACACGATTAGTGATACGCCAACTTACAACCTCTCCTGCATCACAACCCCCGAACAACCCGAGACCACATGGACAACCACCGAGCCGCCCGAGAAACCGACAACCACCGGGCCGCCCGAGACAACCACTACTCAAACTGGATTCCCATCTACAACTACCCCTCTACCCAATTTCCCATCACCAGTTATCAATCCACCCGCTTCCCCAGCCCCTACTTTAACCTTCAGTCCAAATAATTTCCTGTCTCCATCTGGCACTTTCATATCTCAAGGGTTCGGTAACCCACTTATTCGTCCTCGTGTCCGTCCTCCGAATATAAATGTTATAGGGGACCCGGGGGGTAATTTGCTCGACCCACTTGCTCAGAGTGATTTCGGGAGTCCCCGGTTCAACCCTCCGGGTCCGTTTGCTATAGGAGAACCAGGGGGCAATCTGCTCGATCCACTTATTCGGAGTGATTTCGGACTAGGTGGAGCACCTACCACTGACTGGGCTACCGAAAAGGCCGACTCAATTGGTGGCTATACTAACCCCCCGTGGTAGTATCAGGTGAACGGGGTTGAGACAGGCCGGATCCATAGTGGCCATTATGCTCACCCCACTTGCAAACAACAGCCAATCCAATACTATCAGTGACGATCAAGAGCCGATCAGTTCTGGACAGTGTTTATAAAAGAAAACTGATTCCGATCTGTTTTTTCAACAGCGTATTATCCGCCCTCACTGTCGGCGACGTCCGCGGTATGCTGTTGGGCACGGTCAAGCAAATCGCGGTTAGTCGGTGTGTTGTCGCGTTCGGTCGTATCTGCACACTCGGTTAGCGTTCGCTGGGCAACATTGGACAGAGTTGATTGGCGTGACATAAATGAAAAAGAAGACGGGGTTAGCAACAGTCGGTGAGTGCGTCTTTCCGAGTGGCTTCCGCCCCACAGTCTTCACACGTCCAGTAGGTGTGATCGACGGTGCCGTACGTGTCGTAGCCCGTGTACGGGCCACTAATACGCTCGTCTTCGTCGTCCTCAGACGGGAATGCATCGAGCGTTTTCTCTTCGGTTGCGTTTTCGACGGCGGCCATGTGTGTGCAGAAGGCGTTCCGGTGGACGTGGTGCGGGCACGTGCAGGCCATCAGTTCGTGAGTCACGTCGTCGATGGAGACAGTGTACTGGTGCTCTGCGGGGTTCTCGTGGCTCTCGTTGGCGACTCCGAGAGTCCGGGGGCATCGACGTCGAAGGAAAACTGTTCGGTCTGTGCGCGTTTCTACACACGCCCGAGGGCACCGTTCTTCCTTACCAATTGCTACGTACCAAATGGTAATAAAGCTTGTCCTCTTGCTTCGCACCAATAGGATTACACCGGTCGAAATACTAGGGGTGAGTATGAGCCGAGAAAGGAACCGAGATACTGGCCGGTACGTCCAGACACTCACCCTCGACGCCGTCCTTCGGGCGATGCGTGAAGCCAGTGACCCGGTCGTCACGGCAAAGGAACTGAGTGAGCGACTGGATTGCTCCTCAGAAGCAGCCCGCCAGAAACTCGTTCAACTGCATGAGCAGGGACTGATCGAACGTCGGAAGGTTGGTGCGGGGGCAGTCATTTGGTGGATCGACGAGGATACAGCGGACCCGAGCGGAATCAATGCAGACGATCCATTTTGGTCGCTGAAGCCAACTGCTGGTGAGCCAGTCGAGGAAGACGAGATCGACGATATTCTCTACGGTGGCGATGAGTGAACAACCACAGCCCTTGTTCATCGATACGGGGGCGTTCTTTGCGTGGGTGAACACCCGTGCTGGGCGGCACGAGACTGCTCAATCCGTATTCGATGCGCTTCGTCGTGAAGCGATTCCGTATCAGCCGTTGTTCACGAGTCGGTATGTGCTCTCGGAGTTAGCCACGCTCACCACTCGGAGGGTCAACCACAAGACGGCGGTGGATGTGCTTTAGACGATTCGGCGTTCGGAGAGTTTCAATATTCTCCCTGTAGGGGAGGGTGTGTTTGCGGCGGCGTGTGATGAGTTCGAGCGCTATGACGACCAGCAGATTTCGTTTGTTGATCACACGAGTGCGGTACTTGCTCATGAGTACGATATCGACCATATCTTTGCCTTTGACCGAGATTTCACGACGCTTGGGCTGACTCGTGTGCCTGCTGATATTCACTTTCCAGAGTGAGTTTGGTTAGGAGTGCAAGAATAACCCATTCGCTATTATCACTGTATTCTTGGTCTCGGTGGCCTCACTAGAATTCACAGTAAAGAGCCGGTAGTCGTACCGAGACCAGACGTTAGCTGTTGGTGGGTCTGAAGCCCTGTCTGGAATCGCTGAATAATCTTTGACTGATGTTCTGGACATGCAATGGGTACGATTGCCCCGTCTTGGACTGGGACGAGGGATTGGGCTGCAGAATATGATGCGAAACGACAGCCAGGACATGAGATACCCCCGGCTGGTCGATGGTGGAGAAGCGTCGCTGTGTCGTCAGAGGTGAGTCCACAGATCGACGTAAACTGTTCGAGATGGTCATCACAACTGAGCACAGGAATTCGAAGCTGATCCAGGAGGAGAAATGACACGGCTTGCTGGCTATCAGGGTCGAGAGCAGATTGGCACGCATTACAATCGATAGCTGGGAGATTGTCGGAGATTTCCGACTGTGATTGCTGAGTATCTGGGGGTTGCATTATGTAGTGTAGCAGGCATCAATACGGATAAGTAATTGGGACGTTTGCCGGGGAAACACGTGAGGGCTAATATCGGATACAGTTACCGGGATTTGGAAGGTGTTCGGAGTTAGTATGAAATACTAACCTCGTTATCAACGCTGAATCAATTAGGGTGGACGAATGGCCCAAAAATAGTGTTATGGGCTATGACTGCAAACGAGAGTAAGCGCGACGAGCAGAGACGATTTGCGGAGCAAACGAGTGATGACAAGATTCTTCGAGTGGTTCGTGCGTCCGAGGTTCCTGCCGTGACCGCCCGGTGGGTGGCGGAGACGGTCGGGATGAAACGTCAATCAGTGCATCAGCGGCTCGAGGAGCTTCACGAGAGAGGTACGTTAGAACGGGGGAAATTGAGTTCGTGGGTGGTTATCTGGTGGATTTCCGAGGAATAGACGCTTCGCTCGAATGCAACCCGACCCGTCTACAACTTGTTTCTTTTGGGATTCTAAGCCACAGTATTTTGATGGAGTACCCACCTCTCTTTGGTATGAACGTCCAATTACTCGAAGCAACCGAGAATCCGGAGGAACTCATCTGCAGTGGCGCACGGAACGACTACATGAGTGAGTTCAACGCTGGTCTCTCCCTCAAAAGAGACGATGGCAAGTGTCGACGGAGAAACCATCGAGGAGAAGAAACGGACCCTCATCGCTCATTTGCTCCAATACGGCCACTATGGACCGTTCGAACACCCTTCTGCAACGTTTGCAGCTGAAGGGATGAGCCAGGCGTGCATGGCTCAACTTACTCGCCATCGCCACGTTAGCTTCGACGTCCAATCAATGCGGTACGTTGCCTTCGATGAGGTTGATCTTGTGGATGTGGAAGCGGGAGCGATGGTTTTGACACCACCCTCAGCGACGGATGCGAACAGGATTAGGGGCGGAAGAACCGATTGGCACCCTAATCAAAATTCCTAATTATTAGACTCCACATCGAGAATGTCACCAAACTCGTGGAAGCTTTCGACGGTTAGATGCGGCTCATCCAAAAACGCTTCCCACTCTGTTCCTCTTCGATTGAGCCACACTCCTTGCATTCCAGATTGCATCGCACCATGCACATCATTCCACGAGGCAGTCACATGCGCAAGTCCTGTGATAGGAGTCTCTGTTCGGATAGCAGCATGTCGATACAATCGTTGATCTGGTTTGTAGAGTCCAATCTCCGAGGCACTGATTGTTCCCGAGATGATGTCGTCAATTTCGGTGTGATCAACTAACGTCGCAAGCATGTCCAGATCACCATTCGAGAGCACGTAGACATCATAGCCATCGTCAGTGAGACGTTTGAGTCCAGTGCGAACGTCATCAAAGACAGTCAGTCGATCGAGGGCAGTGAGGATTTCCTCTTGGTCTGTTGGAGAAACAGATGCACCCACTGATTGAAGCGCATACTTGAGCGAGTGACGGTATTTCTCTCTGCAAGGGCGGAATTCCTCGAACTGAGTGGCAGTAATCCCGTAGATCTTCGATCGTTGGAACCAGATTGTAGCAGCTTCTCGTGCTTTATCAGTATACTCGGCGAGTGCATCCTCTAACGAACGCATGTCGACGAGTGTGCTATACGAGTCCACCAAGACTGTTTCAACGCGAGCTGCATCAAACGAGTTCATGCCAGTGGTATACCGAAGATAGAGGATAACAGTTATTCACAGATGAAGAACAGTTATCATCTGTAACACCTCATGAGCAGCGATCTTCTGTCCAATCTGCGAGAGCATGAGGGATGTCACCTCAGAACAAGTCGAGTACGACGTTGTCGGCGCGAACCCTTTACTACCGTATACGGCAATTCGATGGCGACCAGCAGAGAATGCGATCCACATCGAGATTCTCATTGTGCGCGTTTCTACAGCGTCGGGAAACATCGTCCGTTCCATGAATCTGCGTTTCAATCGACTTCACAACTCGATGTATAGACGATTGCCGCTATCTATGACGACAGTGTAGTCCAGCCAGAGCGTTAACGGCCCAGAGATATCCCGGTTGTTGGTACAAATGGTTGAAGTACTACTGACAAGGGTTCCGTCACGAATCTCCGCATTCTGTGAATGTACTTTACTCCGTCCTCTAGCGATAGGAGCGATGAGTAATTCCCTTTGGAATCGATACCGGTCAGTTCCACTTGTTTATCGTATTGCTGTCGGGTTCATACTTGGCGGCTTGCTCGGTCTCATTGTCGGAAAGCCCGCCGCCGCACTCGAGCCATTGGGGGCGTTATTTCTTCGACTCCTGAAAATGTTGGTTGTCCCCCTCATTGTTTTCACACTCCTCAGTGGTGTTAAACAACTAACGCCTGCAAAACTCGGCCGGATTGGTGGGAGTGTCGTTGGGCTGTATCTTGTAACGACCGCCATCGCTGGTTCTCTTGGTCTTGTCGTTGCAAACATATTAAATCCGGGAACAGGTGTCCAATTCACTGGCGGGAAAGCTCAATCCGCATCGCCACCATCACTTGGGGAGGTTTTTCTGAATATCGTTCCCACGAATCCTGTCGCAGCATTTGGAAACGGGGATGTTCTTTCTATCGTCTTTTTCACACTTGTATTCGGTCTCGGCCTTGCTATCGCCCGCGACTCTACCGAGTCTGAGCATGTCCATGATGGAATCAAGACGTTCTTTGAAATCGTCGATGGTATCGTTGAGGGCCTTTTTACTGTCGTTTGGGGAGTTATGGAGTACGGTGTTATCGGCGTATTTGCGCTTCTAGCGACCTCGATGGCAACACACGGTCTCGGCGCCATCGAAAGTCTTGCAATGCTGGTTGCTGCGGTTGCCCTTGGAACTCTTCTTCAGATTTCGATTACCTATCTCGGTCTCATTACGATGCTCGGTCTCGGGCAACATCCGATCAAGTTTCTCCGGGGTGCAAAAGATGCGATGGTAACTGCATTCAGTATCCGGTCCTCAACTGGTACGCTTCCTGTAACTATGCAGAACGCGGAAGACGACCTCAAGATCGATGAATCGTTGTATGGGTTCTCACTTCCGCTTGGCGCAACTATCAATATGGATGGTGCGGCGATTCGACAGGCGATTACTGCTGTCTTCGCTGCGAACCTCTTTGGGGTCCACCTCGGCCTCGGTGATCAGGTCACTCTCCTTGTTACCGTCGTTCTCGTTTCAATTGGGACTGCAGGTGTACCCGGAGCGGGCCTGATTATGCTGACTGTCGTCCTCCAATCCGTTGGTCTTCCACTAACTGTCGTCGGATTTGTCGCTGGTGTCGACCCAATCTTGGGACGAATAGCCACGATGAATAACGTCACTGGCGATCTCGCTGTGGCCACCCTTGCAGCAAAATGGAACGATGCTATTGACTTTTCTACAGGGGTCTGGACCGACGACGAGACTGCTGGAGAAACCGGACTAGCTACCTCGGATTGAGGCCCTAGATTTCTCTTAGTCTACATTCCAGACGTATTGACACAGCCGAGAAAATAGCTGATTCAGTGGTTCACTCGTTAACGAGCAGTAGTTTTCCAGTGAAATCTCCCTTCTCTCCTAAACGGTGTGCGGCCGCTACTTCTTCGAAAGTGAATCGTTCATCAATATGTGGTTCGATGGCACCGTCATCGACGAGTGCCGCGATAGTCTCGAGTTCTTCACCGATGCGGCTCTGATGTTTGCCCAGCAATACCGGGAGAATGACTAATACAACTCCTAGTTCGAGCGAATTTGCATGCATCGCCGAAAGATCCTGTGTTGAACTCGATTCGGTGGTTACAACGGTTCCGAACGGACGAACCGCTTGGAATGCTGTTTGGAGATGGTCGTCACCGATAGGATCGAATACGATGTCAAATCCGTCCTCGCTAGCATGGTCGTTCACATATGCCTCGACATCGGTCGTCGTGTAGTCAACTGTCACGTCAGCCCCGATTTCAGTCGCGAGAGCACGTTTTTCCTCCGAGGATCCAGTCGCGGTAACGTTTGCTCCGAACCAGCGTGCAAGCTGAACACCGATATGACCGACACCACCGCTCGCTCCATAGACGAGCACTTCGTCGTCGATGTCGACGGTTGTCTTGTCTGCGAGCATCTCCCACGCCGTGAGTGCGACGACTGGCAGGGAAGCTGCCTCCTCGAGTGGTAGCGTCTCTGGCGCGTGAGCAAACGTGTCCACGTGGCCAGTAACGTAGTCAGCGAGGGTTCCTTGCTGGCCGGCCCCACCAGGCATCCCATACACCTCGTCACCCTCTTCGAATCGCTCTACGTTTGCGCCAACGGAATCTACGATCCCCGCAACGTCACAATGAAGAATCGCTGGGAAATCAGGGCTAAAATCGGGGAGGTCCCCGCGGCGAATCTTGTAATCGACCGGGTTGACACTCGATGCGACAGTTGCGATGCGAATTTCGTTTGGTTCTGGATCGGGAATCTCGACTGTTGTCTCCGTAAAGACATCTGGATTGCCATATTCTTCTATTGTATAGGCAGTCATCTCCGAAGTCATATCGGATTGGCTTTTGGCGTCCAGAATTGAGTAAGTCTCGCTTCCGGAAGCAGATGACAGGATGCGAAACCGAACAGTAAGTGAGCCGCAGGCTGGAAGCTACGACCACTCGCTAACAGCGCGTTCACCAAGCATCTCTCGGAAATCTTCAGTCGTTTGCTCTAGCAGTTCACCGCTGGACCACTCGAGGATGACGCCGTAGCGTCGGATAAGATCTAGCGTATCAAGTTCTCCTTCATTGTAGCGCTTAGCAACTATCTCGGGGTCCTCGCCTAACCACGCTCTCCGATTTTCGCGGATATACTCGCGCTTCTGTTCCGTTGCTTCTTGGTTGACTTCGTATTCACACAGATCGGGGTCAATTTCCTCAATGACGACACCATAGTCCTTGGCTGCACGCTCGACAGACACGTAGTCATCCTCGACGTCTACCAACACATCCTGGGGGTTTCGGTCAAGGGGGTCGCCAAATCCACCACCCCCTGAGGAGGGACGGACAAATTCGTTGCCTTCTTCGATGGGAACACTAGAGAAGACCGTGCCCATCTCCTCGGACTCCCCATCTTTTGTGAGAGTAACACCGTGAGGGATTCCTGGAAGACCACCGTTGATTCCCCAGGTGATAGACCGGGCACGATCCGAGCAGTACGATATAACACTATTTTCACATTCTAAGATATCACCACCTTTTCGAACACCGAACCCACCGCGGTACTCCCCTGGTCCAGCAGAATCAGTCACAATGGAATGTTCACTCGTCAAAAGCGGTGTGTCGCGCTCTTGACCTTCCAAAGATTGGACGGCAAGGCCAGCACCAAACACTGGCGCTGTAGCAGTAGCGCCGTCTTTACCATCACGACCTCCCCACCCACCGGCCATCCAATCGTACCAAGCGAACTCTTTACCGTCTCGACCCGGCCGTTGATCTTGCCCACCTGCAAGGAGATACTCGAGGTTGAATGCACAAGCCATTGCCCGCTCAGGCAAGACCTCTGACCACAACTCGAAGATGGCATTCATTACTTTCTCATAAGCACCAGCGACTGATCCTGTGACGGGAACTGGCTCTGGTGCATTTACCACTGTTCCTTCCGGGAGTTCAGCACTAACGACTCGATACATCCCCGAATTCAGTGGCACGTCTGGGAAAAACATCTTCGTTCCAGCAATGACTGCCGAAAAGGACGTACCAAATGTCGAATTCAAGAAGTTACCGATGTACTCGTCCGACCCTGAGAGATCGTAATGAACTTCGTCTCCGTCGATAGTCATTTTGACGTCAACTGTGACGAATCCCTCTCCTTTGTTGGGGTCTGCATCGATATAGTCCTGGGTGTGCCAAGTGCCATCGGGTAAGTCATCAATCTGCTTGCGCATCATGCGCTCAACGTAGTCTTTCGACTCATCGAACGCAGTCATCACTGTCTCAACACCATACTTCTCAACAAGTTCGAGGAGGCGTTCTTCAGCGATTCGTGTCGCTTCGGCTTGTGCCCGCATATCGCCCATTCGATCCTCTGAAAGACGCATATTGGTCGTGAGGAGGTTCGCGACATCGTCTCGGAATTCTCCACGGTCCCAAATTTTCAGTGGTGGAATGCGCAGCCCTTCAGCAAAATGGTCGTTTGCACTAATGTTGAACGAACCGGGAGCCGGCCCACCAACGTCAGCCCAGTGACCATTCGATTGGGTAACGGCGATGAGTTCGCCGTCGTGGAATACGGGGCGCATAATGCGGACGTCGTTGATATGGGTTCCACCGAGATACGGATCGTTGACAATGTAGACGTCGCCGGGATTGATGTCCCCCTCGAAGTACTCGAGGGTTTCCTTGCAGGTGTAATGAAGGGTACCAACGTGAACAGCGATGTCTTGTGAGCCTTGCATCACTGTATTGCCCTCTGCATCGTTCAAGCAATTGCTGAAGTCGCGGTTGTAAATGACGAACGAGTAGCAAGTTCGCTGTATTTGTTCGGCCATTCGGTCAACGAGATTCGTGAACGAGCTGCGGAGTACCTCGAACGTAACTGGATCGAGGTCTATATCCTGTTGTGGTTGTGTATCGGACATGGTTAGACGGTAATGATGATGTTTCCAGTTTCGTCGACTTCGGCTGTCATCTGAGGTGGAATCACGACGGTCGAATCCATCTGTTCGACAATCGCGGGTCCATCGAAGGTAGCACCTGAACCAAGCGCTGTGCGGTCATAGACGGCCGTATCTACATATTCTCCGATTTCTGTGAAGTACGCTTCACGAGTGTTCTGAAGAGCATTAGTAGAATCACCTCGATCGATTTCTGGGAACGAAGGTTTCTCGACAACACCTTTGCCAGTGACGTGGAGGCCATATATCTCGACGGGTTGATCTTCATCGGAGTAGGCGTAGGTCTGTTCGTGCTGGCGATGGAACCGTTCTCTGATTGATTCGATGCTATCGATTGGTCGTGAACAGGTCACTTCCAACGAACGCCACTGACCGACATACCGCATCTTTACCTCGTATTCCATTCGCATTTGTTCATCGTCGATACCTTCCTTTGCAAGACGCCCGTGAATCTCGCTCTCCATCTCTGCAAAGGTATCCTCAATATCATCTACGACGCCCCCTGACGCGTTGGCGATGAACGTTTGTGAGAGGTCGTGTTCAACATCGACTAGTAAACAGCCGAGTGCCGAGTTGATTCCAGGATACGGAGGGACAATGACCTTCGGAATGCTCATTTCCTTCGCAACGTGGGCGGCATGCATTGGACCAGCACCGCCGAAGGCAACCAAGGCGAAATCACGAGGATCGTATCCCTTGCTCGTTGAAACCAGACGAACGGCGTTACACATATTGGCGACAGCGATTTGCTCAATAGAGGAGGCAGCTTCGATGAGATCCAGTCCCAACGGATCGGCGATGTCACGTTCGATTACCTCACGAGCCGGATCAGCAGTGGCATCCATATCACCACCAAGGAATTTGTCTGGATTGGCCCACCCCAGAACGACATTGGCATCGGTCGTAGTGGGCTTATCCCCACCTCGGAGATAGCATGCAGGGCCGGGATCTGCTCCTTGACTCTTCGGTCCCACGCGTAAGGAACCACCGTCGTCAATCCAGGCGATCGAGCCACCACCAGCGCCGATAGTTTCGATATCTGTCGACGGGAACATGATGGGATAGCCATATTCGACAGACCATTCATCGGTCATCTCGATATTGTCCTGAAAAGTGAGCGAGACGTCAGCGCTGGTTCCACCCATGTCGAAGCCGATTGCGTTCTCGAAGCCACATTGTTCGGCAATGTACTGACTCGCAATCGCGCCTGCAGTCGGCCCTGAATTGGCGATACGAGCAGCATAGTAGGCGATCGCCTCTGTTGTCATTACCCCACCGCCAGAGTGCATCGCAAGAACGTCACCGTTGTAATCTCGCTCGCTGAGTTTCTTCGAGAGATCGATTAAGTACTCACGGACAACTGGAACCAACGCTGCATTGATGATTGTCGTGCTGGTTCGCTCGTGTTCGAACATCTCCGGGAGGATTTCATGGGAGGTACAGACGAACGCGCTGGGATATTCCTGTTCGACGATCTCAGCGACCCGCTGTTCGTGTTCACCGTTGACGTAGGCGTTGATCAACGATACAGCGATAGTGTCGATACCACGTTTCTTGAAGATACGAGTTACTTCGCGAACTGTCTCCTCATCAAGTGGAGTAACGACGTTTCCGTCTGTATCGATGCGTTCGGAAACCTCGAGCCGATCGCGTCGCTGAACATATGGATCAGCAACGTCCTTATACGCATCCCACAGCTCGTCCTTCGTCGCATCACGAATTTCATGAACGTCACGAAAACCTTCAGTCGTGATCAACCCGATTCGAGGGAGTTCACGTTCGATGAGAGCATTGGTACCGACCGTTGAACCATGGGAGAAAAATTCCAATTCTCCAATACCTGTTTCAACCTTTGTCAAGCCATCTATGACTCCCTCTGCTGGATTTGCAGGTGTTGATGGGGTTTTCGCTATTTCAATCTCTCCAGTCTCGTCGTTGAAGATGATAACGTCTGTGAACGTACCACCGATATCTACTCCAGAACGTATCATTGATTCATCGGAAATAATTACGACAGATACATACTTAGAATTTTGTTGTTTGTACATTACAAAAGGCTCAAAATAATAAGTCTCATGTTGGCGAATGACACGGCAGCGATATTCTTGATGTACTACCAACGTCTCCCACTGCCACCGCTCGGTGGGCGTAGATACGGTTCCAATGAGGCGGGTAGTGCATCAACGGCTTGGTGAGCTAGAACGTGGGGAATTGAATCCACGGGTGGTTATTTGGTGGCTCTCAGAGAACAAGTAACAATGCGTACCTTAGTAGCGATTACGAGCTTTTCGGGTATTTCAGGGGAGAGATGACCACCCATCTAGTTTATTATGTTTTGTATCTAACTAGTGTAGCTACCAGCTATGAGTGACAGGCAAGGGGGACGCTGGAAACGGTACCTCACAGTGATCCCGTGGACGTTTGGAATCCTATTCATTCTCAGTGGGCTAGGCTTGACTCTCGTTCCTGAGTCGGATGTACTCCGATCGATTAGTAGCGGTCTTCTCATGATTGTCGTCGGACTGTTTGCAATCCCGCCCGTTCGACGAAAAGTCAGCTCGCTCACAGGGCGAGATTTTTCCACTCTCGTTGTGATCGGCATCGTGCTCAGTGGGGTAATCGTCTCGGGTGCGATGCTCCCAGAAGCCGAATCAACGGGACCACAACAAGGGAAGACGAGTGACCAGGGGGTTGCAACAACGTCAATGGAAACAACCACGACATCGGCAGCAACAACACAGGTGACGACAGCAACGGAGCAGATGACGAACACTCAAACGATGGACACAGCATCGAGTGTGATGACAACGACTGCCGCTCAATTATCAACGCGACCTGCTCGTACGCGATCCGCCCGTGGGCCAGCGAGCGGAACCAAGTGGACAGTTACTGTCACGAGAGTAATCGATGGAGATACTATAGAGGTCCAGTTCCCGAACGGTGAAACGGATACGATACGCCTTTTGGGAGTTGATACACCCGAGACGACCCTTAGTCGAGTAAACCCATCTGAATTCGAAGGGATTCCGGATTCGACGGCTGGTAGAGATCACCTCTACGAGTGGGGCGAGCGTGCGAGTCAATTTGCGACTAATAAATTGGACGGGAAGACAGTTCGCATCGAGACGGATCCTCAGGCAGATCGTCGAGGGAGTTTCGGCCGACTCTTGGTTTATGTCTACGTGGATGGTACGAACTTCAATCGACAGCTGTTGACGGATGGGTACGCGCGGTTGTATGACAGTTCGTTCTCGAAAAAGGGTGCGTTCGAGCGTGCTGAAGCCCGAGCGCAACGCAACCACGTTGGGGTGTGGAAATTTGAAGGAGCTACTGTAACGCCGACGTCGACGGTTGGAACACCCGCAAGTGCGAATGGAGTCAACGTTCCACCACCACCAGCAGATGGTGATTACGATTGCAGCGATTTCGACACACATGAGCAGGCACAAGCCATTCTCGATCAAGATCCGAGTGATCCGTATCGGCTCGATGCTGACGACGACGGGATTGCCTGTGAGTCGATTTGATCGACGGGAGGAAGATAAACACCTACTCGTCCAGATAGGGTTAGAGTAGAGTATATCTGAGATTTGTTTTCAGCCATGAGGATATGGTTAGTCGTATATTGTATACAGATGTAGCATACAAATGCAGCATACAAATGCAGTATCGCCTCTTCAAGGTGAGCTATAACAAATCTCCACTCTTGGGATAATGCTCGTCACGAAGCTAGAAAACGTCTACTTCACAATAGACGAGCAAACCAGACCCACCGTTGTACGAACCTACTACAGCTGGTCGATATACTCGGCGAGTGTATCGAGAAAGCCTGGATCATACGCCTCATCAACATGATTGACGTTCCAGAGGCCAGCATGTCGAATCTTCTCACTCGCACTATCTCGTCCTAGCCAGTTGTCTACCCGTGGGTCAGCAGCTGACTTTTCGAAGTTACTCAGCAACGCGATGGTGACGTTCGGTTCGTCGTACCGACGTGTAAACTTCACGGTCACTTGTATATGGAGCAATATCGGGCGGCCTATCCTGACGTCGAACTGTTCGCTGCACCTGGATTACCCGCTCGACGACCTGACCTCCGATTCGACAGCCTCCTCGGGAGTACGCCGGACCCTCGCTGGAGTACCGACATTGACCAGATCGCGCTTATGGGCAATTGGTGGATCACCGAACTCGCGTTCTTTCATCGGCCAAGTAAAACTGCCATTCTCGGAGATATGGGCTTTCACATCACCGAAAACAGCTCTATAGAGATACGACTTTTTGCCCGGATCGGCGGCATTTACAATCGAATCGGACAGTTCCCGGAATTCAAACTCCCCATTAGAAACAAGGACACAGTCAACCAGTCAGTGCGGAATATCCTTGCTTGGGACTTCGACCGCGTGATTCCCGGCCATGGCGATATTATCGAAACTGGTGGTAAAGAAGCAATTCAGGATGGTTTTCAGTGGTTGGTGAAATGAGCGAGGGAAGTCATAGTGCCAGGATTAGTACGACGAGTGATTCGCACACTGGATTATGGCGGAGGGAAGCTCACAATTCAGATCCTGAAGAATGGTGACGTAGTGAAGGAGAGCAGTACGAGTGTAGAATATGGAATGGCACAGCTTTCGGTGACTAATTTCTAACCAGATAGTTGCGCACCGCAGTGTTATGACTGTTGTTCAGTTTACGGCGGTCTCGTCTCCGAGAGTGTCCAGCGAGACGTCGGTGATTGCATCTTCTTTCCCGTGCTGTTCACTCAAGCAGAGAGGCCGATTCGATAGAAGATCCATTTACTCGTTCAACAAGCCTACTGAGTTCACTCTTCGATAGAGGGTCAATATCGACTTGCTCACCAGTAGCGGTATAGAAAATACTCGCACCCACGTCTCGCTCTGGGAAGCACTCTGCGAGCACGTGATAGTAGACGCTCAACTGCTTGCGATACTCGGACTCAGCAACCCGACTACGATCTGTTTTGAAGTCGATGATCTCCACAGTCCCGGGACAAAGATGGACGAGGTCAATGATTCCATAGATGGTAACTCGCTCGCCACCAACCGTCAATGGCAGATACGCGTCCTCTTCAACACGCAATTCACCATCTAACGAGTCGATGAAGCGCTTGGTGTGACGCTCATCGTCGTTCGCTGGTTCCACAGCGTCCCCTAATACATACTGCTCTGCGAATTCGTGTGTCTGTGTTCCGAACTCTGGCCCCCTCCCCTCTTCCACTTCCTCGAACACGTCGTCATTCATCAGCGAGTGCGGAGAATGGCCAACCGGTCCCGCAGACATCGGGATTGAAATCTCGAAGTGGGATTGCGTCGTCTCACCATCGTGAAATTCCTGGACGTCCGGATGATATTCTTCTATATCCACTGGGAGCTCTTCGATGAACGTGTTCGGGTTCTCACCGGCTGAACAGACTAAATGGCTCTTCGCACGAGTCATTGCGACATAGAGCAACCGTCGTTCTTCATCGTATTCACGTGGGAGACACTTGCGGAGTACATCAGTCCGCCAATTATCGTGGATGTGGGGATAACCGTAGGCATCACCGTACTGCTTTCGTTGGCGTAATCCGATCGGATCGTCGAACGTGATCGCATTGCTATTTCCTCCAGCGGGTGGGAACCGACGGGAGTTCATATTCGCGAGGATGACAATGGGATGTTCGAGTCCTTTTGCCGCATGAATCGTCTGGACAGTCACGGAATTCACGCCAGCACTCGCATACACATCGTGTCTGCTTCCCTCATCGATACCAGTCTCGATAAACCGAATCAGGTCCCCGCGGGTCTGGATTGTCGAGTTGTGGACGGACTGGATCGTCGTCAAAAGGACGTCGGCATACGAGCCATCGTACCCATACTGAGAGAAGACAAGCTCGAGAATCCCACCGATCGTCTCCAGTGCCTCCAGCTCCGCTCTGAACGCCTGCATGTTCGAGGGGTACGCTTCGTGGTCCAGAATGTGTCGAACTTCCTCTAGCGAGTAGCCAGCCTCCTCAAGGACGGCTGCCCAGCCACGTTTCGAGTCTGATTCGAGAATTCGAAGCCACGCCAAGAGGAGTTTCGCCTGATCCGAGCGGAACAGCTCGATACCACCCTCGTAGGCTACCGGGAGGTCGTACTGTTCAGCAACAGCGAGGAGCTCTCGACCAAAGTCTCGTGTCCGCGTAAGAACGGCGATGTCCTTGAACTCTGGTGGTCGAAGCTCACCATCGTCTTCGATCTGGTAGTCCTCGTTGCCGACGATTTCTTGGATCTTCGTGAGGACTGCCTCTTCCTCGTCTTCGTGCTGAATCGCCTCGATTTGGGTGTTTTCGTGTGTCGCATTCGAAGACAGGGAGACGATTCGGTCTTGAACCACCTCGACATCCACATGGTCCGAGCTCGATGCAGGTGTGATGAGACTGTGTTCGGAAAAGTCGAGAATCGATTGTGTCGAGCGATAATTCTCTACAAGTTCAATTTCAGTGATTGGGCTCGTCGAAAACGAGACACGCTCGTAGTCGGCGTTCAACTCCTCGACGAATCGGTCAAGTCGCGATTCGAACTGGGTGATGTTCTCGACAGCCGCGTATTGGAACGAGTAGATGCTCTGTTTCCAATCACCGACCACACAGAGATTGTGTGTTCCAGCGAGCAAGAGGGCAAGTTTGAATTGGATCTCGCTGGAGTCCTGGAACTCGTCGATCATCACGTACTCGAATTCGATGGTCTCTCGCAGTTGGTGATCCTCACAGAGGAGGACGAAGGCGAACAGCTGTAGGAATCCGAAGTTCAGATAGTTCCGGCCCAAAGCGAACGAGAGATATTCGTAGTAGACATCGTGGACGAACTGTTTGAGATCCTCGCGGTTCTCCTTGAAGGCCTCTCGTGCGACGTCTGCTGTGACTTGTTTCGTGCCACGGCTCCCTCGTAGTTCGGCCTTTGTGGGAGCGTCCGGAAGGAAGCATTTCTCGTGTCCGTATCGACCGAGTTTGTACCGGAGTCGCGATTGCTTGTTACCGTCATTCTGGGGCTTGTTCAGCTCATCGAACGTGCTTTTAAACGCCTCAAAGTCACCATCCAGATGCCGTTCGCCATTCCGATACCAACCATCCGCAGTTGGGAACACACCTTTTGCTGCAAGCTGGTTGATTAGCCCGAGGAGTTCGACTGGTTCGGTAATTGCACGGAAGAAGTCATCATGTTCGGGATGGTCGTCGATGAAACGACGAATGAACTCCCGAAAGAGCCCCTGCTCTACGGTCTCGTCCTCGATGATGCGTGTCGATTGGGTAATTCGGTCATCGATTCCCAGCAATGTCGGGGCCTCGAACCCGTGTTCCATGAGGATATCGTGACAGAGGCTATGGAATGTCTGGATGGGTGCATCCGAGAGTTCGCGCATTCCATACTCACAGTGGGATACGATCCGGTCCTTCATCTCAGTCGCAGCGTTGTTGGTGAACGTCACCAGTAGGACGTCCTCTGGGCCGACATCATCCTGATCGATGATGCCTGCATACCGTCGTGTAACAGTGAACGTCTTTCCAGTGCCGGCACCAGCATCGACCACGTGAATTCCCGCTGTGCTGTCGATGAGGTCTTGCTGTTGGTCGTTTGGTGCCGTCACCGGGATCCCTCCTCCAGAATGCAGTCGCGATGGTCCACATATCGGTAGTTGGGTTCCTCGCCAGGGCCTTCGACGGGGAAGCGTTCCTCACCGTTGTGCCGATCGGTGAGTTCCGTGAGGCGGTCCTGGATGAATGTCTCGAATGCATCGAGATCTTCGGCGAAGTAATTCTGGTTTCTGATGCCGAGCAGGTATTTGAGCGCCTGTTTGCAGCCATTCTTCACGTACTTGTAGTTACCAACGGCGTCCACCATCCGATCCGTGAGAGCGTGGCCGAACTCGGATTCGATGAGTTCATTCTTGTCCCTCGTGGTGGGGAAGTCGTGTTCGTCGAGGAACGCCTGGTAGGTCTCGTAATCTATCTTCGAGAAGATCTTCTTGCAGTCGCCGTATGCTTCTTCTTGTAGTTCAGTGAAGATGGCTTCTGACCCGATGTATTCCGCGTGAGTTGTCGGATAGTACGTTACCGTCGTGAGACAGTCGTCGATGTTCGAATCTCCTATAATGACGTCGTCGAGCGTCTCGAGGAAATGGAAGAACGTGAACTGGAGCTGTTGATCTGGGTGTTCGCTCCGTTGCTGGGTGAGATAGAGGAGTGCCTGGAAATTCGGTTTGTCGGTTGGTGACCGGATATCGGAGTTTTTGACGACGTCCTTGGCTGATTTCTTCGACCCACTTTTGTAGTCGAGAAGCTGGGTCGGGCTGTGAACAAGGTCGATCTTCCCTTTCACTCCTACGTCAGTGTTTTCGAACCACTGCTCTGTGGTTGGTGAGTCGACTGGTTGGTTGAAGTATTCTGCAAAGTGATTTTGACCGTAGCCACCGTCCGGTGTTAGAAACGCGTCCGTTTGTGGTGGGTTGGTATCGAGGTAGTCGGTAATGGTCTCCAGTCCGATCCGGTACTTCGTGCGTCGAACGTCGTAGTCGACACTCCGAAGGAATGGTTTCATCTCGTCGAGAATGACCGTCGCAATCTCGTCGAGTGTGTCTGCTGTAATTTGGTCTGGGTGGTTGACGTAGAACTCGGCGAAATCGTGAAACAGATTGCCCTCTTTGAAATGCTCCTTGTCGGGCGTCTGGACGAGGCGGCTGTAGAAATAATCCCGTGGGCTATTGACGTAGGTATTCAAACTCGACTGGCTGATCGTCTCGATCTCGTTGGTGGGGACGTTGACGGGCTCTTTCTCGAAGCCGTCCTGGGTTGGTTGGAATACCCGAGTGCGAGGAACGGAATCAAGATCACTGAATCGTTCGAACTCCTCATCGAGCAGTTCTTCAAAGTACAGACAGGGCGTGACAGGGGTCCCACCAGTGGAGTCTTGGACGAGGTAGTACTGATCTTGGCCATTTTGGAGAAGGAGTTGGAATTGTCGGATGTTGCGTTCGAATTCCTGTTCCTGGTCGACCCACGGACGACGTGGTGATGAGTGAGTCCAGCGTTCATCGAGTCCTAAATAGAACACCAATGGTCGATCCACGTGTGCGGCGGACGTCGCGTCCGCAAGTAGTACGCCGTCGTTTTCGTGCTCAATTGGCACGTCGTAGGACTGCAGATAGAATTCTAAGCGATCGAGTCCAGCTTCAGAAACGGGGGCGTCTTCGATGCCAAGCTGTGTAAGTTCGTCTCGGAAGACGGTGAGCTGGCTATCCGCCGCATCTTCATACACTTCGATTGCGTCCTCGAATGTGTAGGTATGAATCGAGTTGCTAAAATCGAGGACCCAGTCTATTGCTGGATCGTCGAAATGAGAGAGACGCTTCTCGTCGTGTTCTACGTCGATTGAAATCCCAATCTGGGTGAGTAAGGGTTTGATATCACCGACACGGGTGTCCCGACCAGCATGCGCACTTCGGAGAAGCTGTAAGAATGCCCTGTGGTGTGGCTCATCGGTGAAGTCAATTCCACCGTGATACGGTATATCTGCGGCTTCGAGGGCTGACCGAATGAGCGATCCGTACTCACTAGTTCGGTCGTGGACCACTGCTACGTTCTCAGCAGTCTCCGCTGTGATTGTCTCGAGGACAGTGTCGATGATTGCAGCTGGTGAGTCGTGGATGTGGAATGACGGGTAGTCGAACGAGTCGTCCGCAAACGGATCGATCGTCGTATACTCTGTCGGGAGGATCGAGCGTTCGAGTTCTGTGAGCTGTGTTTCACCGACGACTGCAACCGAGGTGTCTTCGTCGATAGAATACTCCGTGAGTCGTCGAACAGTTGTGTCCATCTCGGCAATGGCGTCGATCGCTGTTCGGATGGTATCGGTAGCGAACCGATCGTAGTCGAGAATTGCATCGATCCGACCACGAAATTCCCAGCACGCGAGGATAACTTCGACAGCGTAGGCTGCCTCTTTCCACTCAAGATCAGTCTCGGAGATCAGTTGGAGAAAGGCACGACGATCTTCGGCTCGTTCACGGCGTTGTGCTGCGAGTCGTCGTGGTGTGATCGCGAACGGTCCGAACTGTGGTCGATCAAGTCGTCGGTTTATTGCACTTGCGAGAGGCGCATCTGGTACGAGCACAAGATCAAAATCCTTGCATTCTTCGTAGATGGTGTTAATCGATTTCGACCGAGTAATTGACACGAGACGATTGTCTCAATCGAATTATAAAATTGTTTCGTCGTGAGAGGTAGACGTTATCACGGAGTCAACTAGCAGTCTCGTTTACTCATATTCAGTCCAAATGTCCCCCATTCGATCATAGACCCAAGGGACAACGACACGAGAGAACACCGATGGCAACTCCGGAGGATACCCTCGATTCATCCCATCGTCGTGAGTTGCGTTTGGTGGCGAGTGAAAATGGTCTTTTGAATAATCCTCACTCTCATGGCGATCCCAACAACACATCCACTCCTCACCGAAATGATCTTCGACATACGAAATATGGAAATCACCGTTGACATATGATTGCACCTCGATGTATGCTTCGCTAACGTACTCTTCTGGGTAATGTTTGTCACGAAGTGAGATGACGATCGAATCTGGCCGATTCGCTGGAAAGACGGAAATTGTCTCGATCCACTCTTCAGATCCGAGAATCGAGGCGATTTCCCGAAGTAAGGCACGATTTGGGATTTGCTTTTTCTTGCCGTTGACCACACTCACACGACCCCTTCATCCGTCGCACTATCGCGGTTGACACGGCGGAGGTCATAGATCTCCTGTCTGACCGCCTCCCAATTGGAGATATCTAACCAGACTTGTTCTGGATCCCCGTACTCTGCATATTCTAAGGGATCGATATCATCGGGTTTTTCGACATCGAAGGTCTGTTTGTACTCTTCGTTCTCGGCGAGCAAATCACCAAGTCGGGATTTGTACTCGTGTTCGCTCAACTCTGCTAAGCGATTCAGCCGTCGCCATTCGAAGTACGCTTCGTTCCGTTTGTACGTCGCCGGGTTCTCTGTCATACGGGTCAAAAGACCAATGTCGGCGAGTCGTTTGAGATGGCGTCGAGCTGCATTTGCAGAGCAGTCTGCGCGGTCAGCAACCTCGGAAACACGGGTTGGTTCGGTAAGTTCGAGGGTGATTCTGTAGACTCGTTCGTCGGCAGGGGCATTCTCTAGCCTGTCGGCGAACTCAGATGCAAAATCGGTTTTTGGTGGTCCTCGTTCGTTTGTATCGCTCATACGCAGAAATACGAGTTAGTACGCAATATATCTATTGACTACGCACATTTTCGAGAGTGAGTCGTTAATGAGTTACATAGACGGAGGATAAGACACGGTACGTGTGATGCTACATTTGCATCACTCGTCATGGACAGGGGAATCATCAGCCGACAAGAGTTATGCGGAGCTTGCAGAGTAATGGTTGACAACGAAGGTTGGACAGGATATAAAGCAGTCAAAGCAGCATGGGAAGGAATTCCAATAGACTGTAGCGATTGCCTTGACGACCGACTCTCCTCCCACCATAGCTAGTGGTTACTCGTTGTGCAGTGCAGCTGCAATCGCTTCGAGTTCCGCCTTCCGGAACGCGTTTGACGTTTGTTCTGGGTTATCGTCATCCAGTTCACCGATTTTCCACAGGATACCAGCCCGCATCTGAGGTTTGGAGGGCAAATTGTGTGTCGATATCGTAGTTTACCGTCGTACAGATTGCAGCAAGCGCTTCTTTCGTGAACGCCGTCGATTCCATCCGTTCATATCTCCCGACAGGTGCTGAGATACACATTCCAGTGGAACCATTCAAGCAGATCGGTGATATGGAGTATACAGACCTTCAGTTGCTTGGCAAGGATATCAATCGGACTCTCGAGGATGAAGATAACTGGGAGGACCACGAAGACCCGTACGTGCGCTTGCAACTGACTGGCCAGATGACGGATGCGTGGGGTGAAACGATACTGGTGGATGAAGAATACGACGTGTGGGATTTAACATCAGGCGAGCAGGGGTACGTTTCGTTCGAAAGTGATGAGGGATTTACGCGAGAGCAGATTCCGCTGAGCTTCGTGGTATCAATGTCTCACTTGCAGAACTGGCTGAAGAAGAATGATGGTACTTGAGCCAAAGAACAACCGGTTCACTGGCATAACGTGGTACAAATGTCTCCCTGGATATTAAGCTGCTTCTCTGTATACTAGTCAGTAATGACTCTCGTTCCGTATCACCTCAAAATCGATGGGAACTACTATTCGCTCTCGTACGTTCACCCGTCTGAATCGGAAGCGCAGGAAGATGTTCAGAGTCGTGACGAACCTGCTGTGATCCGACTACTCGAACTTGACGATGATGTGTATGGCGTCTATACGTTTGCAGAAGCGCAAGAAGAAGAGATCGAAGGTGCCGATCTATCAGACTACAGTGCTGATACACGCAATATCGTCGATACTGTCATCAGTCTTTTCGACGAGATCAGTGACGACCAAGAGATTGCGTGGTACAAGCCGCTCGAACCAACCCATATTGCAGACGCCATTGAGGCAGTGACGTGGAAGCAATCAATTCCAACCGTTGGTGGAAGTCTTATCTCGGAACTCATTCGATCCCACGGCCTTCCGAATGCGAATCATCGAACGTCAATCGCATTTTTTGAATTGTACACTCGGACCTTTTACACGTTTTCCGACGCTCCACAGACGAACCACGGGGATGACTGGGCAACATGGGCAAATGAGTATATTCGTGAATCGAAGCGAATCCTCACGGTCCGACGGAAAGCAGCCCTCTTTTCGTTTCTTCAGTCGTTAGGCGCTACTGGCGTTCGCAGAAAGAACGATGTTGTCATCTCGTTCGAGACATATCCACTCGATGTTGCCGCTCCGTGGGCGTACTACGCTGACGAGCATGAACACATCTGGACGGAGTTTGCGACAGATTATCTCCAACGAGCAGGGGCATCGGAGTTGCTTACGCAGAACGATGACGGCAAACGTGTCTTCGCAAGCCGATTGTGACCCAATCGTTATGGTTCCTCAATCCCGAGTTAGTGATATGAGCGAGAACGAATCCGCACACGTCGACGCTCGGGAGTACATCCAGAGCGCTCGTGAGCGGGTTGACGAACGGAAGACAGGTGTGGCAGCCGAGCATCTCACAGCTGTTGCGGCGCACGTTGCCTACCTCGAAGACTAACACTTTCAGCAATCCGACTTCGTTCACTACCACCCGAGATTCACAATACAAGCGGAAGGGACTACGAGCCGTCTTGTTCTTCACATACCGCATCTTCTTGAGCTGCATCTTCGAGATGTAAATAAAGTTGACACAATCCCACCGGCACATGACTTTTAAGTCCCAATATATTTATAATCTATAAGTCAGTTTCAAACAGAAGATAGATGGCAGTATTAGACGACCTGTCTGGCTTCGAATTCGAAGACGTGATGGAAGACGTGTTTCGGAATCTCGGCTACGAGAATGTCCGACAAGCCGTGAAGACGGCTGACGAAGGGCGGGATATTCTCATGGAAGAAGTTGTCGATGGCACACGACGTGGAATCGTGGTTGAGTGCAAACACACCGGAACTGTTGGCCGGCCCGTTATCCAAAAACTTCACTCCGCGATTGCAACCTTCGAGTACGACGGTCCCAAGCGAGGAATGGTCGTTACAACCGGCCGATTTACTGAGCCAGCACGAGAGTACGCGACGCGTCTGGACCAGAACAACAACCCGTATCCAATCGAACTCATCGACGGGCAACGACTGCGCGATATTGCCGACGATGTCGGACTTGATCTCTATAACGGCCGTATCGAGATTCTATGCAATGAGACACTGCGACCGTTCGATCCGACTGGTACCGTTGAGGCCCCTGTAAGAGAGGCGTTCCGTGACATCGAAAACATCGAATCCGCAGATCTTCCAGACCCCACGACCAATGTGACGTTCGAACCCACTGCGGTCATTACTGCCAAGACAAATGCTGTCTTCGAAACGACGGTCGGCGTCATCCACCGCATCAACGAAACGGACAAGTTTGCCGTTCACGCCGACCAGTCTCGACCGACGGTTCTTGATGACGACGTCGGCCAACTCGTTGCAACTAATTTGCGCCAGAGTGTGGATCTCGACGAAGATGCGTTTCGCAACGAGTTCGACGACCTTGATGTGAAGCGATATGGTCAAACTGAGACCGAATACAAAGACTGGGCCATTGACCAGATACGAGCCCGGCACACGACGACGGTCCACTACACTGGCGATAACAACGTTGACTACGAGAAGACGTGTGAGCCGAAGCAATCGGACGTTTCGATGCAGTCCATTACACCGATGTATCTTCCGCACGTTCGCCAGCGTACGGAATTACTGCAGTATTCGTACCCCTACGAGTACTACACCGCTGGACCATCACGCGTAACGATCGAAGACGGCATTCATTGCTGTGTGCAATGTGACGACGAGAACGCGTCGACGTTCACTTACTGTGCGAACTGTGGCAGCATCAACTGCAGTAGTCACACGAAGACTGAGCGAGTCGAAGGGACACCGATCTGTACGGGCTGTGCAGTGACCGAACGGTTCGCGCTCAAGACGAAGTACTTCTACGACGAGGAGAACATGAAGTTGTTCCTCAAGGAGTACGACGCGATGCCAATTCAGCAGAAGGCAATGGAGAACAAACCACTCGTGGCTGGTACCGCGGTTTCGGTCGTGCTAGTGGTCTTGCTGGTTCTTACGTCGATTGGCGCTCTCTGAGACGTGAGGAGTGCAACCGCTTTCGCCACTGGCTAGAAGTGCTCTCGTCGCTGTTCCCAATCGAGAGCAGTCATTTCGGTGATAGGCAATGATGTCGTTAACTCCCTCGGTCATCAGCCGACAATAGACGACTCAGAAAGCGTGTTACGCAGGCATTTATTGGATGACGGATACAATGCCGCGTTATCATGCAATATTCATTTCGTGTGGGTCAACAATACCGAGACACCGGCAGCTTTCGGAACCCGGACGACCAGTTCTTGCGATGGATTCGCGGCCCGCTCAACAGCGGTATCAAGAACACCGGCGGAATTCGTCATCTTGGCGCGAATCGGTCCGATATGCCTGCGGCGCTCGTCCTTGTGTCGAACGACAGCGGCATTTCCCAGCACGACGATCCGTGGGAAGACACGCTCGCAGTCAATGCGGGCTACATCAGTTACTGGGGCGATGCGAAAGCCGACAACCCGTACGACGACTCTGCGAATAACCAGAAGATCAAGACGGCGTTCGACCGAGCTGCGGCGGGACGACGCGAGGATGTCACACCAGTCCTCGTGTTCCGCAAACCAGAGTCCGGGGTCGTCGAATTCTGTGGGCTCTGCGTCCCGGACCACTTCGAAGTACGCTCCTACCGGGACGATGCCGGTACGCAGATTCCGAACTACCTCTTTCACTTCTCGATCCTCAATACCCAGTCAGTCCCCGTCTCGTGGCTGCATGATCGCGCCCGCATGAATGACAATGGTCGTGCCCCGGATGTCTGGAAGAACTGGGTCGAGACCGGCGAGGTTGCCCAGTGGCCGACCGGCGAGACCCTCGACCGGAGTGGGCGGATTCGACGCTACGAAACATCTGAAACCGTCGTGAGCGACGCATTTCGAGCAGAAACGTTCGACCGCTACGGATATGAGTGCACCATGACCGGGATTCGAGAGGCCGAACTCCTGGATCTGGCCCATATCCTTCCTAGAAGTCAGCACCCCGACCTCGCTGAGCACCCAGAGAACGTGCTCGTGTTGAACTCACTGCACCACCGGGCGTTCGATGCCGCACTGTTCACCATCGACAGCGATTACCGAATTCGAACGAGTCCGTCATTCGACCCTGCCCATCCGTTCCTCCGTGAGACAATCCTCGAACGAACGGGTGAGCAACTGACGTTCCCAGCCACCGTTCAGATCCGGCCGTCGTTTCTCGACGAACTCAACACTGGTCTCTCGTGGCTGTAGCTCCCTGTGCCTCTATTGAAATCACTTATTGGTCACAGCACTCACTACCTGTACTCTAAATAACCGATCACTCAATTCCGCCCGCTTCATTGAAACTGAATGTGGTGGAGAAAGAATCATGATCCGCCTATATCATTGTTCGTTCATGCCTCCGGATCGGCTCCGCAGTATTGTCCCGATGTTTGGCGGTGGAACGCGCTACGTCGAGACGCTGGACTCAATTCTTGACTTCGTTGAAGCTCATGGACCGACAACCGATGAACTCGTCGGGTGGCATCGTGGGACGTTTAGGAATGTGTCCAGTCGTAATTCGATTATGCGACGGGTCAGCTATCTTCAGAAGGCCGGGTTTCTCCGTCAGGAGAATGAGCAGTGGGAACTCGGACAGACTGGGCGTGAGTATGTCCAGCAGCACGATGTGGCGACGTTACTGCGAATCATGTGTGAACAGAACGTTGGGCTTCGGAGTCTGCTGTATGCGTTGTCTGTTGGTCCAATGACGATCGCGGAGGTCAGTGATCAACAGTTAGATACGCACCCAGAGTTGGGGTGGAGTTGCGGCGAGACGGATATGGCGAAGCAAAGGGCGAACTGGTTGCGGAGCATGGAACTCGTCGAGAAACACGGAGAGGAATATATGTTGACGGACGAGGGGCGAGGGTTCGTTGCGGGTGCAGTTGAAGAGTGGGCGGATGCGGAATGGACTGCGACAGCGTCTGGCGCGGAATTCTCGGCTGGCACGTACCAAACTACAACACATGCCCGAGCGGTGGATCCGGAGTTCCGTGCGACTGTGATTGCTCGACACGACCGGATGTGTCCAGTTTCCGGTGTTGATCATCCGGGGTTGTTAGATGTCGCGCACGTGCTACCGTGGAGTGAGTATCCAGAATACAGAGCAGATTTGGCGAACGTACTGCCGTTAAGTAAGACACATCACACGGCGTTTGATCGAGAGTTATTCACAATCGATCGGGAATACCGATTGCGAGTGAATCCGTCGTTCGAGACGAACAGTGAACTATTGCAGCGGACAATTCTTGACCGGGCGGGCGAGCAGATCTCGGTTCCGGATGAGAGTTTGAATCCTAAGTACGTAGCGCAGCACAACGCGACGCTTGAGTGGGTATGAGGCTGGATAGCCAGTTAGCTGGACTGACGAAAGCCGACCGGATGTTCTAACGCCCAGTTATTGGAGAGAACCTCGTCTTTGTCGTCGGTTCCACCTTTGGTGAGCAGACCGACGTGGTAGAGATGGTATTTGAATTGGAAGTGGATACCCGATTTGTACACGGTTGGGTCAGTCAGCATCGATTCGTTGATGTCACCGTCGGCGGTGAGGACGTCTTCGCGCCGATTTTGTGTGATGAACACTTCGATGGCGAGTGGTTGATTGATGTGGCAGGCTTCTCGGACAACAGCGTCAATGGTCGCGGTTTCAATGCCACGCTGGTGGAGCCGTTCGAGTGCTTCGACGATGAGTTGCGTGGGGTCGTATTGGATCGCGACTGAGCGAGCGAGTTGCGCCCAGCGTGGAGCGAGAGTGGTGAATCGGGTGGATCGGCGTTTCCACGATGCGAACTCATCGAGTGCGTTAGCGACGCTCTCGTGCTGGTCACGGGCGAACCGGACGACTTCTGCGCCAAGATGTGTGAGTACGTCGCCTTCGGGACGATTGTCGACAAGGCCGAGGAGGATGGCTCCGCGGCGGCCGCCTGAAACGCTGTTGATCACGTGTTCGGAGTAGACGGTTCGTGTTTCACCGTTCGCGGCTACGGCGAGAGCGTAGCCGAGGTAGTTCTTCGGGTGGTTTACTGGGAAGCTCCCGTCTGTGAATTGATGGGTTGTTGCTTGGAATCGAATCGCGTTGATGGTCGTCGAGAAGTCACCGACACCGCTGACACGCGCCGGTTCAACGAGCGTCGCCTCGGTAGGGGTCTCGACGCCGATAACGCCGATATTGAGGTCACGTGCGAGAGAACGCGCCTGGTCAGTGATGCTCTGGATCGGCGCAGCAACGTACCCGAGGTTGACTTCAGATAGATGACTGTGGGCCTGGTTGATACCACGACGGACGTCAGCAGCACTCGGGTCACTGTTGTGGCCTTTCGCTTCGATCACAGCAACCGGTGTCGTTGCTGTATCGGCGTTCAATACTTCCAGAGCGGGCATTCCAATACCCAAAAGATCAGGTTCACCGCCGTTGAGACGGATCGTATTGTACGGCGCGAGGCGGCGACGCAGATCCTCAGGAATCTCCCAATCGCCCCACGACGGTTTCGTGAACTGGGTTTCCGTGACAGCGTAGTGGTTTGAGCTATTGTTGAGATCGGGATAGAGTGTGTCCTTCGCGGCAGCGAGAACAACCGGTTCGGCGAGTGAAGCTGCCATTGCTACAGGCCTTCTCAACCTGTCGGCATTAAACTAGGCCGTTCAAGAATCTCATCTAATCCGTCTCGTGTATCCTCGAAATTCGCGTACTCGGACGTGATGACCAACAGTTTCTCACCGAGGATTCTCATGTTCAGATAGCTCATCCAGACCACTTAGCCATTCGACTGCGTGTCGCTTTACTACATGCCCAGAATCGGTCGTTGGGAGTTGCGCTAACTGAGTCACACTACCGGATTCTGCATGAAAATATCTGAACCACAGTGCCTTATGGCCCAGTTACTCCTGTCCCTTCAAGTACATCCCAGCAACGACGTGCGGAGGCTCTTCCTGCTCCTCCGCCCATTCCTGCTGCTCGTCGTATTTTTCTTGTAGATTGTACCGAGAGATGATCTCCCGAACAGCCGTCACCAGCTCTTCACCCGTGACCTCCTCGTTACGCAGGTCCCTGAACTCGTTGAGGATCTGATCTGCCGACACGGTCTCAACAATGTCCTGGAACTGTGCCAGTGTCCGCTGTTGGTCGGTGTTTTCGACGGACGATGCCACCTCTCCGAGCTCATCAACGACATACTCCCGATCAATACTCGCGCCTTGACGAGCTTCTCGCTGGAACTGCCGACGCTTGCCCATGTCATCTCCGAATTCCGCCCGCGCAACCTGCACCGCCCGTTCGTATCTGGTGTCGAACGTCTGTGCATCAACCGACGCAACCGGCTCGTCAATGGGACAGGAGATGGTTTGTACGATGGTGTCTTTTTCCTGTGATGCGAGGTCTTGACCGCCTTCGTTCGAGAATGTAACGAGGTACGGAGTCGTGTAGTCCCCTTGCCGGTAGACAATGACGACTCCATCGTACTCTCGGTCCCACTCCATAGCACTCCGAATCCCGTCGCGGTCTTCTAACCAACTGAGGAGGTCTGGATACTTCTGCTTGAGATCCTGGAGGCTACTAGTGGGACCGATAAGATCGTCACTGCCGATGATCTCATTCACGTCGTCTTCGACCTTCTCGATGTCCCCCTCGGTGTAAATGTCCTCCATGTACGACCGGTTCACGTTATCTTCTGGACTCAGTATCTCCCCATCTTCGCCGAGGATGTTACTAATCTCTTGGACACGGGACCCAACTCGGTCAACGATTCCGAGTTCTTCTTCGAGTTCCGTTTCCGGTAGGAAATTGAGCGCATAGATGTGGTCGTGCCCGCTCCCGAGGCGGTCAACACGACCGATCCGCTGAATTAGACGCAGTGGATTCCAATGCAAGTCGTAGTTGATTACCAAATTCGCATCCTGGAGATTGACCCCCTCCCCAGCAACGTCAGTGGCAAACAACACATCAATCTCTTCACTCGGGTCGATTTTATCACGCGCATCATTCGCTTCAGGGGCGAAGTGTTGGATGATTCCCTCCACGTTCGAGGTGTCGCTCGTCGCACTCGCAAACCAAACGTCATCAGAGAGCAGCCCTCGGTCTTGGAACTGTTCGAACGCAGCTTCCAGATACTTCACCGTGTCTGTAAACTGTGTAAACACGATAAGCTTCTCAGAGCGGTCACCACGCTGAAGAAGACCATGTGACCCCACACGGAGATTTCCACAGAGTTGCCGGAGTTGTTCGACCTTGTCATCCATCGCGTAGTCGTCTTGGATATCCTGATGGAACGGTTCCAACGTGGTTTGCAGATCTGAAAGGAGCCGGATGTCTGTCTCGAGATCGCGTTTCAGGTCGTTGAGATGGAACGCTTCCGTTTGATACGCCGCGTATTCCCCATCCTCAACCATTTCGTCGATCTCCTCAAGGATGTAGTCGATTTGCTCCCCACTGTTGATGAGTTCGGAGACGTCGCTCCCGACAGCGACCGTCCCTTCGTCGAGGAGGTTTCGAAACATCCGATAACTCTGAAGCATTCGAGTAAGAGATGTGTAGAAGGCATGGACACTGCTTTCCAACCGTTTCAGAAGGTTGGACTTCATCAACCCCCGAATGCTCTTCCCCATCGAGGAGAGGTTCTGATATGGGTCCTGATTCGCGTATCCGGTTTTCAGGTACTCTTCCTGCCCCAACGAGTACCGAGCGAACGTGAGGTCCTCCAGTGTCTCCACAATCGCGTCGTACAGTGAGTCATTGACGCCGTCTGCCGTCGAGTACGTCTCGTGCAGATTGTAATCAACAGTCTGTAAGTGACGATCCGGGAGATACCGCCGTTCACCACCCATCTGAAGGTACAGCCGCCCATCCTCGTCTTCGTCGCCGTATTGGTCGATGATATCCTGTCGAGTCCTGCGGACCATCACGTGGCTAAGAAGGTTCGAGAGGTCTGTTTCGTCGTTCTCCGCCATCTTCGTGAATTCGTAGAGGTTCGGCGGCGTAATCGGAATCGGCGTGATGTCCTCGATGTGGAAGAGCTTGATCTGATTGTAGACGTCCCACGCGCTCTTCGTATACGGCGTCGCAGTTAGGAGGATCGTCTGATTGACTGTGGGAAGGAACGACTGCAAATTGTCGTACCGATGCGTATCGTCGTTCCGGAAGTGATGGGCCTCGTCGACGAGACACACCGTTGTGTCATCGTGCTCCTCCAAGAGCGTCTCGTGGAAGTCTTCTTTCGATACCATCCCTAGGCTGATCACCTCCGCGTTGAAGTTGTACTGCTTGTTGACCATCCGCTCCCACATCGGCTGCAGATGCTTCGGCGAAATGATCAACATCTTCCCCTTGTTGCCACGGAGCCGGTTCCGCGCGTGGAAGTGTTCGAGGAGGCCGAGACCGACGAACGTCTTCCCCATCCCGACAACGTCGGAGACGAGGACACCATCGTATTTATTGGCGATGCGAATACCGCGATTCACTGCCCACTGCTGGAACTCGTAGAGGTCATCATACACGTCGAACGACTGGAGATAGTCCTCAGCGGTCTCCAGCGTCTCCTTGTAAAGCTCGTAGAGGATCTTCGTGTACACCAGATACGGCGCTGGGAGACCAGTACCGCTGCTGACCTCACGGAGCGTCTCAGTCGTGTCGTTCGGGAGTGAATCCCCCGGAAGTGCTGGCGGTTCGTCGTCCGTTGAGACGTGTCCGGGATTGTTTGAAACCCACGAGTCCTCAAACGTGTCCAGTAGGTCCTCGTCAAATTCGACCGCTTCTTCCCAGAGGGCATCGAACCAGTTCTGCAGTTGCTGGACCTTCTCATTGTAAACTGGCGCGTTGAGTTCGGTGTTACTATGGAGGCCACTTAGGCTCAAGTTGGACGATCCAATCACACCAACTCCTTGTGGGGAGAAGATGTCACCGTCGTCCTTTTCGAAGAGATATGCCTTCGCATGAAATCGCTCTTGGAGATAGAGCCGCGGTTTGATCTGACCTTGTTCCAGCCAGTCAATCAGTTTTGTGAAGAACGCCTGATTTTCGACTGAGGGATCCTCGTAGAGAACTTGTTTTGAATAATTTTCCGCGGTCTCAGCACGCACCTCCGGCCGTTCACTCCACTTGACGTTGCTAGCCTGCTGGAACTGTGTTCCAGCAAGTCGGAGGTTTTTATTGGCCTCCACGAGTTCATCCAGTCCCTGCTGATTCGGGTTCCCCATCATTATCTGGAGAGTCCCACCTCGATCTAGAAACTGGTCTAGCTCGGGACGGAGGCGCTTTAGCCCGCTCATATAGAGATAGCCGACAGCGATCCGGATTCGGTCGACATCAGCTCTCGCCAACCCAGATTTCAGAACCTCATCAAGGCGAGAATATTGATCATTGTCGATAATCCCTAGCTCCATACACCGGTCAAACACAATAATTGCAGATGATTGTTTTGGTTGGCGTTCTCTGATTCGCCTGCTGCTTTCTGCGATAAATCTCAGCGACGGATATAAGTCAAAGCCTATCCGGTATGTTAACGATGAGTTCAAATTTCGACAAGTACCTGTCCTTAGAAGAACGCGTTTATATATCAACGGATGAGAAGGCGATGCTCGTGTGGGGAGAAGCATCCGGATCGAACGATGCCTCCCTGCTTGGATTCACATACAATTATCCGGGTGAATACGAACATTTCACCGAGACCGACGAACTGCAGATGATGCAGAAGTTCGCCCATGGTAACGACGTGCCCCTACTGTGGATCGGAAAAGGCCGATTTGACTCTAGAAAACTCGAAGTGGGACAGGTAACTGAGCAGTCCGATGGTGAACTCCGTGTCAATCCGGAGTGGCTAGACCTAGATCGTGCGGCGTCAAGATTACAAGAATACTTCGGGACCGATTATAATCAGATGGGTACTGGCAAAGCCAAGAACAAACGAACGGCAGGCGGGTTCCACGACTGGAGTAGGGCCAATCTTCCTGAGCGGTTCAAAAAGCAGGATCTCGATATTGTTGTCACATCCGATGGCGTGAAACCGCAATATCTAATTGAACTGAAACGGAGCTATATCGATCTCGATGGATGGACTCCATTCAAGGATGATCTGCGAAATTACGTATTGCAGATGAAGAGTGCGACCGGATCGGATTCCGTCCCACTGATCGCTTATCAGAACAAAGAAGCGATTAGCGATGATTCCAAGATGACATTGTTCAAGATCAACAACATCAACCCCGATGCGGGCGGACCAAACTGGATCAACACAGACAGGGAGAACAGTATCACCGCCGCCGAGTTCAAACGGCGGCTTCTCGAAGGTGATCTCAGAGTATAACCGTCTCCATCGGGGTCAAAAATCACACTGTGGGGGCATGTTAGCTTTAGACGCTGTCAGCCTTTGAAATTCGCTGACTGACGAGTTCAAGAGTTCCTTCGTACACCTGTCGATGGGTATCTTCGTCGAAGCCGAACAAGTCCTGGATAACAAGTCGATCCATTTCCAGACGATCATCTGCAACAGAATCAAACGACAATTCTGCTGGTGTTGACGCCCCGAGTTCATCGAATATGGACGAGACGCACCTCGTTCCGAACGTTTCAAACTGCTCGGCGATTTTAGCCTTCAAATCCCTATCGACCTGTTCAAGCGGTGGGATGAGTGTGGCCTTGTGATCGTCGGTTGCAATATCCAGCGCCCCTTGACCTAGGTTTACGCGGCCGTTTACCTCACAGGAGAGAGTCCCATATGTGGAGTTTAACACGCCGGCAAGGAATCGCCGGTTACGCTCCTCGCCAGGGACCTCGATCCCGTGAAGGCGGTCATCAATCCACGTCCGCTGTTCGGGGAACCAGTAGACGTGACGCGTGTTGATGTTCTTCATCGGAAGGACATCGCCCCGCTGTAGGTCCTCCGTGAGGTCGTACCAGTCAACACCACGTCCCGAGACAGAAGATGGGAACCCAGTCCGCTTTCTCCCCAGATCATCCTGACTGGGATCGTACGTCTCACCCCATTCGACATATTCGTTAATGTCTCCCTTGAGGTCTGATTTTGGATCGTCTATCACGAGCAGGTACCGGAGTCCTTTCCCAAGTTCCAGTGAATCGAGGCCGAAGATCGTCGTGTCGAACGATTTTGAGGTCTTCAGCACGAGGTTCGGTTCCCATCCGTCGTCAGTTTGATGCATCCAGTATTCCCGCGGGATGTGCATCTCCGTTTCGTATTCCTCGTCCGGCCATTCCCCTGTCGAGTGCAGAACAAGATTTTCTCCCTCCCGATGTGCGTCGTAGTACTTGCTCGGAAGATAGAAGAACTGATTCGCGCCGGTACGAGTCCCTCGCTTGATCGTGCACTCATCGCCGAGCCTAGACAGCGACCGGTCGGTTTTTCCAGCCAACTCGAAGAACACCGTCGGTGCGCGTGTGTACTTCCCCCACTTCCCGGAACTGTACCTTCCTTGCGGAATTGCTTCTTCGTCACCATTACTGGTGAGGGTAGTTGTACCGGCCCCAAGTCGCCAAAGAGCGGCGGCTGACAGTTCAATCGACCGCCATGAACCCCGATTTCGCACGACGAGTTCGTTTTCTTGGAATAATAGGGTCTCTGATTCCTTCTCGTCACCAACGAGTACGCTATTTAATGTCTCGGTGTCTGTAAATTGGCTGTACGGATCGTAAACTGAGACGAAGCTAGGACGGCCGACAAGTCGTTCCGGCGACTCTTTGTTAATTATCGAGATGATTGTGTTAACGTCTGCCTCTTCGAACGTCCGCTGTGAGCGGTTCTCTAAAATGTACTTGATATCTCCCTGTGTGAGGAGGAACTCTTGGAGCCGGATGCCGTAGTCGACGTCTAACCAGGAATTCGATGTTACGAATGACAGTGTCCCACCTTCACGGAGAAGGTCCATCGATCTGAAGTAGAAATACAGATACAGATCACTGGTCTTGTAAGGCTTAACATCAAAACGGGTCTCAACGAACTCACGCAGGTCCTCTTTATAGTCAGACTTGAGATCGCTGACTTCATTTGAGGATAACTCCTCCAGGCGGGCCGGGTTGATCCCCTGATCGATAATATCCTCCTGTCGTACATATGGCGGGTTCCCGATTACGACATCGAATCCGCCGCCGAGCAGCACTTCGGGATAGTTCAGTTCCCAGATGAAGTCGGTGAACTCATCGGCCAAGATGCGTTCGCGCAACATCTCCAGTTGTTCGATCTGTGCCTCGGCCTCCGCAGCGGACTGCTGAGACGACTCCGTCGCCCCTCCGCCCAGCGTGCTTTGTGTCGTTGCGGCCCCTTCCAGTGACTCAACCCTGTCGCCGATGTACGCAATTAGCAGCTCCCTCTGTTTTTCTTCGATAATTGCCTGGTCTTCGATGTTTCCTTGGAAGAATCCATCTTTCGCCGCTTCAAGTTCCTGTAATTTCTTGAAGACATCCTCAGTTGCGTCCCTTCGAATCTCCTCGAACGATGGCAATTCGATGGAACCCACTGACTGGATGAGGCTGTCGCCGGTATACAATTTAAACGAAAAGTTCGGGAGGACAGGCCTCTCGTCAGGGAGTTCGTCTTCAGCTTGAATCAGTGATAGCCAAAGACGGAATTCAGCAACGCGGACTGCCCAGCTTTTGATGTCGACACCATGTAGATTTTCATTGATAATCCGCTCTTTTAGGTCGTAATCAGGCGTTTCGCCCAACTTTCGATATAGTTCAGTAAGGGCCTGCTTCATCCCTACGAGGAATGCCCCGCTCCCACAAGCGGGATCAACGATATTCAGTTCTCGTATAGCGTCCAAGAGTTCTTCTCGCTCAGTATCCGTCGTGGCATCCCATTCATGTGGTTCAGTGAACACAAACTCGACAAGCTGACGGTCATTGAGGGAAGAAAATTCGGCGGAACGAGTGGCGAGTTGTTCGTAGACAGCCACTCGGCACATCATGTCAACCTCCGTGCGCGGCGTATAGAAGATACCTGCCTCACCGCGTTCCTGCTCGGCAATCAGGGACTCGTAAATCTTCCCGAGCATCGCTGGATCGACAGCGACGTCGATGTCGTAAGGGCTCTCTTCGGTGACTGTAAAGTTGTACTGTTCGAGGAACTCATCGATCACCGATTTCAACGCGGAGTCAGATAGAAACGTGTCGCGTTCGTCCTCCTCAGTCGGCTGGAAGAGCCCACCGTTCATGTAGGGGAGTCCCGCAACGGCGAGCTCGACCTCAGTAGGGAGATTAGCATTGATTTCACCTCCTTCTGGGCTGTTCATACCGTCGAAGAACAGCGCTGAGAGCCACTTCTCGTGGAACACGTCTTCCTTGTCGGACTCTTTGTACTGTTTGTGGAACCAGCGGACGAAGTCTTTCCGGTCACCGATCCAGCCCTTCTTCTGGAGATAGTAGAAGAACATCAACCGGTTGAGCGTCGTATGCGCATACCGGTCAGCGTCCTCGATCTCCAGTCCTTTCCGGCGAAGTTCCTTACTAAGCGTATCGAAGGCGCTCTTGTAGTTCTCGTAGAAATCTTCGGTAATGGGCTTGACTCGGAATGCCTCGTCGATGCGCTCGGCAAGCCGTCCCTTACTGGCGTCCATACTCGACAGCGCATTGGCGACGGTGCGGTGGGTCTCGCCTTCGCCGAGCGTGTACCTGCGAAGCACGGGGCGACCGATCGTGATGTCGTCAGTGCCTTCCTCGTAGGGAGTGACGAGGTGCCAGATGTCCTCGTCTGGCGCGTGGAATACAGTCAGGAAGGAGCCGTCGATGGCCCAGCCACTCGTTCGGTCCGACCGAGTGAGGTTCTTGATAGCGTTCCGTTCGGCTGTCCGAGTCAGCTTCTCCAGCTCGACGTAGATGACGCGGAAGTTCCCCGATTCGGCGAAGAGACGGGCAACGTTCGCTCGAGCTGTGTTCGCCCACTCGTGGACAGGTATGTCCTGCCAGGTTGCGTCACCCAGAGGCGACGTCGTTTCGTCGAAGTTGAGTACCTGAACGAAGAGGTCCTGGAAGAATTGGGTTGCCGCCTCCCCGGTGGATCGGTAATCACGTTCAAATTCGTCTAGGGAGAGGTCCTCGTCTAAACGCCGGCGAATTTCCTTCGTTTGCCCGTCAGTCATGGATATTGAGTTTAGTGAAGATATCTGATTGTACGAGGTAAATAGCCATACCGCACTATGCTCATTCACCCAACTTAAATGTTGATTTGAACCAATAGAACTCTAACATCCTGGCCGTGTCCTAAACTTGTCTAGAGTAACCCCGAGAAAACGGACACACCCAATTACCCATACACGCCACAAGCGACGCGCAGTTCACAGTTAGTCTCGGCCAAGACAAAACGCTACCAGGAAGTTGGGACACGACCACCCGTTCGCTTCTACGCCCCAGTAGAGTGTTCAGTTGATCCTCGATCAACCTGATCGACACAGGACGTTGGAGATTCTGGTCTCTTTTGAAGCGGATTCGGACGTTTCGGTCGGCGAAGAAGGCGGTGGTACCGACAGAAGGGACGACGTTATCCGACACCCAAATTGCCATTCGCCTTGAGGTGTGGCGGATCGGAGACTCGCCACCTGCAGTCAGACTCAATCCAGTTGGAAAACCCAGTGAGTGGAAAGAGAAGGCAAAGCGGAGTGAGGGGAAGTTAGCCGAAACTGAGCAGTTGCAAGAGGAATTCTGGACCGAGTTCCGAGATCGTATCCAAGAGTTATTCACACCACTACGTCCACGAAAACCTAGACCACTTCATTACTATAGCAATCCAATTGGGAAGAGCGGTTTTCATATCTCATTCGGAGTTACACAGAAGATAATCAACTCCGACTCGGACTTATCATTGAAGACAACGAAGAGGCCTTTTGGGAATTGAAGTCAGAGCAAGAATCGATCGAGAATAAATTGGAGGCAGATCTCATCTGGGTAAAGCCAAGGGAAACTCACAGCGGAAATATGCGGAGTAACATTCGCGTCGTTTGTGAAGGAGATCTCCAAGATCGGGATCGATGGGAAGAATATCTCGATTGGATGCTCGCATACGGTGAGCGATTCCATGCCGTATTCCCTCATCGGCTTCGAGATTTAGACTATAACAGGTCTTAGAAGAACTGTTTGAGAACTTTCTCAAGTGCTGTGGCGACTTCCGAGGCCTGCAAAATCTTGATCTCGTTATCTTGCTCTTCGAGCGACGCAGTCTCTTCGACGAGGTCCTGGATGACTAAGAGCCCATTCCAGCCATCGCCGAAATACCCCTCAGTGACTGCATCACCATACATGAATTCGTCATCCTGCTGGAGGAAGGCGAGATACTCGAGCGTCTCTTTGATTCCTTGCCGAATTGTCTTCGTGTTCGCGCTGTTTTTGACTTCGGTGATGAGATAATCATGCTCACCATCAGGGTGTGTGATTTCGAGGACGATGATGTCTGGGCGTCCAGTGTGATTCTGAAATTCTCGGTCTTGGAAGTAGTCATTCGCGATGTCAAAACCCGTCATGTGGACTTTTTCCGTTCGAGAGGGGACGTCCTGGTCTCCATCTGGACGCGTTCGAAAGGAGAGATCTCGGTCTCGTGCCGAGTTGTCGTGATAGACCGCAATTTCAGTGCCACTCTCATTCGTGAGTTGGGCGACTTCTTGACGACCGGTTTTGATGGTCTCGAACTGTGCACTCGTCTCGTGGAGCTCTTCGAGGGTTGCAATGAACCGAAAGAGGACGAAGAGTTCGAGGAGCGTTTCGTCATCGTCGGGTGTGATCGCCGTCTCGGTGAGCAGTCTTTCGAGTTGTTCGCGGTCGCCTTCGAACAATCGGCGGCGCTGTTCGAGCAGGGCTGCAGCATCACGATAGATGGGCTGGCGTGATTCGGCAGCGGTATCGACCATCCGATCGGTCGGTTCGTACGCCTTAGGTTTGCGAATCCGACGGACGTGGACGTTCTGTTCGACGATCCGACGGAGATGGTTGACGAGCGTCCCGTCCCAGCGGTCGTTCACCCATGCGTACTCTTTCTGCAGGTATTCGTCTGCTTCCCGCAGCGTCTCATAGATGATGGCAGCGAGGCGCTTGAACACGAGATTCTCGTCAGTATCGTATTCCTCGGTTCGATTGTCACAGACGAAGACTGATCGATCACCGGGATTCTGGGTGTAGCGTTGTTTGATGGTGGCGCTCCAGTTGATCTTCCCGTCGATCGTCCCGCGTCTCGTCCGAGTGATCGACTCGGTATCGGTCTGGAGGTTGCGAACGCGTTGGGGGAGTTGCTCGACGAAGTCGATGACGTCCGGCGAGAGAATGAAGTGGAGATCCAAGAGGAGTTCGTACTCGGTGAAGCGCTCATCGAGCGCATCGGGTTTGATCGCATTCGCGAATGCCCGCTCTGGGAACGCCCCGTGCATCACGTAGGCGAGGATGTCCTTGACGACCGCTGGGCCGATTGCACGGTCGTCGATCGCACTGTTTGCCGCCTTCCAAACGGAGCCGACGTCCAGTAGGGGGTCGATGGTGTCATCAACGTAGAAATCAGCAGTCGTGAGACTCCATGCATCCGCGTAGTTCTCGAGAAGAGAGCGCAGTTCGGTCGTTTCGAGTTCGGTCAGATCTGGCTCAGGGACGCGGATAAAGGCAAAGCGACGCATGAATGCATAGCTCATCTCGTAGAGTGACGTCTTATCGTAGGTGTTGAGTGTCGCAAACAGCGTCCACGACTCGGGGATTCGATATTCATGGGGTTGTGAGATAGCATTCCCATTGGCTGGTTCGAGAGTGACTTCTTCACCATCTTTAGTGTATGGGAGCTGTACGGACTGCCCGGAGAGAACGGTGAACAGTTGGCCGAATGCTTTGTTAGATAGGAAGGGCCATATTATCGAATATAATCGTCACTATTTAATATATAATAGAGCCGTGATTCTAAGATTGAGACGGTAAAACTGGGATTGGAATGGGAGGAAGAGTACAATATCAAGGGGTTAGTTTTGAGATATCGAGTTGCAAATAACGAAAAGTAGAGTTCAATCTGATTCGGTAAATTAATGATATTTGTGAAGAATTAGCAGGTATGGAACTCGTCAAATTGGAAGTGGAAAGATACCGTTCGATTAAGGAACAATCAAAAGATCAGTCAATAGAATTTGGCGGGTTAGACTGCCTTGTGGGGAAAAATAACGCAGGAAAGACAAATATTCTATCAGCGATTAAATTCCTACTTGGCAAAGAAGATAAAAACAGAGATGACGAAATATACTGGAAAAAGGAAAGTGATGAGTTACTTGAAGTCCGGGGATTTTTTGAGATAAACGAAGAAGACATACCACGAGTGAAGAGTGAAACCAAGAGAGAAGAAATAAGAAAAAAGCTGCTGAATGAACAGGGGTACGAAAATACTCTAGGGATTTGCCGTCGAATTCCATTTGATGATGAATTTGATACAAAATCCAGATTACTCCAGTTTCTCCCAGATAATGACCATCTTGATAAAAATAACGTTCAAGAATTCAGAGATCAATTATGGGATAAAAAGTCGGAGCTCGATGAGTTTTCGGGAACAGATTATAGAGATGCGATGGAGGAAAAATACCCAAAAATTGCGGATTTAGTGCCACAAAGCAAGAAAAAACAGAAGAACGTATGGATGGAGAAGTACCAAGAATATATCGAATCAAGACCTGAAGACATTGACTTCTCCCTCCAACCAACGGATTACGATGGGGCAAAATCCGCAATTCAGGATGAACTTCTTCCTAGAGTCATCTCGATCCCCGCTGTGAAAGAGGTAGAATCAACAACAAAGCGAGGGGGTGAATTCGGTAATCTCATTGATCAGATATCGTCAGAAATTCAAGACGAACTCGACGAACAACTTCACGACAAACTGGATGGGTTTCAACCACAGGATCATCCTAGTATAACGAAGATTGAAAATCAAATCAGCAACCATCTCCGGAGTACGTTCAAAAATAGATCTGTTGAATTTAATTTCCCAAAATTTTCTACAGAATACTTGTTTAGGAATGCAGATTTGAAAATAAAAGAGAATCATATCGATTCTCTTTCAAAGGAAAATGTAGGTGAAGGAGTCAAAAGAACGTTGATTTTCAGTCTTTTGCGGACACTGGCAGATATTAGGGAAGGACGAATTAGAGTCTCGGATGATAAAGACGTAGCAGAGAGTCACAGACCGCTACTCATTCTTTTTGAAGAAGCGGAGCTGTTCCTCCATCCGGGTCTTCAGAAAAAACTACTCACTGCCTTTGAGCAGCTCACGGATAGTAGTGCCCAAATTATTTTCTCAACTCATTCCCCTATCCTAATCCAACACGATATAATCGATACTATAAATATTGTGCAAAAAGGCGAAGTCGAAGGGACTTCGGTAACACAGTTCAATAGAGTTCTTAAAGACCACTCAGAACCAGAAAAATCTCGATTGACTGATTTACATAGTGTCTCGTCATACATTTTTGCTGATTGTGTTGTTTTGGTTGAGGGAGTGAGTGATGAAATTGTCTTCCGAAAACTATCTCGCCGACTTGATTCTGATTGGGATTTTGAACTTCAGGGTATCCCAATTCTGAACGCAGGAGGAAAAGGAGATGTTACCCGCTTCAAGCATTTCTTAGAAAGCCTCGGGATTACTCCGTACGCAATTATCGACTTAGATGCCGTTCATGATACCGTCGAGGAGATAGTAAAATTGGACCGTGTTTCAGAACTAAATAATGACCTAACTCAAAAAGTAGAGGAGGTAGCCGAGGAAAAGACGTACAGTATAGATCAACTAGACAAGTCTACGGAGTTCATGCCCTGGGATGACGCGTTTTTACAATTAGAAGTCATTCATAGGCAGATCAGCGATGGAGAAATAGTTGATCCCGAATCTGCTTCTGTGTTGGAAAAAGTACTAGAAAAGTGTGAACGAGGAACACCAACAGAAACGTGGGCGTCGGATCATGTCGAAATAGAACGATTGAATCTTGTAGAAGAGCTATTAGAGGAGGACGTGCTATTACTCAGTGGTGATCTCGAAGATTACTATCCTTGTGAGAATGGAAACAAACGAGAAGAAGCACTAAAATTCAAACCAACAGAGTATGAACTTTCAGAACTCAACGAATATTTTCAGCAACTCGATTCTCATAGTACGACCGACGTTGAGTACTTCTTAACCAAAATTTTTTGATTAGTAATAGTGACTGCATCTCGGAAGGGGTCTACGCTGATCAGTTAGTGAATTTCACGGTCTCCTTTTCGGCACTCGTGTTGTCTCGAAGCCACCCCAGGGTTCCGATTGAGTTGGCGTCTCTTCGTCGACGTAATGAAGCATCGTGCGAAGATATTCAAGTCGGCCCTCGACCCCACCAAAGAACCGATCGGTAGTCATCCGACGATCGTCAATAATATGGTTGATTTTCCAACAAATTGTGGACAAATATCGGTTCTCGCTATATCAAGAAATATAATTAAATTGCCGAGCTCGATTCTGATTTTGTGTGAGAAATCGGTTCACGATGTCATGTGCTTGCTGATCAGCGATAATCCGTTCAAGGATTTGTCCGTCGATGAGCTTGACGTTGAGATCCCTCGCAAGTTCTGTTGCCGGTTTGGTGAATCTGCTTGTAGTAATGATTAGGACTTCGTCGACATTGTTGGTTTGCAACTTGAGACTCGCATACTGCTGGATATCGGGGCCACTAACCGGATTCGATGCATCGTAGCATTTGACTTGGATGAGTTGCTTTCGTGGGTAGTAGTCGTCCCGTGTAGCCCTGATATCGACTCCTCGATCATTCGACCCGGACGTCACAGTTGTTGTCCAACCACATTGGGTCCAGAGATCGCCAATAAACTGCTCGAACTCATAACCATCGAGATGCTCGATAATCTGTGGGACACAGGGTGAGGTTGTCGCTGTGTGGTTGCTAGATTGAGCGAGAGGCGTGATTTTGAGTTCCGGTTGCGTTAAAAATTCACGGGCTTCTTCGATGGTAGTGACCGTGATTCCATACAGTGTAGTGACGGACTCGCCCGGAGTAAGACGACAGGTATAATTGACGTAGTGGCCAGTATCGACGCGCCACTGTTCTTGATCAAATTGTGGATGAAACGCAACTTTGTCTTGTGGGTAGTCTGTCGGGAGATAGTCGGTCAAAGAGAGTTGGACAGGTTCACTGCGAGTCGATCGGATTTGGAATTGAATCGCGGGAAGCGGGTATTTCTGTGGCTGGAAGGATTTCTGGACGTGAATGCCGCTATGTTCACTCGTGATTGGATTACTCAAGTCCCGCTTTTTTCCCATTGCTGGTGATTCACAGCGACATGACATAAAACCCAACAGTCAGACTTGGGATGGCAGGTAGAGCGGTGATCATCAGGAAGATAGATTGGTGTTAGTTTTGTAGAATATCGTGTTCAATATTCGGCTCTCGATCTTCACCATGCGTCTCGCTGTTTCGGAGATCACTCAACGTCCGACCTTCGAACTCAAGATGACACCAATATTTGTATCCGTTCAGCGCCTTACTGCGATCACGCTCGACAAGTTCGTGAAGGAGTTCTTTCGTCAAGCCGGTGAACGAGTATACATTGCCATCGTGGTTCCAACGAACGTTATCGCTTTGCCCAGTATCACCAGTGACGGTCGCTCGCCAAAACTTGTCCTCTTCTGACCATGGATGTTCCGCGTCTGCCGGTACTTGGTTGGGATCGAAATACAGCTCATCACCCTTTCTGAGTACATTACGATCAAGGAGGACGTTGATCGCTGGAGCACGTCGACTTGACGACGCTTGTTTCTCCTGTTTCTCACGACGCCTCGTCATGTATTCTTCAGCTTCAGGTACTGGGATGACTTGCTGGGTATTCAGCAAAACGCGTCCCTCGTGTTCGTAGGCTTGAATCCGAGCGCAGGTGATGTCCATACCGTACTCTTCGATAAGCCACATCACTGGTGCTGTTACTTCTGTCCCATAGCTTCCCGCAGCGAGGAGAATTCGGGGCTTATCGTCTAAGTCGAAGTCAGCCCATCCGCTCTCGGTGATCGTGGCGCTGTCGGTAAGGAAGTTATCGAATTTTTCGCCGACGTCGTCCGCTGTCAGTGAATCGTCGTGCCGGTCGTTCCAGAACTCACGGTAGTCTTTCTGGACATCCTCGGCGGTCAACGTTGCACAGTAGCTCGCGTATTTGATTGCCTGTAAGTCGGTCGTTGCGTCAGCTTGGTCGCGCTTGAGTTCGACGACAACAAGCTTTCCTTGTGGATCTAGTGCGAGGATATCCAATCGATCTCGCGTATCCTCGAAATTTGCGTACTCCGATGTGATGACCAAGAGGTCCTCGCCGAGAATGCGCGGTTCGTCGATAGCCCACTCCTGGAGGTCTTGACGTTCGAAGAGGTTTAATTCGCGGTACTCTTTTTCTTCGACGTGGGTGAGTTCTTCTTTCTCTTTGTCCACGGAGAAAATCATGGATGCAGAGATGAAAGCTCAGTAGAAGAAGGTTCTGGATATGTGACTTGAAAGTAACCGTGATGGTTAGAATATGATACTAACGAGAAATTGCTCACTATGTCGCCGGTCACGCTGAATAGCGTCGCAGTGTGGGCTCGATATTCTCCTCAACATATTGCCGTTCGGCTTCGTACGCCCCCGTCAAGTCGGAATACCACTCGGCAATCCTGCCAGCGAGATCGACATCATCCGTCTGTCGGTAGGATTCGACCAGCGACCCACGGGCTGCTTCGTTGATTACTGTCCGTGATTCGCCTTCGATCAAGGCAGTCAATGCGTCCTGCATCGCCGAGTCATTGACATCATACTCAGATTCATAATCAAGTATTGGTTCGAAGAGGCCACCAGCAAACTGCGGCGGACGGCCAAATGCATCCAATTCGTCACGCTCGTACCATGGTTTTGCTAATACATCATAGAACAGCTCTTGGAGACACGTACTATAGAAAGAACCCTGGAATCGGTTCAGTCCATCGTTGCTTCGTCGCCACTCCTCGTGCAGATTGATCTCCAACACATCACGGTCGCGCATCAATCGAACAAATGCGAGCCTGTCAAGCAGGAGTGCGGCAAACGCCGTCCGCTCGGCGTTGGTTGCACCGTCCGGTGCATCAATAGCGTCAACGAGCGGCGTGTTGACGCCGTTGTGGTCGTAGTCACGTTCGCGGATGAGAGCTTTGGAGTAGAGGTCGTGGAACTGGGAGAGTCCACCTGTGGCCCGCCGGACGTTGTGGTGGCCAAGTCCCTGGGAGAATTTTATCAAGATATCTACATCCTAACACAATCAATCACGTGAAAGGATTTATATGTCACCTATGGGAGTGTAGTGATATGCCCAACGCAGATATGCAGCCTATCGCCTACGTTCCTCCAAGTAATACACTATATAATCGGCTCAAAACCCCAAGTTCGACGTCCGAAACCAAACTCCGACCTGACTTAACTAGACTCACACTCAGCCGGGACAAGTGGAACGAAATCCTCACCACAAATCTGGCCCATGATCTCAACCGCCTCCATTACTACCAGCCCCCCCGCGCAAACCACCACGATCTCCAAGCACTCGGAAAACACGTCTTCACTACCGAACTCGGGAACTTCCACGACCATCCCCTCGAACTAGCCGCCAGCGTCTACGACGATACATATCTTTATATCTTCCTCACAAAGCAAGGAACAGACAACGACATTGCAGCGATCGCTGTCTTTAGACCGAACGCAAATGTATTCACGATCCGAGTCCGCGAAGACGATCAAGCCGCATCTGCCTTTCATCGACTCAAAGAAGACTTCCAAGATCCCTCCGAACATTACCGCGGCCCCAAAGAGAACCAACCAGAGTTTGATGGGCGCTTTCACACCCAATTCGAAACTGACCTCGTTGATCGCTATGACCGAATCTGGATCGCATTCAGTGACTATCCCACCGATAATGTCCTTAACAAGGTCCAATTCCTCGCCGAAGGACAGAACAATGCCAAAGAAAGCACCCACGTCACAAACATCCTCTCAGAAGAAGGGACAAAAATATACGGCGGACGTGTCGAAGCATCCGGCCTCGCTCTCACGACCCCACGAACCTTCTTTTTTAATTGGTTTGAGCGACGTATCACCTTTCAACAACGCCCTAGTGAACAAACAAAACTCGAGATTTCCGACTCACTGCTTCGAATCTACGACCGAATGCTTTCTCCCCCACTCGACCGCATTCTGAGTCCGGGGACAGCGCCCATTCGGGTCGAATTCTACGATAACCGAACCGCCGCAACCTGGCAGGGATACACAACACTCCGGGGATTTCTCGACCATGCCACCGAACAGCTAGACGGCCATAGTCAAACAATCACCTATCATGAAGAGGGTACGCCGACGGTCACCGAACTGGCTAACCTTCGTGAAGAGCCGCCAAATGATGTGACGTTCGTCCGCGTTGGTGGAGAGCAACAAACGCTCACCTGGGAACCAAACACGACCGGTGATGGGAACCAATGTGTTTTCGGCCTTATATCAGGTGTACACAGCACTAACCTGGCGTCACTATATGAACAAACCGTTGAAGGAGCGTTCAGCAAGCGAGCCGCAGAGACAATAGCAGACATCTCGCAGAAAACGGAGGTGGCAGAATGACAAGCCCAATCGTTAATGTTCAGAAACAAATCGGTAGTCTCATCGATAAAGCCATCCACAAGGCGCAAACTACCGCGGATTGCGAGGCTTACTGTTTCTGGGATGGCGTCTCCGTATTCGTACGCACACTCAACGAGGCCGATACTGTCCGCTGTGCAGTAACCAGCGAACTAACCTGCCAAGCGGTCGTGGAGAATCACCGGCCACACCGTATCTACATTTCACTCACATCCACCCCGAACGACCACCAACTCGAGTTTGGCCATATGCGGGAGATGCAATGGGCAGTCGCCGAAGAAATCGAACCCCACATCGAAACAACACGCTACACCTCCGAGTTCACTGCGATCTACGACGAACAGCTCCATCGGAATGGTGATGCTAGCATCGAGACCATCACCACGGATATCGAACGGAAAGTTGTTGACCCCGAGAACCTCCAACTCGAGGAGAACGACCGTAAGCAAGAGACGATTCAACTCACACTATTATAGATGAATCTCACGTCACTCACGTGGCTTTCATTCGTCGGCTCCGCACTTATGGTCCTCTATGCCGAATGGAATACTGATCCCGCTGATACACGTCTCGACGGGAATGGGGTTACGTCGGATCGCCAGATTAGCGAGACGAACTATGAGCGCCTTCTTAAAGTTCACCCGCTAACGATAGTGATCTGTAGCCTCACTGCATTTACGGAGGGATATCTCGGAAATCCCCTGTGGTATGGTGCAATCCTCCTCCTTGTTGCGCTCTATCTAGCAAGCCTGCGAGGCTCTGGATACCGCCACGATACAACCAAACGCCTCGGCCTTTCCCGCCTAACCTGGACTACAGCCGGGTTCTACGCCATTTTGGCTCTGGCAACAGTCGTTCAGTCGCCATAATTAGCTGAGTCGTAGGCGGGGGAGGTTTCGCAGAGTAACGTAGAACCGCGCACCGGGTTCGCTGTGCGCTTCAGGGATGCCAACCCCTCCGATGGTCTTAAGCCGTATCTTGATGTCGTCCCACTGCTCTCGTACGCCGCGTTCCTTGAAACCACCGCTGAAGTCTAAGTAGTTGACACCCATCTCGTACATTATCACCCCGCAGAATTCGTGGAGGATGCCAATCCGTCGGTCTTCGACGTAGTGATTTTTATAAGCTCGTCCTGATGAGTGTGGTTCATAATATGAGGTAGACTGTGAAACTATGAAATCAAACTACGTCTGGCAATTTATCGCGGTCCTTTAAATTTATATATCCTTACCTCCCATTTCGCAGTAAGAATGACTGGGAAAGATTCATTCACGACCCTCAACTTACCCCGTGTTATCGATACATCTTCCCACGACTTCATTGAGGATTTTTACGTGCCGCTCCTTTCACGTTCTACTTCGTATAAACGGGGTGTAGGCTACTTTACGACTAACTGGGTCAAATCGGCAGCCAGAGGGATAGTCGACCTTGCTGAGAGTGGGGGGACTGCGCAGTGGATTGTAAGTCCAAAACTCACAAAAAAGGATTGGGAAACCCTGAAGAGAGGAGATGAAGCAAAGCGAAACGACATTCTCAAAGAATCACTCAGCAAGACAGTAAGCAATCTGCGCTATGATCTCGAGTACGAAACTAGGAATGCAGTCGCCTGGATGATCGCAGATGGAATTCTGGATATAAAGTTGGCAGTCCCGACACGGGATCTATCTGGTGATTTTCACGACAAATTTGGTGTACTGTATGATCACCAAGGGAACCGAGTCGCTTTCCACGGGTCACAGAATGACAGCGAGAAAGCCCTGAGAAACTACGAGGCGTATACGATCGACTGCGATTGGGAAAGCAACCGAGATGAGGAAGGAGTTAATTACCAAGAAAAAAGATTCGATCATCTCTGGAGCGGAGCTGACAATAATGTCGAAATCTACACGATACCTGAAAGTCTGAAAGAAGAGATCACCGAGCTCCGAGACGTAAACAGCCGACCATACAGTTCCCCAGCATCGGTTAAGGAAGCTAAGTCAGTGATCACACTCCGAGATTATCAGCGGGAGGCAGTCGACGCGTGGTTTGAAAATGAATGCCAGGGCCTGTTTCAGATGGCAACCGGAACGGGAAAGACATTTACTGCACTCGCCGCCCTTGGCGAATATATCGATTTGGTTGATAGTCCGGTACTCTGTGTGATCGCCGTACCACAGAAACATCTCGCTAGACAATGGGCAAATGAAATGGAGATTTTTGGCTTAGAAACACCAAAGTATATCTATGGTTCGGCCAATCCCGACTGGAAACAAGACCTGTCCAGAATCGTGTCGAACATCAGACTCGGTATCTCTGAATATACCTGCCTGATAACCACACATACCACACTCTCGAATGAATATTTCCGGGAGAAGATTGGTGATATTGACAAAAACGCCATCATTATTGCCGACGAAGTCCATGGACTCGGTTCCAGTCATCAGCGTGAGGGCCTCCTTGAGGGGTACACTGCTCGTATTGGTCTTTCGGCGACTCCCGAGAGATATTTCGACGAGGAAGGTACGAACTTTTTGCTCAATTACTTCGGCGGTGTCACATTCGAATTCACCCTCGAGGATGCAATCCCAGAGTATCTCACTCCGTACGAATATCATCCTATCATCGTTGAGATGGATGAAGACGAACTGGAAGAGTATCGGATCATGACTCGAAAGGTCGCTGCTGCTTACGCTGACGATGAGACCGATGAAGAAGCCCAGCAAGTCCTCCAGTCACAGCGGGCAACAATTGTGAAGCGGGCAATCGGGAAATATGATGCACTTCGGAAGATACTCGACTCACTTGGGCACCCAAAGCACCTCCTGGTGTACACCAACCCCCAACAGATTGGGAAGGTCGGTGAGATTCTCAACGAATACGGCATCATCCACCACAAATTTACCTACAAGGAAGACGACAATCTGCGGGAAGAACTACTGGACCGGTTCGGAAAGGGTGAATGGGACGCTCTGGTGGCGATGAAGTGTCTCGACGAAGGCGTCGATGTCCCAGCGACGAGGACCGCAGTGTTGATGTCGAATAGCGGCAACCCAATGCAGTTCGTGCAACGACGTGGACGGGTACTCCGGCAATCCGAAGGGAAAGACTTCGCGACGATTTACGACATTGTCGTGGTCCCAACCTTGACTCCTGACGATGCCATCGCCAAATCCGAGGAAAACATCCTGAAAAAGGAGCTCCGTCGATTCGAAGAGTTCGCTGCGACAGCCGAGAATGAGCACGCGGCACGCAACCGTCTTGAAGAGGTGCGAATAGAGTACGGGATCTAGTTTAGGAAAACTAATTATGTCATGGCCATAAGTATTCCAGTATATGAACGATTCTGAAGTTCATTCCCTCATCTTAGATCGGTTGGAGGAGGTCGAGGACGACGACCTCCAGCGGTTCTTGACGACAATTCTTCGACATGAGCGCAAGATTCTCGATGAGCATCGAGCGAAATACAAGGATGAATACAAATCGCTCGTCGAAGACTACATCGAGGATGAATCGATCGAGGAGTTCGATGATGGATAACGTACAAATATTCGAGTTGAAGCTCCAAGACTACCGGCAGTACGAAGGAGAGACTATCATCCCACTTGAAACAACCGATGACGAGAACATCAACGTCATCGTTGGACAGAACGGTGCAGGGAAGTCAAATATTTTGAATGCGATTACGCTGTGTTTCTACGGTGAAGAGGCTCACACCGACGCCCATAGTGGTGACTCGTTAAAATCCGATCCGTACGTGAACATACGGAGGTTAGACAGTCTCTCACCTGGAGAGTCGGCGGAAGGATTTGTCGAGATCAAATTAGGGAAGGACGATCCGGAGTACGCGTTCCGTCGATCGTTCACCACCGCTCGGAAGCCGGACGACGACGAATCGGGTGAGCCCCAGTATAACAATTCACTGGGAGAGCTCAAACTGAGACAGCGATTCGGAGGAAATGACTGGCAACCCATCCCTCAACCCGAAAATATTCTCCGGGAGATCCTTCCCACACACGTCCACCAGTACTTCCTCTTCGACGGGGAACAGCTCGACGAGTTCTTCGCCGAAGGCTATGCGCCCAGAGTAAAAAAGGCAGTCCTCGACGTCTCCCACGTCGAGTTGCTGAACAACGCCGTTGAACACCTCAACGTCATTCGCCAAGACTTCGAGCGAGAATCGTCGGATATTGGTGGCGACGTGGCTGAGCTACAGAAGCGGAAAGAAAAGGCAGAACAGGAATTAGGTCGACTCGAGAAGAAGCGGAATGACCTCACCTCTGAACTCGAAACAGCCAAAACTAAGGTTGAAGGGATTAACGACGATCTCTCCGCGAGTGGTGACGAAGATGTCCGTGACATGCAGCAGCGCAGAGAGTTCCTCGACGGTAAGCTGGACGAGAAAGAGAACCAATTGACTGAAGCAAGAGCTCAGGTGGGAACCAGTCTTGCACAGGCTGGTGGGGTCGCCTACAACGCGGACGCGCTCACGCACGCCATCTCGGCCATCGAAGAGTACGAATCAACAGAGGATGGCCTCCCAGGACTGACTGAGGAGTTGTTGGACAGCATCCTGACTCGTGGCAAGTGTCTTTGTGGCACGAACCTCTCAGAAGTCGATGACGCCCGCGGTCACATCGAAGACCTCCTTAAAGAGAACTCCTCGAATGGCCATCAAGTGATCGATGGGAGACTTCGGATGACACGGACATTGAAGCAAGGCGAGTCGCTGATCGACGATCTGATTGCGGATAAGAGCAAAGTCGAAGAGATTCGAAACTGGATCGACGACAAGGAGGCCGAGCTGTCACGCATTTCGCTCAAACTTGAAGACGAAGATACTATCGACAACGAGGAGGCTGTCAAGTTAGAGAAGCAGCGTCAACGACTCTCCGGGCGAGTGAATCAGATGAGCATGGAGATTGGTGAACTCAACGGGGAGATAAAACAACAGAACGGTGTGATTGAAGAGCGCAGGCAAGAGTGGAGGAAGGCGATGAAAAAGCAGCGGAAAAACGAGCGGCTGGTACACAAGAGCGTGTTCGTTGAGTCCGCCTCAGACACCCTTGAGCACATCAAACACGACATCCTCGACAAGGTTCGCACGCAGACGGAGCACCGACTCGAGCGGTACTACAACGACCTAATCTGGAAAGACGAAGACTACGAAGTGGCCCTAACCGAAGATTACGAGGTAAAACTCTACAATCAGGACGGACGAAAGAACCTCGGATCACTCGCCGCGGGGGAACGACAAGTGCTCGCGTTGGCGTTCATGGCGGCGTTGTCGAAGATTTCTGGGTTCAGCGCTCCGATCGTGATTGACACCCCGCTCGGTCGAATTTCGAGTGATCCAAAGAGACTGATCGCTCAGAACGTCCCGAACTACCTCGAAGACACCCAAGTGACATTCTTAATGACCGATGTCGAGTACAGCGATGACGTGCGTGCGTTCATCACCGACGAGGTCGCGTACGAATACCATCTAGACTATCATGACGGTATCACGGAGGTGGTCGAGCAATGAGAAGTAGTGGTCGCGAACGTGTGTACGAAGACACCGATCCCCGGCGTGACGTTCACATCGATAGTGAACGCTACGATTTGTTCAAACAGCTCCAAAACTCCGAAGACTCACCATTCTACCAGGCAGAAAATCACGATCTGTTCATGTTCACCGTCGGCTACGGTCGGCAAAAGGCGATGCCGCAGAGCACCGAGAACGAAGAACACGCGTTCTTCGGTCGGTCGCGGCTGTCCGAGTCACAACAGACCGTTTTAGAGGCTGTCGCTGTCAACGAAGAGAGCGACGTGCAAGTACTACGAGATCAGCGTCTCGTCTACGAAATAGCAGAGGAATACGCGAACGCTGGGGTCAAGGAACTGTACGGCCGTGTATTCGGCCCCAAAGACGACCCCCTCAGTGAGCTTACGCTGGAGGTCAAAGATATTTACAAATCTGAAGTATAATGAGCAGAAACTATGTCACTCGGACGACTGGTATAATGGATATTAGGAAGTATAATATGGGGAAAGTGGATTTGTGTTTAGAAGTGTGTCCGGACAGCAAGCTATCAGCGACAGGAGTCGAGATAAGATGACGGAGTTCGACGCGGAAGTCCGGGGAGCGATCGAGGTCATCGAACGGTATGTCTCTACTGGCGACAACGAGACGTCGCTTGCCGACTACGTCGACGAACTCGACGAGACCAATCTCTTTGGATACTTTGATGAGCATCCAGATGAAGCGATCACTCTCGTCGGCGAACTGGAAGCCTACTTCGAGAACGGTGACCTCCCGACGACGGACGAAATCAAAACCGAGCAAGGACCGTTCCCACCACATACAGACCCCAATTGGATGGTTGAACAGGCCGACGCGAGCATCGTTCGACCCAAAGAGGAATCAGATGATGAGGAAGAGGGAGCAATCGATCTCGAAGCGAACTCGGTCGATTTGATTGTCACATCTCCTCCGTACTGGAAGAAACGCGACTACGGCACTCAAGACCAACTCGGACAGGAGTCGACTCCCAACGAGTATATTGAGAATTTGATCGACGCACTGGAACACTGGAAGACATTCCTTCGTCCGACCGGGTCGATTTTCCTCAATATCGGGGATACCTACAAGAACAAGAGCCTCACCGGAATCCCTGGTCGTTTCGCGAAGGCGGCACAAGACGCAGGCTGGACAATCAGGAACGAGATCACGTGGGCAAAGGACAATGGCATACCCTCGTCGGCGAAGGACAGGCTTGTCCCGCGACACGAACCAATCTACCATCTCGTCTTAGACAAAGACGAGTACTACTACGACTTACACGGGTACTCCAATCTGTATGGGAACGGGTCGAACCCGGGGGATGTCTGGCGGATCAGTCACGACCGGAACACGGGTGGACACCTCGCACCGTTCCCCAGCGACCTCGTTCAGCGAGCAATCACCCTCGCCTGTCCTCCGACGGTCTGCACGAACTGTGGTTCGCCCCGCCGCCGTATCCGAAAGCGCGGTCTGACCAACCTCAACACCGATCGGCCACAGGCAAGGCGTGCACTCGAGATATACGAAGAGAGCGACGAGCTTACACTCAATCACATCAGAGCGATCCAGGCGACTGGGATCTCGGACGTCGGGAAAGCCCAAGAGTTCCAATCGGGAGCGGGAAACAACGATGAAGACGTCCAAAAGTACGCGAAAGAAGCCAAAGACATCTTAGGCGGATACTTCCGAGAGTTCACGTTCCCCCAGTGGACAACGGCTGGCTGGACGGAGTGTGATTGCGACGAGCCCACCTTGGAGCGAGGTCGTGTCTTCGATCCGTTCGCGGGATCCGGCACCACGATCCAAGTCGCACTTAGCCTCGGGTACCACGGCTTTGGGACCGACCTGGACACATCCAACATCGACCAAGACCAGTCGCTAACAACCTACTCGAAATGACCACCTATACCTTGAAACCCGATGTCGTCCGAGACTGCCTCCATCGGCTCATTGATGAGCCCGTCCACCGTATGTTCCCGGGGTACCTATGTCTGCACCAGCAGGCTGCATTGGAAGGGAAGACGACGGGCTTAGCGTTCCCATACAATGAGTTCTTTGACGACTATCTTCGGGTGAAAGCAGAGGGAGCGAAGACGCCGTACTTTGTGCCGTTCACCCAAGCGACCAACGCTTCGCTGGAGTCGCTCTGGCTCAACGAGAACGTCGCCGGAACGTACGCACCGTCGTCACTCCGTTCGACGGCACCTCTGTTGGAGATCGCCGAGATTGAAAAACGAGGGCACAACTCAGAGTGGGGGTTAATCGACGACCACTGGAAACTGGCGCGTTTGGAACTATGTAGTAATACCAAGTTGCCGGTAGAATCGCTCGCCGCCTACTTACTCCGCGATTACGGATTCAATGTGGACGACCCGTCGGCGTTCACCGTCGTAAAGACCTTCACCGAGGAATTTGGGTACAACCTCGGTGACGAGGCGTTCTCACATCTGTACCGGACCGGCGACTCAGAAATTACGCGCGATTCCTTCGAGAAATATGAGTAAGCAGATACAGACGACGATCGGCATCCGAAACGCACTTCGAACGACGGGGAAGGTCCGTCAACTCACTCCAGAGCAGTTGGAGATCCCCATTGATGGAGACGACAAGGACGAAGAGCAGAGCGACATCGACATCTGGGGAGAACTCTACGAGTGGGCAAGGACGGCAGCAGAGGTCGGAGAGGTCGGTGTCGCAGCACGTACGGAAGACGGACACATCTCCTCGGCATTCCCCATCCGAGAGGGGCGTTCGCACGAGATTCACGCACTCGAGCTCGCAGTGTGGAAAGCGTACTCAGAGCGTGAGGTACCCGTCACAGAGGTCGCCATCGTGACCGACAATCGGGACTTCAGCCCCTGTGGCAGGTGTCGCCAAGTAGTGTCCGACTACTCGTCGGGTGCCGAAGTGCGATCGGCCGACCGGCAGGGAGACAACTGGCATCATGTCCTTCCAGAGGAGGAGACGCCGCAGCGTCCCGAGCCGAGCACAGTCCCTGCAGAAGAGGCGATCGAGGATGGTTCAGATACTGAAGAGAGCGTCAACACAGATACCACCCCAGAGGGCCAGAGTGAGCAGTTGGAGGTCGAGTACATAAGGTTCGAGACGCCAGTGTATCACTACAAATACAAGGACCTGCACACCACGTTCTGTAACCGCGATTTGAAAGGGTTGGAATTCCGAAGGAGCAATCAGGAACCGGACCTGCTCGACCCGTGCAAGTCCTGCACTGGTGAGTCGAGGGTTCAGACAATCGAAGAGCAGATGGAGGACCTCCGTTCGGAGATCCGCGAACAGGTACCCGAAGTCACAGTAGACGGTTTAGATCCTGGCCATTTTGACGCGGAGGAACTGGGGGCAATTCTCGACGCGATCCCCACCGAGTTCCACAAGTTCGAACGGTCCCCGGAGACGATCCGCTTCAAGTTGAGTCGAGCAGTCGAAGAGATCAACGATTCAGAGACGGCCCCCAAGTCCTTCGAGAAGGGGGAAATGGAAGCGATGTTGGCCGCGATCGAAGGAGTCGGAATCGTCCCACGGTCGCCACACCTGTTCGTCATTACTGAATCTAACAAGATGAAACGAGTGTCGCTCAGTGAGTTTCAGACTCAAGGCAGGGGCGGGAAGGGGACACGGGTGACGCCGGCCGGGGAGGGGGATGAACCAACTTCGATGTTCGTTGCGATCCCACGCGATCACGTCCTGTTATTCACCGACCACGGAAACGTCTACAAACTGAATGGGTGCGAAATTCCCCATATGACCACTTCAGAGGGGGGAACTCCATTGACGGAGATCATCCCCTTAGATGAAGGAGAGTCGGTAGAGGTGGCAATTCCGATGACCGACGACGACCACGAATTCCTCGCGATAGTCACTCGGAAGGGTTATATTAAGCGGACGAAGGCAGAAGAGTTCGACAATATCCTCAGCACTGGGATCATCGCGATCGATCTCGAAGACGACGAACTCCGTGACGTGAAGTGGACGGACGGGAACAGTGACATCATTATCGGGTCTCGAGGCGGCCAGACCATCCGGTTCGACGAGAGCCAAGTCCGACCGATGGGCCGGACTGCGAGGGGTGTCAAAGGAATCGATTTGACGTCTGGCGACGGCGTGACAGGAATGTCGGTGATCGATCCTGAGGAGGAGAGCCAGATCCTGTCTGTGACGAAAAACGGATACGGAAAACGGACCGATGCAGACGACTACCGGCCCCAAAGTCGAGGTGGACGTGGACTAAAAGACATCGCGATCGACGAACGGAACGGCTCTCTCGTAGACGTTGAGACCGTCACTGAAGAGGAACACCTGGTTGTGCTCAATAGCGACGGCCACCTCATCCACACGCCGGTGAGTGGGATCTCCTCGATGGGACGTAACACTAAGGGTGTAATTATCATGAATCTCAACGACGACGATTCAGTCATCGGTTGGGACATTGTCCCTGTATCCACAGAGGTCTCCTAACCAACACTCCTCGATGACTTGGGAGAAATATATGGTCTGATATTTTTGTGGGTGGTCGGAGGTTGAATCAGGTCTACTCCAAGTAAGACTCGGATTGATCGTATTTTCCATAGAAACATCCGAAGCCGGCTGCCGGACCAGTTAACGACACTGGAGATTTGGTCGGCAACAGCAGACCCGTTTTCTTCAAGCTCAGTGCTATTCCGTAGGTCGGCTAATACTGACTCGGTCACGAAAGTATTTTAACGTTCAACAACATAGTTGACATATAATTTATGAATTCGGGCGGGCTTTACCCGATCATATTTCGGTGTTTTCCGTGGTTATCCTACAGTTAGATTCTCAATAAGATTCTCTACTAACCGTTGTGAAACTTCACGAATTGTCTCATTCTCACTTTCTCCGATCTCGGAATTTTCCACTACCCCGAATGTTTCCGGGGGATCATGTTCCTTTAGACAGCGAAAAATTGCCAACTCCCGTATATCAATCCTCGAATACGACTGGATTGCATGATCCAAAGTTCTATTTAGATTGTCGCACCACCGAAAGCCATTAGTTTGTGAAGTAGTTCAAATAATTAATAACGTCTGGCACTGTCTAGTTAAGCTCCTCCTCGACAGGTGTTCGATTGTTGAGCGATTGATGCGGTCGCTGATGGTTATAGTAATGCACAAATTGTTCAAGCCACTGCTGAACGCTTGGCCGACTGCCCACCCACGAAGTATGAAAGCGGTCGATCCGCTGTTTGAGCGTGTGAAACCACTTTTCGATAAGGTTTCGCTCAGTATAATCAAGGTGACCGCTCAATCCAATTCGAAAGAGGGCAGTCCGATAGCCATAGCCATCAACGAGAAACACAGTGTCAGAGAGATCGTGTTTCTCGGCCAATTCAGACAGAAACGCAGCCGCTTGATCGGTCCCATGCCGATCAAACACTTTGACATCGAGCAGTAACTTTGTTTCTGTGTCTATTGCAGCGTACACCCAAGACCACTCGCCGTTAATTTTGACAGCGGTTTCGTCAACCGCGACCCACGTCGGCGTCGCCGACGGCGGGTCGGAGACGCTGTCAGATACCCGATGAACCCATTGAAAAATCGCTTGATGCGACCGTTTTACGCCGAGGAGCGCGAGAATACCTTTTGTTTCCCTGAGCGAACAACCGGTCGCGTGGAGTCGGACGGCGAACGCCCTGACGGGCGTTCGCCGTCCGCTCACGCTCCCAACATTCAAGCCTAGCCGTATCTAAACTCTCCCTGAGCAGGTTTGAGAGTAGCATGAACAACTAGCTCTTCGACCTGCTCGTCCTTATCTAGACAGTGCCGTTTATACGAACTCACCCATTAGAGGGCACATAGTCGGTAGTCTTTCAACACAGTAGCAAAACTTTGGTATATGGTTTCGGATATTCTCATAACCGCCGCAATCGGCGGAACCGTCGGTGCAGTTGTGACCGCAGCTGCGAGTCTCTTTCAAACGCACCTACAACAACAATCGGAGAATATTCGGTGGCACGCTGAATTTTATCTTGAACGGAAAGTAGAATCGCTTATGGATTTACATGCTGCTCTTGAACATGCTAAGTTGATCTATATTGAAAAGGGTCTCAAAATAGGCTATGGAACCGTAACCAAAGAAGACGTAGACGAAGTCATCAGTGTTTGGCAGAGGTTTGAACAGAAACTAAATCAGGCGAGTGTCTTTCTAACCAATGATCAGCAACAGATACTCAGTGAAACTCTCGACAAATTTCATGAGGCTAATCCAATTTTTAATCAGGCCTATGAGGAACGCAATATGGCCCCGTCAGATTTCGCCCGTCGCGAAATCCTGGATAAATATAGAGAGGGATCAGAAGTATTGAAAGAGGAAATAAATGGCCCTATAAAGGAATTTAGTAACTGAATCAACTCGACGATAGCACACTTTTGCTAGCGGAATATGGAACTGTCTCTAGGGTTGGTATTCTTGAGGCACAATTCTCTTCCAACGCACTGCCATTAGAATTCCTCGTATCGGTTGCCTTAGTCTATTAATTGTCGATACTGGTAGACGGTATCTTCGAGGTATCAGCCAATTGATGCTGGTGGCTTGGTAGCTCCTCTAATTCGGCGTCCAATACAATCTCTTCTGCTGGTTCCTCACTGTTTGGATCACTACGGAACAGGACGTACCGTTCGCCATTCGTGACGAGCCCCCAATCCGTACCGATGAGCCGCATGTACCGTTTCGTCTGCTTGAGACCAGCACGCAACGAGCGACCAGCGCGTTTCGCCTCCACAGTTACCGCAGGACTGTCATCACGAAACAGGACGTAGTCCGCTCGATCATCAATTGTGTCATCGTCCCGTGGATATTCCATCCGAACTTCCGGTGCGTACACATTCCAACCCAATTTGTTGAGAAACGGCGTGATGATCTTGGTCTGTGTTCCAAACTCGTCCAGTGCTGGTCCTTCATCTAGAATCTGCCGGGTGCGAGTAACGAATGTCTCCAGGGTGTCCGATTCTAATGGCTCAACAGGACGTTCCGCGTCTAAGTACTCATCCCATTGTTCCCACTTGGTAGCGTCTTGTGTTGAAACAGAAACAGCATCTAAGTAGGTATCGAACCGGGAACTGTCTCCCTCTTGTTTGAGTCGCAGTATGCCGACCACTGTTACCCGCTCTTGTTCAGTGACGAGACCTGTGATATCGTCTTCGAGATGGACAGAGAGTTCGGTTAGACCCCCGGCAGCCGCTCCCGGCAGTTCATGCAACAGTAAATCTTGGGCGTCGGTTAATTCAGACTGATCGAAGTTGATTCGGAACGGCCCCTGTCGCTCGCATCCTTGGCATTCGTGTGGTTCTTGAGTTTTAGTACCTGTTTGGGAGATATACGTCAGGGTACCACATCGCTGGCATTCAAACGCTCCTTCTTGCATTTGAGGTTGGACGTCGGATGCCTATACTACGATCCCTTCGGCCGCGACTAAGGTATTGACATGTCGGGCACCGAGAGCACCGATATCGGTTGTCTCATCGAGGTTGTGAATCCGAACATGCGCTAGATCGAGACTAACGTCCACCGGGAGATCATACAATCGCAGTGCTTCTTCGGCGTATTCTTGCACTTGGTGTGGTTGGGCGAGGAGATCAGTAGCGAGATCGGCGTTGTATTGGTAGAGGTCGGCCCAGTCGATATAGAGTGATCGTGGCTCCGTTGGATACTTTTGAGCGAATTCTCTGATTTCCTCCGCATAATAGTCGCGGTAGAACTGCTCGAAAATGTCGATTAGCTCCGACTTCGCAGCGCGAGTCATACAGTACTCCGCAGACGCACACCACTTAATCCCTGCTTTGAATTCAATAGTTCAGAGATTCTATCTCCCTCAGTATTTATGGTCCGGACTGAGAACAATGAGTTATTCAAATGACGCTATTCGAAAGACTATACCCACAGGGTTTATTCCAAGAGAAATCTATGAGATAGCATTCAGTAATAATATATTTTTAGAAAGAATTATTTACCATTTATTCATAGGTATTGTTAGATGGCAACTTGTTATATTTTCGGTGCCGGTGCGTCATATGGATACAATAGCGATGTTGAGGAGAAAGACTGTCCACCATTAACTGAGCAATTTTTAGTAAAAGCGAGGGAACAAAACGTTCTAACAGAGGATAATTTTCCCAGTCTTCGTGAAGGTGTCGTAAAGTATCTTAATGAAAAAGAGAATTTGAATGCAGAAACGTTTGAACAACTTTCGGAGGCTGACTTGAAAATTGACATAGAGAAATTTTTAGGATGGTCGTTTTCACGGCGTGATGAATTTAGTGACAGATTCGATAGGTTGGTGTCAGAGAGGATACTTGAGGGACGTGATGAGCTTGAGGAAGAATTGTTTCTTTTTGATTCTGTGATTGGTGAAACATACTTTTTTATTTATGAGCTGCTGAGAAGATATCCATCGTCAGATAAAATAATAAGAAATAATTATCGGAAATTGCTACGCAAAACCCGTAATGAAGACGCTTATTTTATAAGTCTGAATTATGACGTACTCTTAGAATGTGCTGCACAAAAAAGAGATATGATAGCAATTTATACAGGGATACATGATAAATTAGATATAGACTATCCAAAGGACTATGTTCCAGTAGCAAAAGTGCATGGTTCAATCAATTGGATAAATCCGACAGATATGCGTCCTGAAAAGGGTTTCTCGAATTCTATAAAAGTACGTCATCTAAAAGGGATCTCGTATACACACCCCGAAACCTCAGTTGAGGTATATTCAATAGATAGATTGAGACGTACCAGTTATAGAGAATTCCTCAACAGCAATCCGATGAGCAAGATTGCTATCGTACCTCCCTTAGCAGAAAATAAAAATTTCGAGGAGATATCTGATTACAAACGAGTCTGGAAATTCGCTGGAGAGATGCTTTCTAAGTCAGATGAAGTCGTGTTTATCGGTTGCTCAGTCCGTGAGCAAGATGAAAAATTTATAGAAACATTAGAAAATAATCTTAGAGATAATGTCAAGCTATCAATTTTTTCGGGGAGAGATTCTGAGTCAATAGAGTCACAGCTTGAGGATTATGCAACTAACCCAGAATTCATAACTGATGAGAAAGTAATAAATTCGAAAAGACACTTTGATGACTATATTCAGTACATTTCTTAGATTCCTCGCTTCACCCCTCTGTTTACCTAAACACCTACCTTTACTCCCAAACAATCTTTCAATTTGCCATTTTTATGTTAATCACTAACAAACCGATATGACTGGGCAAAAATCGGAGCTGTCTTCAAAGGTCGGGTGGGGCGGTTGCTTATGGTACGAACATATTCTACTCAATATCCGCGGAAATTGGGTCTCGAAAACGCATACGAACGGTAAAGATGACAAGATTATTCCTGATTAACCTCACAGACAGCCTCTTGCAGTTCATCAAATAGCTTTGGAGCATGTTCTTTAAAGAGTTGTATGTCTTCAATGAGTGGCTGATTGATACGAGATTTCACGCGAGAGATGGCTTCATACCGTCTTTGCTCACCGTGTTCTCCAGAAATGTATTCGCGCTCACTCTCGGTAGTTAGTGCTCGACCTGTTGCCATATGTGAGGACAGTGGTCTACTCATCATAACAACCTGTTGGATACGGTCCTTCATATTATTTGTCCCATGAGACAACCTTGTCTTATACAACAAGTGTTAAGGTGCATGCGGATAGACTACCGAGTAGGAAGTGCGGTCTCGCCTCAAAAGGCCGGTGCAGGAACACCGACCGCGCTTCTGAGGTCACAGAAGCATGACTAGCAATACCCCTTTCGTAGAAAAACGCATCGACTACCAACCACCTGTTTCCGGAGGACTCAGCTAATGGCGTCCTTCGACGAGAAACCCAACGGCGGGCTGCTCTCCCTCAAGGCCCAATTCGGCGAGAAAACCTTCCACCCCGTCAAGCGCCTCGAACCCACTCCCGACACCGCCGCCCAGGACCCCGACCAACCCACACCCACCAGCGACGAGACAATCACTCGTGCGTACCTCGTCGAACTCCGCGTGGGCTTTCAAACCCGAACCAAGACCACCAACAAAGAACCCTACTTGTACTGCATCTACGCCACGTCGGACTGTCAGCAATTCTTCGAACGTCGTCTCCCGATCGATTACGGCGAGGAGGGCTTCCAGATTCCCGAGGACACCGACACCTACCGCTCGGTCGCCACCACCAAAACGGGCAATCCGAACCTCCCCTCGACGCCACCGGGTGAAACCCACACAGAAACCCGCACACACTACCAGCACATCCTCGAGCGATGCTACGACATCGACGCCCCCACCCACACCACCGCAACTGAGGTGCACGCGTAGATGTCCCCCACCGAACGCCCTTTCCAAAGAGCGCTAGCTGTCGGCACACAAACCCACGACGATCTGTCCGTGAGTCAGAACGATTCCCTCTCAGAATCGGTCAGTGTGTGCGTAAACTATTTCTCCCTAGTCGAAAACCTGCAACCAAGGCAAACGAGCCTGAAACGCCAGCGGGCGTATCCTTATCGGCCCAAACGCGGCGATACCGTACCGTACTCCACGAGCACCAGCCACCGGCAACGCCACACCTGGTTCCACCCCATGAAACTCACACCACGGAACCCCAGCAAGCAACGACGACTCCCGACAGACCACACCCCTGAACACACAGCCCTCCCGATCCCCGACAAGCATCTCTACCAGTGGAGGCGAGCATAATGGCCCACAATCGTGAGCCACCGCGCACTCCCACTAGAGACGACCACAGCGAGTGGTCACCAGACAACGAAATCACCGAAGCCGAGATCGAAGCCACGTTCGAGCAGTGCCCCGATTGTGGCACGTACGTCGTGCAGTGCAATGGCGCACACTCCTGCAAACTAGCCAAACAGTTCCACAGCGTAAACAGAGAGGAACTCGCACACCGCATCGAGACCAGCCCGTTCCCTGACGACGATCCAGTTCTCGTCCGTGAACACAAACGGTACAACACGTACGCCTACCACGAACCCGATAGCGACAACACACCGCTTTGTTCACTCGGTGCCGGCCAGTCGTTCTGCACGCGTACTCGCCAGTACGCCCACGACCACTTCCTCGCACCCTGCCAGCGCTGTGAGCGCATTCGCGAAAAACAGGAGGTCGACCAATGACCGACCAGCGAACGGTCCTCGCGTTAGAGTGTACAGACCCGATTCAGATCCACACGCAACAGCGTACGCTCACGGGTATCGTCTATCAGTGTGAGCATTCGGAGCCCACACTCTCCTGTCGTGGTCCTGAGCCCGGCGAGCACGTTCTGTACGTCGCCACGCCATCGAACGACCTGTACCGGCTGCAGTACCGCTACTACGACGAGTACGAGCACACCGAGGCCGATCTCGATCGGTACGGTCGAACGCCCTCCGGCAAGTACGCCTGGTTGCGCACGTACGCCACGGTCGAGTGCATCGTCAATCCGACCGGAGGTGAACAGGCGTGAGGGGATATGCGCCCGCGCCGTTGAACCCACGCGATGCCGAGGCACTCGTTGCACACCTCGAACCGAGTGATTGCGTTCGCATCACGACCACGGAGTTGCCACGGACAATTCTCACCGTCAAAGCAACGAACCCACCGACACACTGCGGCCCGTATCTCGTCCTAACGGCTCCACCAATCACCACGACTGCACAGGACGACATTCAACAAGCCACCTACCACTGTTCCAGTCAGCCCGATTCTGCCATGACTGTTCTCGAGTACACGCACACCGCCACTGACACGACTGCCCGTTGTATCGGTTCGCTCACTACCATCGCCCACCTGCCGCGTCTCTCGACGCCAACAGAGGACACTGCGGCCGCAGTGGAGGTGGCTGCCAATGAGTGACACCACTACGTCCGGAGTGTCCAGTGTTCTCGATGACAACGATGTCTCGGTCAGCGACCTCGCCAACCACGTTCAGTCGCTCACCGACCGCATCGACGGCCTCGAACAGCAAGTCACCGAGAAAGACAAACAGATCGACGAGGTTGAAGCAAAACTTACGCAGAAAAACCAGCGAATCGCAGAGCTCCGTATGACCGTTCAACAGAGCGTTACCCGAATCGAGGAGCTTGCACAACGCATCAAAGACCTAGAATCCGAGGCGGACGAAGCGAAAGCGCACAGGAAGGCGATTACTCGCAAGACACAATCCTGCGACGAGCGGGTCGATGAACTGCAAGCACGCGAGTTCGAGAAAGGCGCACATTTGCTCGCAGGAAACGTCGAAGAAGACCGAATCAGTGTCGAAGGGAGTAAACTCGAATGCATCACCAAAGACGACGGCAAGACCTACTTCCGACTCCCCGGTGAGGACGATGCGCTCGGTCGCGGTGGCAGCGTTGCCCATTCGACGGCTGATCTTCTCCCACTCCAGCGATTAGCCCGCTATGACGACGAAATGCTTGCGTCGGTGACCAATCGAAAACCCGACGAACTCGCGGGGAAGGCGTGGCGTGAGCGTGACGATGCGAGTCGGTATTCACTCTGGTCCAAGGGCAGTGGCGAGATTCGGGCCTACTTAGACGCCTCTGACCTCGCCGAGTGGATTCGACTCAAGGAGTCTGGCGTGAGCAAAAAATACTCACAGGAACTCGCCCGCCGGACGATGGACGCGATGCATGAACTTTCGAAGAATCGGCTCGGGAAAATCAAACGCCAGCGATCCAAAGACGGATTGAGCTATCAAGAGACGCGTCTCGTGTTGAAAGACGATGTCGAGCTTCCCGGCGAGGTAACGAAAGAGAACGCGGACGGTAATCCGACCACAGACGGGGTTGCCGGAGAGTAGCGTGGCTGGGACGAAAACACGCCCGAGAGGGACACAACTCTAACACGATCACCACCACGAACGCGGTCGTGGACGTCCCGAATTGACACAGTTCGAGACAGACGCCGTACGGCTACTCGTGAGTACGGCAGTTGTATCGGCATCTATCGGCTACAAACCAGCGGGAGGGGGAGAGCTGGTACCGGCCACCGTGTCTGTGGTCGGGAAGTATGAAACACCGAGCGACCGAAGGGCTTTCACTCGAACAAGAAATGCAGAGACAGGGTAGCTGAACAGGAGCGTTCTCGGACAACCATCCGAAGAACAATTCGACCACAATGTTTTTGCATATCCTGCAAACACTTGTGGAGTATGCAAACACAGTCGGGAGTAGTCCTCGATTTTCCGTTCCCGGATGAGCGAGTGTTCCGGTATCAAGCGATGCAGGACATTCTCCACCATCTCGTGAATGAGCCTCATCAAGACTTCACCCAAAAGGAACTCGCAAAGGTAACAGAGACGGATATTTCAACGGTTTCTCGGTCAATCGACCTGCTCGAACAATTGGGTGTCGTTACACAAGATGCTGGCCGACCCGCTCAAATTCGGATCGATCACGACCACCTTCACAAACCGGATCCACTCCTTTCGGTTTCCCAGAGTGAGTTCCGGAAACCGATCGAAGCATTTCTCACCGAGTTACAGCAGCAAGTTGCAGAATCAGACGATGTTGAAACGCTCGTGGGTGTCATCCTTTTCGGCAGTGTTGCTCGCGGGACCGCCGATCGAAGTAGTGACATCGACCTCCTCGTTATTATCGACGGGAACCACACTTACGGACGACGGATTGCAAACCAGATAGCGCGGAGCCTCGAAGACCAATCCTTTGATGGCGATCGATATGAGTTCGAGGTGCTTGTCGAAACGCCGGAAAGCGCAACACAGTATGGTGCAAAACTCCGAGAGATCTTCGATGAAGGCCTCATATTGCATCAAAGAGAGGGTTTTCAACGAGTTCGAGCGGCAGTGTATGTTGATGAATCGGAGGAGGTCTGATCGATGCCCATTGAACTCGACGACATCGAGCCCTTGCTCACTGAGGCCGAAGAAGCATTCCGGTGGGGCGGACAGCAACCAGAAGAAGGGCTCGATATTTCTGATGCCGGTCTCATCCAGCTCCGCAAAGCGTGTCGATCGATCTCAGGTGCAGACCGACTTCTATCGGATGGATACTACACGCTGACCATTGAAGCAGCGTTCACATCGATCGAGAAGACGCTTCTCTTTTGGCTGATTCACGAAGGGCATCACGACCCTTCGAATCCACCACAATCACATACGACTGCAATCAAGCGGAGCGCAGAAGTTGGATTTATCAGTGACGAAATTGCTACTCGACTGGTTGATCTGTGGCGGATGAATCGAGCGCAAACGTACTACCAGGACGGACTAGCTACACAGGAACGGGCAACAGCGCTTCTCAAATTAGCAACCCACACGCACAGCTACATTATGGATCTCGTTCGAGTCCGCCACGAATGCGTCTGTGAGTGAACTGCCTGATGTTCTAACACGGTCGGTGGTCACCACATCGAGATCACGTTCGCGCATCCCGACCTCGCTGGGTGGATGCGAGCCCACGAAGCCAATGCGGGAGGAAACGGAGGACGCTAATTATAGCGTTGTAATCACGGGGGTTCGCAGAACCTCCGCTCGAACCACACCACCACCCGAGATACACACCGCTTTGCCGGTGACACATGGTGGTAGTAGTCGGTTGGGTACGGTGGAGTACGTCTATTTCTGCGAAACGGAGGGGGTCGCTCTCGCGGTCCCCCTCTATTACAATGTTGTAATCTATCCTTCGAGGAGCAAGACGAGAATAGGTCAATTACCGACGCAAGTCTTATTACACAACACATGAATTATGAATTGTATGGCAAAAGCCGAAGGCAATCCCGAACGCGTCATCGATGGTTTCCTCTCGGTTGCTCAGCTGCTATCCGAACCACGGCTGGCTCGTCTCTATACCTATACCCTGCGAAATGAAGCGGTGACGATCGACGAAATCGTCGATGGATTAGAGACGCCCCGAACGACCGCCTATTCGGATACAGCGACACTCGTAGAGTTAGGTGTCCTATCTCGTGATGAAGCACAGAAAACACACACTTACACGGCGACACCGATTACGCTGACCGCAGATCTTGATGGAGCTGAATATACGATCACACCCACTCTCATCGAAGCAGTCGGCCGGATTCCGCAGGATCAAGACCTCGACCTCCTACTCGAGCGGTATGGACTTGGGAAGCTTGCTGCTGCACTCACGTACGCAGTCCCATACGTTGATGGAGAAATGACCGAGCGAATTGCTGCTCGAGAGCTTGATCTGCAGGTTGCGTTCGCGATCGCTGTGCTTCACGCACTGAGGGAAGTCATTCTTGAGATGCAACCGCACGACCCCTACTTTGATCGGATCCAAAACGCACACGACCACCCACCAGACGCAGAGACGTAGGAGAGGAAAGAATGAGTGATGTTGGCTCGGATATCGAGAGTGATGCCTGGGTTGCAGATTCGGGATTGTTCATCGCATGTGGACGACAGCAAAACAACAAGTACACCGCACTCAGGCGGTTTGCACAACGCAACGGAATTTCGTTCGTGGTTCCCCAACGAGTATACGCTGAACTCGGGGGAGCACCTACTCGAAGTACACCAGGTCAGACACCGATCAACAGTGCGATCGACGCCGGGTGGGTGACGGTCGCTGACGAACTCGATTATACAAATAGTGCAGTCGCAGTGGTGATGGACAGCGTTCGGCGGTTCATTGCACAGGCGTCAAATCGAAGCGAGGATCAGATCGAGAAGGCAGACACGGCACTTGCAGGCGTTGCAATGCAGCTCCTCGATAGCAGTAACGCGGCGTCTGTCACCGTTGTCACGACAGACACCGATGCGGGCAAAGGTGTGGTGAGAGCAATCGAAGCTCGAGGATTTGAAGGACAGATTGAATTTAAAAACGGATTCGATTTGATCGATGAAATCACATAATCGAGGAGCTTGCAGGTTCCGGCCCTTTTGTCGTCTATATTGAATAGACGCGACGATCAAGAAGATACCATGGCCAACCTCATCTACTTCATCAACGCATCACTCGACGGCTACATCGCCGACGAGAACGACAACTTCGACTGGTCAGACCCATCCGAAGACGCCCATGCCTTCTTCAACGACCACCAACGATCGGTCGGCACCTCCCTTATTGGCCGTCGCATGTATGAGACGATGCGAGTGTGGGACACCTTTCTCCTCAACGACCTCTCCGCGGTAGAACGCGAGTTCGCCGAGGCGTGGCGGGATACCGACAAGGTCGTCTACTCAACCACCCTGGACACCGTGCCGGAACCGCGGACCCGCCTGGAACAGACGTTCGACCCCGAGGTGGTACAGGCCATGAAAGACCAAGCCGACCACGACCTGTCCATCGGTGGTCCCGATCTCGCTGCCGAGGCCATCCGCGTAGGTCTGGTGGACCGGTATGTACTGCGCTTGGTCCCGACGATTGTCGGTGGGGGAACCCGAGCCCTTCCCGACGCAACGCGGGTCGACCTCGCTCTCAACACGACACGTCGTTTCGAGGACGGCTCCGTCCTCGTCGACTACAACCTCCGATGACCAAATCGACCCCCTAAACAGACAGCAGGATAGATCGACCGAGAAGTCACCGTCAGGAGAGCGCAATTTGGCTCTGACAACAGTGTTCGCGTCTTCTGCTTGGGAGAGACCCATCTCCCCGTGTTCTGTATCATGCACTCAACGGAGATCGAACCAACGTAAGTATATTAGTCATCGCTCGCAAACACTAGCCCATGAAGCGGACGAGCGACACGGACATCGACGGCATTGATGTCACTCGGCTCCAGTCATATCTTTCGCAGACTGAAGTCACGTTCGCCCTCCTATTTGGCTCCCATGCACGTGGGACGGCCACACCGACATCCGATGTCGATATTGCGCTCCACTTTCGAGACCAGCTTGATGCCCGTGAGCGGTTTCAACGACGAAATCGCATCGATGCTGACCTCCAAGCATATGCAGAGGGCTTTGTGGACGTAAGCGACATTGAACAGCTCCCACTGAACGTCGTTCATTCAGCAGTCCGTGATGGAATACTCCTCGTCGGCGATGAAGCAGCCGTAGACGACTACCGAACGCAAATCGAACAAGAGTACGATGCAACCGCTGATGAGCGAAAGCGGGAACGTCAGGAATTCATCAACCGTCTTGCGAGCGGTGACGTGTAAATAGTTGACGAGGAGATTTTCGTCGATAAGCTCCAGTACATCAACCAGTACACCGACGATTTACGGCAGATGCGTGGACAGTCACGAGACCAGTATCTGAACGACATGGTTCGACAGCGGGCAGTCGAACGGACGCTGATGAATCTTATTCAAGCGTGTATCGATCTTGCCCAGCACATCCATGCCACTGAGGATCTCTCATCAAGTGAAACGGCAAAACAAGAGATACAGGCCCTTGGTGAGGCAGAGATCATCACGAGTGAGACACAGGTGAAGATGGAAGAAGCAGTTGGGTTTCAAAATATCCTCGCCCATCGTTACGGTGACGTTGATCAGGAAGTCGTATTTGACGTCCTTCAAGACGACCTCCAGTGGTTTGAGCGGTTTCAACAGGAGCTGGCACAGTGGTTCCAAGAACAGAGCAGCACATGACCAACATCCAGATTAGTCGTGCCGTAGTTCGTCGAGAGCGATAATCACGTACAATACTCCGACCAACCGGGTACCGACGTAGACCCACGGTTTCCATCGACAGTCGCTGGTATCGGTGTACGCAAGCTGGCTTCCATAGTCAACATAAGCACGTGGGAACACCAGCGCAAGAAGTCCAATAACGCCGAGAAATTGCTTCAATGAAGAATACGAGCGATCGCTTCGCCACATGGAAACTAAGATGAGGAGTCCTTCAATCCGCGCACCGGGAACAACCCACGACCGCAATTCACAGTCATCGGGATTCTCGAGTGCGAGCTGCTCAGCACGATCGATTAGTGTGTTTGGTGAAAGCAGTTCGGTGAGACCGATGGCTGAAAGGAGCAGACGGAGCATCATGCCAGGTATAATTAGACACCCAACATAATGAATCTCATCTTCTAGATTCCGTCCGGATGTTCTGTGACCGTTCGAGGATCTCAAAGAGGCGAAGTAGTCTACTCCGGTAGGCGAATTTCCGTTTCACAATGTCCGTATGAGAACACGAGAATCACTGGTGAAAAAGTCCCGAGTGCCGGCCACAGCGTTATCCCTTTCGTTCACCTACAGATGATATGGCGGACAACAAAAAGAGCCGAAACAAGCAAGCTCGTGACGAAGAGAACCGCCAGCGAGCATGGGAAGTTGAACAAGCCCGTGAACGTATGGACGAAACAGAACCACGTGACGACCAGAACGAAGCAGATGAATCTCGAGACGAGAGAGAAGAAAATTCGGACTCACCTCCGACGTGTCACCGTCGTGGGTGCGACGAGCCAGCGAAATTTGTCGTTCTTGAACGCTACCAAGAAGAAACGGGTCACGGGGCCGTTGAGGCAGAGGCTCGTCTTTGTCAAAGGCATGCAGCTGAAGAAAGTCCCACGAATCTTGATGGCGTCTATGCGGACTATGTGTTTCGTGTTGATCCGTTAACAGAGACAAATGATACAGACATAGAGTGATTTCTTTCCACACAGACAGTTCTTCAGAGCATGAACAAGCAGCAGGTACGTCTGTGAGGCCGCCAACTCTTCGAGACTGTGCAGCGTTCGGAACAAAACACCGAACTCGTGAATTTCCGTGAGAAGCGAGCAGAGAGTCAGCAGGTCGAGGACAAGTACCTCTATGTGCTCGAGCACGCGAAGAACGTCGCCAAGACGAACGACGTGATGGTCGCACGGTTGGGCTATCGAGAGGTGGCGACGCATTACGGCTGTGCGTACAAGAACGACGGCTATCGGGTGATGGAAGAGATGGCCGAGCGCGTGCCCAGCGTGACCTACAAAGAGTCACGGACGCTGTGTGTAGACGACGCTATGGGTGTCGGTGGCCATCACATCGAGATCACGTTCGCCCATCCTGATCTCGCCGGGTGGATGCGAGCCCACGAAGCGAACGCGGGAGGAAACGGAGGGCGCTAATTATAGCGTTGTAATCACGGGGGTTCGCAGAATCCCCACTTCGGCGACGCCACCACACGAGATGCACACCGCACTGCCGGTGACACATGGTGGTACTAGTCGGTTGATTACGGTGGAGTGCGTCTATTTCTGCGAAATGGAGGGGGTCGCTCTCGCGATCCCCCTCTATTACAACGGTAAAATCAACTACGCCCACTATCGACAGTCGAGGACGACCTGAGTGAGACCGTGCCAACGTGTCCTGAGCCGACGAGTCAGCATCTGGATATCGTCCCCCGTCATCTGTTAGGACGGGTGTGCCAGATAGGGAGGATTGATTCACCGGACAGACATCGACTTGATGAGCCAGAACGGTCTTTACTAGACTCAACGATTTAGGAGCTTATGGCGAACGAGACAGACACCGACGAAGCAACGGGAAAACTTGTGGTGGGAACATTCTTGACACTCGATGGAGTGATGCAGGCACCAGGAGGTCCGGACGAGGACCGTGACGGTGGCTTCGAACACGGCGGGTGGTCGGTCAACTACTGGGATGAGAAGATGGGCGAGGTCATGGATGGTCAGTTCGCAGAGACTGACGCGTTGCTGCTCGGCAGAAAAACGTACGAGATCTTCGCTGCACACTGGCCCAATGTCGATGCGGAAGACGACCCCGCGGCGGAGAAACTGAACAGTATGCCCAAGTACGTCGCCTCCAGAACCCTCGATGCGGTAGACTGGAACAACTCGACGCTCCTCTCGGGCGATGTCGCCGAGGCCGTCGAGGACCTCAAGAAGGAACGTGGGGACGTGATCATAGTGCAGGGGAGCCACGATCTGATCCAGACATTGCTTGCACACGATCTCGTCGACGAGTTCTGGCTCTGGATCTTCCCCTTAGTCTTGGGAGACGGAAAGGGGTTGTTCGCGGACGGAACGATTCCAGCAGCCCTTGAGCTGACGACTGCCGAGACGTCAAGTACGGGAGTTCAGATGCTCCGATTTGACCGAGCAGGAGAGATCGATTACGGCTCGTTCGCGCTGGATGATGGGGCGGAGTGATTGTACTAGCATTCGAATCACGCAACGAGACAAACGTAATCAAGTCGTAGTGCGCTTCGTCTTCGAGTCGGATCTCTATCTGCTCGGGGATCTCCGATGTAAACCCGCCGTTGTACAGAATGAATACTGTTCAATCCTCAGCCATCTCGCCCAACCGTTCTTCGACGAACGTCGCGAACTCGTTGGCAAACGCCTCAACCTCCTCCCAGTCGGTGTACTCAACGTCGGCTAGGGGATTCTCCTCCGAGGACTCCACTCGAGCGACGAATTTAACCAGCGCACGCATCAGGAACCCGTACTCTGAAAACCGCAGCGCGCCCCCAAAGAGACCGATTCTATCCGGGTGCCAGTTCGTGGCCTCGATGAACTCATCGACGTACCGCGCTGCCTCCGCTGCACCCTCCTCGGTCCCCTCGCCGGACGACCCAGAGACTTGGAAGAAGCCGTTCGGCTTTCTCGCCAGTACGGCCTGGTTGGCTTTGACGAACTTGCGGACCGCCTTTTGCTGTCTGCCCATGTGGATTGACGCCCCGACAAGTACAGCGTCAAAGTCGTCGATGTCAAGACCGGGGTCGATATCCTTTACGTTCACCGTCGTCGTCTCGTGGCCGCGAGCTCGAAGTTCGGCGTCGATTTGCTCGGACACTTTCGCCGTCTGTCCCTCACCAGTCCCAAAAATAGTGATGATACCAGCCATAGATCACATACGGCTCCATCGACCAAAAATGGAGTTCTCTTTTTGAGACTGGAAACTGTTTTTGATTGAAAACGGGATATTCGTTAGCAGTTGAGTTCTAGAAGCGGAATTCGAGAGGATGTGACCTCGCTCGATGCAATCTTTATCCACCACATGGTGCTCCCAACAGCAATTCGCCAGTACGTTCAGTTGTGAACAGATGGCGCAAGTTCATAGTCTTTGTCTCTCCCGGGTCTTCGAATTTCTGTCTTCACGAAGAAACAAAAAGGGTTTGACAGCGCTCCAAGAATCGGGTACACAGACTGTGAATGATCGACCAACCACAGATGGTTCTCAACGGGAGACGCTCGGTCTGCTCATCGGCTTTTTCTTGCTTTCGACAGCCGCCGCAGCCTATGAGATCGCCCCCGCGAGCGTCTTGCCGGTGATTCAAGAATCACTCAAGCTCAAGGCGAGCACGGCAGGGTGGCTTGTCAGCATTATGTACGCGACTGCGGTCGTCACCAGCGTCCCCGCTGGTATCGCTATCGACCGCTTTTCGGTGCGTCGGATGATCATTTTCGGCACTGTCGCACTCATTGTCGCGGGTGTCTGGGGTTGGTATGCGGCTACCGCCGGTACCTTTCTCTGGTTGCTCGTCTCGCGCGTGCTCGGCGGGGTCGCGTATGTCATCTTCTGGAACGCGGGGGCGAACGTCGTCGGAAGCGCCGTTGCACCTCACCATCGGGCAACCGTAGTCGGCGTGTTTACCGCAAGCGCACCCGTTGGATTCGCGCTCGGCCAGTTCGGCAGTCCCCTCATCGCAACCGTTGCCGGTTGGCCTGCAATCCTTCCACTGTATGCCGCCATGGGTGTCGTTGGTGTCACTATTTTCTTGATTGCGACCCGTCGCCACGTTCCCGGCGTTGATGCGTCTGCGCCGGACCGCACAGCGCTGCGCAAATTGTTCACCAACCAAGCGGTCTGGATTGTCTGTGTGCTCTGCTTTCTCGCCTACTCGCTGTATCTCTTTGTCAACACGTGGTTACCGAGCTACCTTGTCAACAGATTCGGTATCTCGCTAGCGGCGAGCGGTCTACTGACCGCGATGTTCCCGGCGATTGGAGCGATTGGACGGTCAAGCAGCGGTGTCGTCTCCAACCGAGTTTTCGGCGGGGAACGTCGCCCCGTTGCCGTGTCGTCGTTCGTATTCGCCACACCCGCCGTCGTCGCCTTCGCGTTTGTCTCACAGCTTTGGCTCATCGGCGGTGCGGTGGTTGTCGTCGGCTTCGCCATCCAGCTCGTTACTGGACTACTCTTTTCGTACATCGTCGAACTCGTCCCACCGGCGGTGGGAACCACAGCTGTTTCGTTGCTGACGAGCGTTGGCTTGTTGGGCGCGTTTGCTGCACCCATCGCCGCCGGCACCATTATCGACCGTGCCGGCTACGGACCAGCGTTCCTCGTCGCCGGTGGGGTCGCGTTCATCGGTGTCCTCTTAGCGCTTCGCGCACCCGAGCCCAATTAAGAGCACCCAATAAGGGAATCGAAACGCGGTTTCTGTTTGGACTCGATACCAGGATCGTACCGGAAAACATGGAGACGGACTGCCTTGGCGTCGGATAGAGAATCTGCTTCAGATTTGGCTTGACGTTCGTTGGCACGTGCTCGCTCTCGTTTTCTCTCAAGTCGTCGCTCCTGTGGTCTGGTCTCGTCATCAGCGTCGGATTCCCGCCGAGATTGGGTCTATTGAGAGTTCATGCATTCCCCGCTAATTATCGAGTTTCGAAGCAAGAACGAGCAACGCTGTACTATCCGATTTGGCGACCGGAGAGATGTCCCGTGCCCCATCGAAGTGTACCACGTCGCCCTGGATCATGTGGTGCGGTTCTCCATCGAGTCGAAGTTCAAGGATGCCGGAGATGAGGTAGAGGATGATATCACGATTCGGGTGGCTGTGTGGCTCGACATGCTCGCCTTCAGAAAGGGTCAATCGGATCGTCTTCGGTTCTTCATTGGGAAACGCGTGCGCATGCGATTCTCCATCCAGCTCTTGTAACGATTTGATAAGTACCATCGGATTTGGATGGGTGGATTGAGATGATTCACGCGCATCGATTAGCGTGTCTGAAACACGGCAATGAGTAGGTATGCGTACATTAGTGCACCGATGAATGTCAGTAACTCGCCGGTCTGGATTATGAATGATAGCTGCCCGATAAAACCGATCACTTGAAACAGCAGACCACCAGCAATGGTCACGATCGAAACAAGTGCAGTACGGTCAGATGCCCCCCGGAGCGTTCCGATAGCGGGTGGATAGAATTGATATGCGATACCAATGATAGTGAGTCCGAGAAAGCCGAGCACGTTCAGGCGAAAGTGCGCACGCACCAAGGACGATGTCGGCTGGCCAAACGCAAATGAAACTCCAAGTAACACTCCAAGCACACCACTTCCCGCTCCAGCAAGGACGCCGTAAAATCCGACGCGTCGACGTTCAGAGCGCATGAACAGAATACCATATGTCAGCGCATAGCTAATGACCGCAATCGTTTCAATGATTGCACCGAGTTGGAACCAGCGACCGTCATATAAATAACTTGCAAGCAATACCGGGCCAAACGCGCCAGCTGGTAAGACGACGGTGACGAGTGACCGGGGTGGCGATGCAACCAGAAATCGGGGGAGGAGACGAAATCCAAGGGCAAATATCAGCAGTGCCGCTGTTCCCGCGGCGAGCAGGTGTGCTACTTGAGGGAAATACCCATCGAAGAGTGTCGGAAGACCACCATAGATCGCGACGGTTTCGTACGATCCGGCGAACAAGTACAGAAGCGCGACCGGAATGAAGCCGTTCGCAAGTCGATCGATCGGTCGTCGGTCCACATTTGATTGACCCGTTGCAGTTTCTCGTCCAGTTAGGTTATCACGGATCGTCCACAGAAGCGCACCGAGGAACACAGCGACACCGACGCCCCACAAAATTGCCCCGACAGCTCCAACCCAGTCGGGGCCGTCCGTGAGTGACGCACCAATGAGACAACTCGTCCCGACCACAGTGAGCGGAAACTGTATCATCGGTGCGGGATCAGGCGTTAGCTGCCGATTGAAATACGACGGGATCAGCGAATACGCCTTCCCGAAAATCATGTGCAGGACGAATCCATAGATGCCAAGCAGAACCTCTGTCTGTTGTGGAAGGCCAATGAGTGCGGTACTCTGCCAGAAAGCGAGGAATAGAGCACTCACAATGACGTATCGGCGTGCCCATCGGGAAACTGTCGTGGCTGTCATCGATATGCGCTCCTAATTTTTCGTTCAGGTACAAACTGGGCAGGTTGATGTCTTCGTTGAGAACGTTTTCCCTGGCGTTCTGTGTGGCCGGTGTCTGCTTGATGATCGGTGGACAGGATCTTCATTTTCATCATCGCATCTGATGGTATTATCGACCTGCTTCGAGGACTTCTTTTAGGACAATTGCGTTATTGTGATCTACATCTTTCGCAGCGTAGAGCAGCGTTACAGTCTCGTCCTCCGCTAATTCACGCAATTCATCGATGACATCTTGCTGGTGAGCTAATTCATCCTTGTATCGGGTATTGAATTCATCCCATCGCTCGGGATCATGATCGAACCACCGACGTAATTCGTCGGAAGGGCCAATACCTTTGATCCAACGATCTAAAGCCGCATCTTCTTTTGAGACACCGCGTGGCCAAAGGCGGTCGACCAATATGCGCGTCCCGTCCGCTGACTCGGCAGGTTCGTAAATTCGCTTTGTACGGACTGACATCTCGATATGTGACTGTCTAGACGAGAATCCTTGTATAGGATTCGCCTTTTTCATATCGATTCCATGCCCTTAATTGGTGTAACACGACACTAACAAAAACCCACACAATCGCAGATGTGGACGCCCCGAATTGACACAGTTCGGGTTCGATTGGCGTGATTGCACTTGCGTACCATCGGAATGTAGTATCCAGCGATGAAGCGACGTCGCTTATGCGGGCTCTTCAAACGGAGACGAGTCTCTTCACTACCGATGCGATCGTTGAACGTGGGATTCAACTGCTGCAGTCGAATTCCAATTGAGCAGCCACTGCAGGCCGCCAGCTCTTCGAGACAGTCAACACTCAGAACAGTATACTGAGCTCGTCAACTTCCGCGGGAAATGTGCCGAGAGTCAGCACGTCGAAGACAAGTATCTCGATGTGCTTGAGCACGCGAAGAACGTCGCCAAGACGAACGATATGATGATTGCACGGGTTAGGCTACCGAGAGGTTGCAACTCACTATGGCTGTGCGTACACAAACGGGGGCTATCGGGTGATGGAAGAGATAGCCGCGCATGTGATTGGTGTGAGCTATAAGGAGTTAGAGATGCTGTCCGAGGACGACACCATGGATGTCGCTGTCCATCACATCGAGATCAAGTTTGCTCATTCTAATTTGGCAGTGGAGACGAGCCCACGAAGCAAACAGGATGAGCTCAGCACGACCGCCAGTATGAGACGAAAAACAAGTCGACAGTGCAACAAGCCAATCCCCAATAGTAATCACAGCTGCTATCCGCCTATGTCCCTCATCCAACCGGCTGGGCTTTGGGGAACTGATAGTTCCCATTGAGAATCGGCTTGCGTGGTTGGTAGAGCCGAACCAGGTAGTTCCAGTTTTCTGGCGTGTAGAGGAAGTTAGGTTGGTCGGGGTTGCCACCGAAGTGCACCGTGACACTCCCGTTGTCGTTCCGCTCTGCGGTCACATTGTTGACCGAGTACGCGTCGTATTTGTTCTCCTCAAGATACCAGTCGCTGTTATAGACGGTGACCGACCAGAATCCGTCGACAGGGACGCCCTGGACAGTAAGTGTGTGTGGCGTTTCGCCGTCGTTCTGGTCAGGAACCCTCGAAAGGAAGGTCGTTTCAGATTCTGGAAACCCGAACGTTGACACGCTCGCGAGCAAGAACTTCACGGGGTTGACCTCACCGACGTCGCCGTAGGCGCCATCGAAGTTGTCCATCGTTTTCCCGACTGTGACGAGCGCGTCAAAGAGTTCTTTACGTGATTGGCGGTCCCAGTTGGGAATTTCGAAGGTTGTGATCGATGCGTCTTGGCTCACTGCGAGTTCGTCCTGTAATTGATGGGCGGTCGCTACGTCGTCCGGATCGTTCGGGTCGACGAACGTGCGGACTAGAACACTGGCGTACCGCGTCCCGATTGCATCCTGGGTCAAAGTGTACTTGCCAGGCTCGTATTCGAACATCTTTTCGTACTGATCTTCATTGAGGACAACCATCGACTGGTAGCGATCACCAGTATCCGGTTTGGTGATGGTAACTGGTTCGGTCAGGTCGAAGAACCCAAACGAGTAAAGGGTGTCTCGGTTGGGCAGGGCTTCGATCTGCTCATCGAGGGGTAAGAGCGTTCGATAATGATAGAATTCGCCGAATGCACCATTTTCGGCCTGACTTTCCATCTCGCTATGCAACTGTGCGCGCGGGAAATTCTCCCACGTGACTGGGACTGACTCGTCATTGTCTGTCGTCTGCTGGGCATTCGCGAACGGAATGTCTTGGCTAGCATTGGCGCTGCCGACGCCCATCGCCAGTAACCCGGCGAGCCCTGCCCCTTGAAGCGCGGTGCGGCGGGTCGCCTGCAGCGGGTTAGAATTCGATTCTGCGTCAGCCGGCGTGTCGTGTGTCTCGTTGCTCATGGTTGGTGTCTCTCGTTCTCTCGCGTGATGCCCACAGCACTGCCCACCCGACTCGCACTCCATACGACGGACTCCTACAAATTACTGTCTCTAAAATAACATAAATTTCAGACAGAATAGCGGTGAGAACTAGTTGACAATCTATTCAGTATTAATATGAAACCTGTTTTCTGTGTACTGAACAACCTACCCATCTCCTGTGTACGCTCGTGGCTGGCTTGATTCGTGTTCTGCAATCAGCACGACCGCCGAAATCGGTTATCGATTGAAAATCTTCAGCGAAGCCGTAATTTGTGGTTCGTTAGAAGTAAAGGTGTGCAACTGATCCAGCCTCTACCCTGTGGTCGTTAGAGATACGATTTGAGGCTAATTTCGACATAACTCGCGAAGAATTGCTCAATGCGTTGCTCACGCCACCCAAGCGGCGATACCACACTCGCGGCTGCACGAATCAACAGCTCCCGATAAAACCCAACATCGTACTCACTCAACTCCTCACTTGCCAACTGCACCCGCTCTCGCGACTGCTTGTTATCGTCCACCACCACGTACGACACGCTCTGACCAGGGGCACGCGTCAACCCCAACTCAGCCGCTCGCTCTAATGCCGCCACACTCCGCGTCGATTGCGTGTAATCCTCCCGCTTTTTCGAAACGCGATTCGTGATCACCAACTCACACAGATCAACCGCTCCCCGCTCAAGCCGATCGATCCACGACCGCAATTCCTCACAAGCTGCCTCTGGATCACGATACGCATCCACTGCTCGAATCAACGCTTTCTGTGCCTCGTCGATATACGACGGCGTACTCCGTTGACGACACTCGATCCCTCGATACTTGTACTCGTCTTCGCCAGCGACCTTCCCGAAGTACTTCGTCAAGGCACCAGCATCCAAATCACGCAACGGAACGAAATCCAATCGTAGTGGGCTTCGTGTTCGAGCCGAATCTTCACCTCTTCAGAAATCTCTGATACAAGCGCAGACAGCGACATCTGTTCCTCGCCTGCGATCGGCGTCACCCACACGCTATCGACGATGCCATGTACAATCCGCCACCCGTTCTCCTCGAGCACTGCTTTCGTCTCCAATAGATCGTCTGCGTTAGTATCTAATACTAACAACCGATCAATCGAGAACCAACCGTAGAATCAGTCATCCACTTCTGATGGAGCAAGCGGTACCCGACCAAGACCAACAGTATCATAATCTAGTTCGGTTGAAAGTATCTGCTCGCCCTTCGTCGCGACGAGACCAGCGTGGAGAGCATCGAATGGCGTCATATGATACTCGTCGATATACGTTGCAGCTGCGAGAATCGCATCTTCGTGAATTTCTGGGACGATAGGAACGAGTTCGAGCAAGTTCGTAATAGCTCGCGGCGCATCGATCTCATACTCTGCCTCAATGTGGTCATAGAAGAGGACCAGAACCTCGGCGTACGAAAGAATGGAGGTGTGGATGTCATCGTACTCTTTGAGGGCATCCAGTGCCGAGTCTTGCAGCCAGTCGTCGTCTTTCACCAAGGCGGTGAGAAAATCGGTCTCAACGTACACAAGCTATTCCTCACTCTGTTCGTGTTCTGTCTTGCTACGATCGCTATTCCGCTCGTTGATCTGTTGAGTCGCAGACGTTCGAGCCGCTTCTTTCAGCTCGGCGGCGTCTTTGTCAGCAAACGCATCCCCGACAGCGTCTCGAAGGCCTTCAACTGGGTCATCATCAATCGGAATGAGTTTGATCCCGTTCTCTAGTTCGACGAGGCGATAATGCTCGCCAAATCGTTCGCGTGTTTTTTTCGGGATCGTGATACGACCCCGTTCATCAGTAGCTATTTCGGACATACCCATTATTAGATTGTAGGTGGGTATGTATAACTCTGTTCCCACAGCCGTGGCAAGTACCCATATACACATCTAGTCAAGGTCAACGCGAGAAACGCGCTGAGAGCCAGCAAGTCGAGGGCAAATACTTTGACGTCCTCAAGCACGCGAAGAACGTCGCCAAGACGAAGGACGTGATGGTTGCACGACTCGGATATCGGGAAGTCGCGACTCACTATGGCTGTGCATACAAAAACGACGGATACCGAGTGATGGAAGAGATGGCCGAACGTGTGCCCAGCGTGACCTACAAAGAGTCACGGACGCTGTGTGTGGACGACGCCATGGGTGTCGGTGGCTATCATATCGAGATCACGTTTGCCCATCCTAATCTGGCGGGGTGGATGCGCGCCCACGAAGCAAACGCAGAAATAGAGAACGGAGGACTCTGATTATAGCGTTGTAATCACGAGGTTCGTCGAACACCCTCTCGAACCAAACCACCACACGAAATTCACACCGCGTTGCCGGTGAAACATGGTGGTAGTAATCGGTTGGTTACGGTGGAGTGCGTCATTTTCTGCGAAAGTGAGTGGATCGCGTTCGCGATCCCCCTCTATTATAACGTTGTAATCGACGACTCCCACTACCGACAGTCGAGAACGACCGGCGTGAGAACGTGCCGACGTGTTCCAAAGTAACCAGTCAGCAGTTGGAAGACACCGTCCAATCATCGTTGAGGAATGGTGTACTAGACGAAGGGAATGAATTCAGTACAGACGGCGACATCACCTCTCCCTGTTCGGTATGTCTGAACTGGCGGGTCGATCTGGCACAGATGCAGCCACGTGGCAGCACGATCCGACGTCCCAGTCGAACTCGGTGACAGGACTCAGAACCAGTCGTCGGGGAGGTCATCATGGTCGCTCATCGACTCAAGCAGCGGCCGGATGTCCTCAAACTTGGGACCTTTTTTCACCTCATTGCTGTCCCGGTTCCATTCGATCAACCCCATGTCCTCGAGCTTCGGTAAGTGGGTGTGAATCATCTGGATCTTAGGGAGATTTAATTCCTCGTCCTCGATAGTGACGTCGCCGGGACCCTGTGTATCGTCGTCCTGGTCATTCTGGTCAATCAAGGCAAAAAGGAGCCGACGTCGATACCTGTTCGCGAGCACGTCCAGTACGTCGTCCAGTGAGAGTTCTGACGAGAGGCGTTCAGCGTTCACGAATCCCCCGCTTCGGTGAACCATGGGTGCCCATTGAAGCGACGGGAGGGAAAGCGTGTATTCGAACCTTTTCGGTCGCGTCGTAACTCGATGGGTATTATCTAGAAGACACCTGAGTGATGCCGGTCACTAAAAGTATTGGAACGGCGTTTCCAGGCCTGTTCATAGCCGAACTAGATAGTTAAGCCGAGTCGAATACCAGCTCACAGAGCCGCCGCTCGCCCTCTCGGAGGTGGTGGGAAAACGTCGACTGTGTGATATCGAGCGCTTCCGAGAGGTCCCTGCCAGTTTGGACGCGCGGAGACTCGAAGTACCCACTCCGGTACGCTGTTTCGAGGATTTCGCGTTGCCGGGCCGTGAGTCGCTCCGAGAGGATCGCTCGCATATCCTCGCGTGTCCTGATCGGGCGGTCGTGCGAGTGCCGAGCCACGAGGTCAGCACTCGGATACACACTCTGTATCGTCTCGACGAACTTCCGAACGGTCGTACCAGCGGGCTGGTCGATGACGACGGTAGTCGTCTCGGCGGTGACGGTGAGCGAGCGGACGAGGCCGCCATTCTCGATGACGTGTGACGCGACTGTTGATTCAGTGACCGTCGCCTCGAAGACGCTCTCGGTCTCCGTCTCACGGAGTAGCGTTACCTCAGCGATGCTCGGCAAGCGTCGGGCCTCGTCCAGTACCTCCTTGGCGTTCACGTCCTCCGTCGCGAAGAACAGGCGGGCCGCGCCGTCGTGCTGGGGCACGAGGCCGTCGAACGTGATCTCGCAGTCGGACGCCCGGGCGAGCGCGGTGAGTACGTCGTCCCCGTCGTGGATTTCGAACATGAGTTCGGTGACGCTATCAGACAGTAGCGTCCGCTTGGTCTCGACGGCGTCGATGGCGTGAGCGATCGTCTCTCCCAGCTCTTTGAGCACGGCGTGATCGCGCTCGTCGGATTGAGGACTAGAGGTGTACACCGCCAGCACGCCGTATCTCGATCTGTTGTATCGGAGCGGGATAGCAATACACGATCGCGCCCCGCGATCGAGCGTGGCCTCGCGCCATGGGGCGGTGCGTGGGTCGATGGCGACGTCCGCGACAACCTGTAGGTCGGTCGTTCGTATGGCGGCGGCGATAGGATCCTCGTTGGGACCCGTTCTCTCCGTCGAAATCGAAAGCATGTCGAGGTAGCCGTCGTCGACGCCGGCCCACTCCCGGGGTGTGACGGTGCCCGTTCCCGGGTCACGCGTACCAATCCACGCGAACTCGTAAAGGGCAGAGTCGGCGAGTTGCCCCACGACGGCCTGTTCGATGGTCTCGCGACTGTCGGCGTCCACCAGGTGCTGGTGGACACCTCGAATGAGCGCGTTCAGCCTGTCAAGACGTTCAAGTTCCTCGTTGCGCTCGCTCAACTGTTGTTCGCCTTGGGCCCGATTCCACGCTGTTTCGACGGTCGCGGCAATTGTCTCTGCGATCTCGACCGTGCGCTCGTCGAAGGTGTCGACTTGCGTCGAGCCGAACGACACAACGCCGTGTCGGCCCAGCGGAACGAACGCGCAGCTTCGCAACGGCAACGACTCGCCCATCTGGCCGTCGATATCGTTCTCCACGTGGACGTCGGTGCCGATGAATGTCTGCCAGACCCAGTCGGAAACCTCGGACGGGACACAGAACGCGTCAGCGTCTCCGTCCCCGGCCGCGTCGGCAGCGTGTTCTTCGAGGTCCCCCTCTGATCGTCGTACCGCCAGAGTGCGGCGTACTCGACATCGAGTATCGCGAGTGCGAGCGAGGCAACGCGGTCAGCGATGGTCTCCGTATTGGTGTCGATTAGCTTCCGCGACGCGTCGTTGAGCCGTTCGAGCGCTACTTCACTCTCCTTGCGGTCGGTGATGTCGATGACAAACTCCACCTTCTCGCTGTCGTTCAGCAATCGCGATTCGAACAGTCCCCACCAGCATGAACCGTCGCTGTGGTAGTACTGCTTCTCGTAGGGGACGCCGCTACCGGTCTCCTCGACTTGCTCAATGTGGCGTTCTGAATCCAGGTAGAACTCCTCGGGAGTGAGGTCGCGCCACGATGTGCCCAGCGCCTCTTCATATTCCATGCCGGCCATTTTTAGGAAAGCGTCATTCGCGTCCCTGATGGTGAAGTCGCTTCCCCAGACGATGACGCCGACCATCTCGGAGTCGAATACGGGGTGAGAGCGAACTTGTTCTCGCGGCCCATTCGAGTTCCTAATCCCTTCCGTTTCATTACTGACGGGTCGCCACCACACACGTCCGCGCGCGCCGACCTTCTTCGTCTTGAGTGGCCCGTCCGCGACGAGCGCCTCTAGTTTGTTGTAGACCGTCCGGTCGGTACAGTCGAACTCAGCGGCAACTTCCGGAGTCGTCAATGGCGTACCGGGAGGCTCGAGCGTGTCGACAACCTCCAGCACCCTGGCTGGTGAGATAGCGGAAGAAGTCATACACTCAGGAAGTCCCATGGAGACAAAAGAATTCTGTTGATGGAAACGAGTTCAAACGTCACAATGCACGTGCCGAGAGACCATTGTCCACCGAGATCGTACAGCAACGACATTCAGCCCTTAGCTCTTGATGGGTAACACAGTGCTGAACGGTCAACGCATCTACTCAACTACCAGTATCCGCCACTCTACCGGTGCGAACACGACGCCGTGCAAGATACGCGCCCTATATTCAGCACGACCACAGAAGCACATCACTGATTAAAGTTTTCAACAGGATGTGATTTTTGTTTCTATGGAGGTACAAGTATGTACCAAATCCCTCCTCTAAACGTGTTATCGGTGAAGTACCACGGGTCGGGTGACCCGTGGAACTCTCTCTGCATTTTCTTTAGAAAAACGATGTGAGGCTGATTTCGCTATGACTCGAAAGGAGCTGCTCAATGCGTTTCTCACGCCACCCAAGTGGTGACAACACTCGCTGCTGCACGAACTAAAGATGAGTCGTGAGAGAACTACTTCGACACTCTTGTACCCAGATAGCCGAAGCACTAAGACTGGTGTTGCGTACCGCTGTCTGAACGAAATAGGCTGGTGTCGTTAGAGACCCATTTCCGACGATGGGAACGGACGCTTAGCTAGGCAAAGAAGGAGCGAAAGAGAAGCGTGGAGAGTTATCAGTCCCAGCTTCCTTTTTCGAGAGCGCAAGGCAACTCGGTGTCCTACGATATGATATCAACCAGTGTACTGGTCAAAGCCGAGTGGCCGAGCACTCAGGTACTGTAGAGAACAGGAGACAGAAAATAATTTCGTCTGTACAGCTGAAAATATAGCTAGACATAATATCTCCACTACTGACGTAGTTTCAAGGAAAAAGTGTTACACTGACCAAGGTTCGATCGGGGGACTCGCCACGTTCTAGCAGGACCGTATAGCTAGGAACTAACGAAGAAAACGAGAGATTCACCAAGAGGAATACTATATGGCTCAGTTTCTGTAGCGGTGGCAAGTCACCGGCGATTTTCCCTTCCGTCCGTATCATTCATCTGTTCGAGCTCAGTGGTGCACCAGTGACAAAATTCGAGCGAAGGATCGATATCGTGACCGCAATACGGACACTGATCACGGTCATCAGTTTCGACCGGAGTAGCCAGTTCCTGATTCTGGACGTAAGCGATTGTGTAAGCGTCCACAGCGGCGAGGAAGGATATCACGAAGATGGGGACTGTACCCCAGAGGTTGTCGGTGCCATCAATTTGTGGAGTAAGGACGTGAGGGTCGCTGAGGTTGCGATAGGTCGTCACCGCATGCGGATCGCTAAGAAGGACGACACCTGCAAGAATCGTGATCCAAGCGAGCGCGCGCTTCCAACGGCGGAGGTAAAAATGACCGAGCCCCACGACCAAAGAAGAAAGCAATGCCGCGAACCACGGACGTTTGCGGGTCGTTGTATTCATATATTGAATTTTTGTTCAGAATCCCATAACGGTTCCGATGACGACGCACTAACTCGGAACCGTGAGAGAATACCGGTGAACAGCCGGTTAGTTATTCAGACCGACTCATGAGACTGATAACAGGGACACAGCAAGCCACAAACGGTGGATAATCCGAAAGGGACACTTCCGTTGGAGCCAAACGACTGAATCGATGGACCACGAGAGTAAGCTTCGCGAATTCAGTCCCGGGGAACGGGAAATCATGGAAGCGACATATAAAGCCTTGAGCAAACACGGATACGGTAATCTCACTATTCAACGAATCGCTGACGAGTTTAAGAATAGTAAGGCACTGCTCTACTATCATTACGATGGAAAAGACGAGCTATTGGTCGATTTTCTCGAGTACGTACTCCACCAGTTCTTAGCTACCCTTCCCAGGGGCGAGCAATCGCCACGAACAGAGCTAGAAACACTCATCGATGCCCTCCTCCCTGAGACACTCGACGAGGAGCCGTATCGGGTCCAGCTCGCAATGTTCGAATTGCGGGTGAATGCCCCACACGATGCAGACTGCCGAGACCAATATCTCGATGTCGATACTGAACTCAAAAAATTACTTAAGGATATTCTCGTCCGTGGGGTCGAAGCCGGTGAATTCGAGGACGTCGATCCCGACATCGAATCGGAGCTATTGCTCTCCCTTTTGACCGGAACGAGAGCACGCCGACTTACCGTATACGATCCAGACGAGTCGATTCACACGCTCAGACAAGCGATACAGACACATATCGACCGCATTTCGGTGAACGAGAAGTAACTTCGAACCGATTGCCTGCCACGAACGTAGTCAGTTCTCGGTCCACCACTCGTACAAAGGAATTATCCGAGAAAATACTCGATCGCGATTACTCTTCGGTCCGGGATATCGCCTGACGATACGGCGTTTGGGAAACCGTCCTTTGGAGTTCGGAAATCGCTTTGTGCCCCCGATTGGTGACCGTTGCAACTATCGCACCGACTTCTTCCCGCGAGAGTTTGACCGGTGTGTCTGTCAGCGTATCAATCGGATTTCGTTCGATTTCACGAAGGGTACCGACTGCGAGGAGATAGGGTACAGCCCATGCAGCGATCGTGTTTCCACCTTGTAGCGGCATCGCCTCGATGTACGCTCTGGTAGGTGGTTGATAAGACTTCGCACAACGCGTCAGTCGTGTAACAACGCGAGCAGTGGCCTGCCGATTCTCGTCCGCAAGAAGTGCATCCTGCGGCACACCTTCGTCGGTGAGCCAGGCCTGTGGGAGATAGACATTGTTCTCGTGTATGTAGTCATCATGGACGTCTTTAGCGATATTCACGAATTGCAACAACCGACCGAAATGTTCCGCATTCGTCGTCAAAATCCGTTCCTGGGTCGTCGAGACGTCGTGGTGCACAAGAAGGTTTGTGATGAGCGTCCCGACGGTACCGGCGACATAGTGACAGTACCGTTTGAGTTCTGTTTCAGTCCCAATCCTGAGACCCTCGTGGTCGCGATACCGTTCGATAAAGGTGATCATCCCTCTGATCATCTCGCGGACGGACGGCAGCATAGCGGATTGTATCCGACGGTCGAAAGTTTCGAAAGTAGCAACGACGATCGGTGCGTTAGCAACAACACTCCAATCCGCAGTTGAGTACATCTCGTCAGTGGTGTTCCTCGGAAGCCACGGTTCGACGACGGCCTGAAAATCCAGTACGGTCGTTCGATCAGTGGGGTCTAACACTGCGTCGTACGAGCCGAGAAGCGTTGTTTGCACTGTGGACGGGATATGGGCCGCGTCTTCGATGGTATCGGCGATTCGGCAAAGGAGATATCCCACACAGATCTGGTCTGCGAGTGGCGATTCAAGGAGGTCAATCGTGAGGGCGAATGTTCGAGAGACATCCTGAACGGCATCATGACAGTACGACAAATCGTGATCGGGGAAGGTGGAAGATTCGGATACTGTCATCGATCGAAATGTAGGTTGTCCCTGTCGAACTCGATCGAAAGACGACACCTGAATCGGGAGGGCGGCTGAGTAGTCATCCGTGACTAGTTGAATAGTAAGTTATTATTTAAGTGTATAGATATAGATCTGATGTTAATCTTCGTTTTGAGGGCTACTAGTGGGTTTGAAATACAGTTGCCAGAAACTATTTGAACATATATTCAATATATAATGGTAGGATGTACGAACTCTCGGATACCGTAGCTCTCGTTACCGGTGCCGGCTCCGGCATCGGTCGAGCAACTGCTAAACGGTTCGCAAATGAAGGCGCGAACGTCGTAATCGCAGATATCGATATCGACAGTGGACGGGAAACGGTACAGCAAATCGAGGAAACGGGTGGAACCGCGACGTTTCTCGAGGTCGACACCGGACAACCATCCTCAATTGCCACGATGGTCGAAGCAACCGTCGAGGAGTACGGCCGACTCGATTATGCGATCAACAACGCCGCAACTGGAAATACTCCTGCTCCAATAACAGATATCGAAGAAACAGAGTGGGACCGAATCATAGACATCAATCAGAAGGGCGTTTGGGCAGGAATGAAACACGAACTTCCAGTCCTGCTCGAATCAGGTGGTGGAGCAATCGTCAACGTGGCTTCGATGGCAGGAATCCGTGGCAGTCCTGGGCGAACACCCTACGGTGCAAGCAAACACGGCGTCATTGGATTAACTCGCACGACTGCGCTCGAATTTGCCAGCGATGGCGTCCGAGTAAACGCCGTGTGCCCAACTATCGTCGAAACGCCCGCCCTCCGATCGATGACTGACGAGGAGCAAGAGGCAGTCACCTCGAACGTCCCGATGGGACGGCCAGCGGAACCGGGCGAAGTAGCGAGCGCAATCGTGTGGCTCTGCTCGAATGAGGCGTCATTCATTACCGGACAAGCGCTACCTATCGACGGAGGAGAGACACAACAGTAACTAGTTCGCTGACTTTTTGATGCGATTATCGGTGCCATCTAGCTAACTGCCGTTCCGTAAAAGCCCATGTAGTAAATCGCTCTTCTGTCTCGGGCAGTAAACGTTACGCGAGCATACCACCGTCGACCGGAAGCGCGTGGCCATTTACGAACGACGCGTCATCGGATGCCAACCAAGCGACGGTGCTGGCTATTTCTTCGGGCTCTGCCATTCTGCCGAGTGGTTGGTCGCCAGTTATCGTCTCGACCGCATCGGGATGTTTCTCGAGCGACCGTTCCACCATTGGTGTCCTAACAACGCCAGGACAGACCGCGTTGACACGGACATTCTCCTGTGCGTATTGGACTGCTGCTGTCTTTGTAAGGCCAACGACGCCATGTTTGCTCGCCACATACGGTGCACTTCCATCGGCCGAGAGGCCCGCAATCGACGATGTGTTGATAATGGCACCTTCCCCACCCTTCACGAGTTCCGGAAGTTCGTATTTCATGGCGAGCCACACGCCGGTCAGATTGATATCGAGGACTTGGTGCCAGTTCGCTTTCGTCTGCTCGGTGAGCGGGGAATTGTCACCTTCGATTCCAGCGTTGTTGTGTGCGATATCGAGTCCGCCGTAGGTATCGCAAGCGGTTTCGACCATCTGTTTGATGTCCTCTTCGTCGGTAACATCGACGTTCACGAATGTTGCGTTGCCGCCCGCTGCTTCGATTTGTTCGACCGTGGTTTGTCCGCCATCGGAATCAACGTCAGCGACCACTACGTCTGCACCCTCCTCAGCGAAGCGTTTAGCCGACACTCGTCCGATACCGCTGCTTGCGCCGGTAACGATTGCGGTTTTGTTCTTCAGTTGACTTACCATCAGGCTAGCTGAACATTTTGTCAGTATATAAATCACCCGATTATCGAGTAGTCGCTGATCAAGTGGAGAGACGACAAGAGCTAAATTTGAGAGTTGAACCATACCAGTCGTAATGGCCTACAAAGGAATATACCACCAGACAGGCTCGAGACGAAAGCTACACGAAGATGAATAAGAAGTCAAACATACGACAGCCGTATTTTCGCGGATGGTTCTTACGTTCAGGAAGACGAACCCACCAACACAGAACGCACCACAGTTCATCCTAACCGTTCCACCGATCATCACATGACGGCACAAAACGAACTGCGGTAAGCCATTTCCCACTATATCAGTCAGCCCAATTCCTCTATAACTTTTCCTGAGTACACTCACACCGCCACTGACATGGCTACCCATTGTATCGAGTCACTCATTACCATTGGCCACTTGCCGCGACTCTCCACGCCAAGAGACGATGCTGCGGCTACAGTGGAAGTGAGTGCCGATGAGTGACACTACCACGTCCGGTGCGTCCAGTACTGAGATTGTCTCGATCAGCGACCTCGCCAAGCACGTTCAATCGCTCACCGACCGTGTTGACGACCTCGAAGAAGAAGCCGCCGAGAAAGACGAGCGAATAGACGAACTCGAAGCACAGCAAGACCAGTAATCGGCCATCAAATTGCGAGATGTAGAGTCACCGGAAGACACTGAAACCGAAGACATCTGGATTGCCAGCCACTCGATTGGGATCATCCTCCGGAACGTAAAAAATCGCGATAAGATGTTCCGCAACGTGCT